>JBEBGM010000084.1:0-5434 GCA_040081455.1 Bryobacteraceae bacterium
AGCGGGTAATCTTTGCCACCGGTTTCGATCATGTGTGTCGGCCAGACGCCGGGGGCAACGGTGCAACGGCGGCGCCAGTAGCCGGCGGTCCTGGCATCAGTCAGATTGGGAATGTCGGGGTCCTCAAAGCGGGTCGTTGCCAATGCGGTGACCGGGTCGTGCAGGCAGTAGGTGTATTCGACCCCGAGATGCAAGCCGCCGGGTGCATCACGGTCAGCCATGGCCTTGAGCATTCCAAGCTGGAACGCCTCGCCGATCTTCCGACCGCGTAATGTCCCGGGCAGAAGAATGATTGGCGCGTCGGGGAAAGCGTCGAGGATTGCGGCGGCGCAGGCGTAACCCTGTTCGTGGGCGGCGGCCAGCAAATCGCCGACGGTGTAATTGGTGTAGGTGTAAATCTTGTGATCAATCGAGTAACGAACGTAGGCATATTCGACATCCACGCACACGCCGCGGAAGCCGAGTTCCTTCGCCACCTTGCCAATGGCGGAAAACTCCGCCGCCATTTTGCGTGTGTAGGATTCGGAAAGGAGAGTTGTTGGGGAAGGCCACTCCCCATTGTCCGCGAAATACACCGTCAGGAAATTCTCTGTCACGCCGGCCTGGCGCAGCGCCGCCAGGTTCTGGCGTGCCTTGTCCAACCACACTTGTTCCTGCGGCTTCTCGCCGTTCGCACCAACATATCTTTGCGTGGCCTTTTCCCAACTGCCCACAACAAAGAAGAACCCGTCGTAAAATTTCTTGATCCCGGCGGCGTGGTCGTTGAAGTAGGCGTTCGGTTGCGCGGAGTAGCAGATCGTGGCCGGGCCGGTGCCGCCGTGGACTGTTGCGGTGAGGAGCAACCCGGCTGCGACAATCAGGAGAATCAAGCTTCGGAGGAAGTTCATGGCTGGTTCGCGTTTCAACGCCAAGGAGCGTGGAACGTCTTCGTGTTGCTGACAACAGTTTTCAACCAACCGAGGAGTGTATGCTTGGTATGGCGGGTAGATAGTGTGAACGCTCGCCCTCACCCCGGCCCTCTCCCCCGCGGAGAGGGAGAATCGTCGTCAGCCTCCAGACCAAACGGACGTTTCAGTATTTCGGTTGGCTCCTTGCAAGATTCGAGAAAGCGCGGTGAATGCTACCGCGACTGTCAGATGTTTACAGCGGTTCGAAAGCCTTCCCCCTCTCCCGGGGGAGAGGGCCGGGGTGAGGGCGTTCCAAACCACCATCTGCCTGGCGGTTCAGTTGCCAACTTCCGCTTCACTTATTTTGAAAACAGCGGGTAGTCAAAAAATAGATTGTCCGTTTCCGTGCCGGGTGGCCATGTATAGGTAGATGATGAGCGATGACATGACGCTGGTGCGGGAGTTTGCCGCCACGCAATCCGAACCGGCGTTTGCCGCGCTGGTGGAGCGTCACCTCGGCCTCGTTCACTCGGCGGCGCTGCGGCAGGTGGGCGACGCACATCTGGCCGAGGAGATCACGCAGGCCGTGTTCATCATTCTCACGCGCAAGGCCGCCGCTCTCGGACCCAAGACCGTGCTCTCCGCGTGGCTGTATCGCACCACGCGCTACGCGGCGGCGGATGCCCTCAAAGCCAGACGCCGACGCCAGGCCCGCGAACAGGAGGCTCACATGCAATCCACCTTGAACGAACCGGAAACCGAATCCTTCCCGCGCTCCAATGCGACGGAGGCGGACTGGGCGCAGCTCGCGCCGCTGCTGGATGACGCCCTGAATGAACTGGGCGAAACCGACCGCGCCGCGCTGGTGCTGCGCTTCTTTGAAAACAAAACCGCCCGCGAAATCGCCACCGTGTTGCGGATGGAGGAAGGCACAGCGCAGAAACGTGTGGCACGAGCGCTGGAAAAACTCCGTGCCCGCTTTGTGAAACGCGGCGTGACGCTGACGGCCACCGTCATTGCCGGAGCAGTGGCGGCAAACTCGGTGCAAGCCGCGCCGGTGGGATTGACGGTGAAGGTTACGGCGGCGCTGGCGAAGGGAACCATGATACCAGGAACAATAACGGCGCTGCTAAAAGGAACTATGAAGACGATGACTTGGTTGAAATTCAAATTCGCGGCGGGTGTGGGTGTGGCGGCATTGCTCGTCGGTGGCGCGGCAACAATAGTTCTGTCAGGCGAAAAGTCCGACGGATATTCCGCCTCCGCATCTTCGCCCTTCCAGTTGCGTTTGGTTCTTGATGCCGCCTCAACAGACTCTGACACGATGACGTTTTCTCTCTCAAACCGCGCATCAGGCAAAGTGTTTCAAGAAACTGTGCATTTGCAGAAGAAATCGCTTCTTGATCAGTCTGCAATACGATCGGCTTCTGTTTCTACGAATGCATTTATCGGACAGCCAACAGACATCGTCGTGGATTTCACACTCACACCGAATGGAAAAAAGCAGTTCGCCAAAATAACGCGCGAGAACATTGGCCGTCGTCTGGCCATCATGGTTGATGGCAAAATTGTCAGCGCGCCGGTAATCAGATCCGAGATTTCCGGAGGACAGGGACAAATTTCCGGAAACTTCACGGAGGAAGAAGCAAAGAACCTTGCTGTAAAAATCAGCCAACCTGCCGAGAAATGATCGAAATGCTCTGGTCGAACGGGTGAGGGATTGAAAATAGTCTGTTCCCTTTCCGATTGGGCGTCCATGTATAGGTAGATGATGACCGACGACATGGCGTTGGTGCGGGAATTCGCCGCCAGCAAATCCGAGCAAGCCTTCGAGCAGCTCGTGGCGCGGCATCTGAACATGGTCTATTCCGCCGCAATGCGACGTGTGGGGGATGCCCATCTCGCGGAGGAAGTCACACAGGCAGTCTTCATCATACTCGCCCGCAAGGCCGGGTCGCTCGGTCCACAGACAATTCTTCCCGGCTGGCTTTACCACACCACGCGTTACGCCGCCGCCGATGCGTTGAAGATCCAGCGCCGCCGGCAACAACGCGAACAGGAGGCGCACATGCAATCGCTGATGAACGAACCGGAGTCCGACGAAGCCTGGCAACAGATCGCGCCGCTGCTGGAGACCGCAATGGACTCGCTGGGCGAACAGGATCGCAACGCGGTGGTGCTGCGTTATCTCGATGGCAAAAGCCTGAGTGAAGTGGGCGCGGCACTGGGCTCGAGTGAAGACGCGGCCAAGATGCGCGTGAACCGCGCCCTGGAGAAGCTGCGAAAAGTATTCATCAAACGCGGCGTGACACTGACGGCCACGGTCATTGCCGGAGCAGTGGCAGCGAACTCGGTGCAGGCCGCGCCGGTGGGATTGGTCGTGACGGTAACGGCGGCAGCGGCGAAAGGTGCGGCGGTGGGCGGCTCAACTTTAACAATCATCAAAGGAGCATTGAAAATTATGGCGTGGGCAAAAGCGAAGACGGCAATTGTGGTGGGTGCGGGCGTGTTGTGCGTGGCAGGGACAACGGTGATTGTAACATCCAGCCTGTCGCACACGGTTGATGAATCATTCTGGGAAAACCTAAGTCAAGAGAATGTCAGAAACGCGCCGCCCGTTGTGCTGATCCGCCCGACGCGTTTCCCTGACGTAGGCGGTCTTGTGATGACAAGCATCTACGAGGAGAAGGTGGCGGGGCGCAATATCGATCTAAGCACCATGCTGCAAGGTGCGTATTCCATGAGCAGCTTGCGGATGGTCCTAGCCGACGATTTGAAAAACTCCGATGACCGCTTTGATTTTCTCGCGGGAAACACAAAGGATCCGCACGGAGAACTTCAGGAAGAATTGAAAAAGAAATTCGGTCTGCGGGTCCGGCGCGAGATGCGGGAAACCGAGGTGCTACTGCTCAAGGTTCGCAATGCCAACGCTCCGGGCCTCAGACAGTCCGGCTCAAATGCGCGACCGATTCGTCACTATGCACAGCAGTGGGACAATTTATTTGCCATTCCCGTCCTCGATCAGACCGGGCTGCAGGGAAGTTACGAGTTCTCCGCCCCACGCGCGGAGAAAGGGAGCAAGCATGGTATTGAGGAAATGAGGACGGCTTACAAGCAGGCGCTTCTCGACCAACTCGGCCTCGAACTTGTGCCGAGTCGCGAACCAACCGAAATGCTCGTTGTCGAAAAAGTGAAATAGTTTTGCCTTGCCCGCGCGAACGCCGGCCCACCTTTCACTTGTATCCCGCCATGTCTTCGAGGCGGAGGAGGATCAGTGAATTCAAGCCGAAGCCGAATCGTGGCGGAGCTTTCGTTCTCTGATTTGGTGATGCGCCACGTCCGACAAACTTCAGCGTGTGTTTGCCCGGTTTCAAATCATGGAGATCAAAGCTGAACCACGTCCAATCCTCCTCCAATACACAAAGGTCAAGTTCCGGCCCAACCGGCTGGCCGTCGAGCACCGGCTGGTACCGGGCACTGGACAGCGAGAGGATCAGCACAGCGGCGACCTGGTAACGTCCCGGCTCGGTCACTTCAAAATCGAATTCGATCTGCGCTTCGGGCTTGCCCGGTGTGTAGATCAAACCTTCCTCCTCCTGCTTCGCGGTTGTGGGTGGGTCAGCGCGGAAGGTCAGATTTTTTGCCTGCATTACGCGGTATGGCGCAACCCGTTTTGTGGCTGGAGGCAGCGGCGCTTGGTCCGCCACCGGCGGTGTTTGATACCAGAACGCCACCGAACTCACCCAGTCCGGACGTTCGTTGGAGGACGATTGCTTCACACCTGCGTCATTGAAGCGGCTGCCCTTGTGTTCGATGGAAACCTTGAGCGCGGAATTGAACCGCACCGGATCGGACAAGTGCCAGCGGTACGCGCTCAGGCGGTCACCGGCGAAGACGCCTTCATACAAGGTCACGCCATGCGCGGGCGCGACGAAAGGACGGAAGCCCCACGAGTCATTGAAGTAATCCTCGGTGCCGGTGCCGCACAACGAAGGTTTTGTTTCGCCATCAATGTAGAAGTGGTCGTCGCCCTCACCGAACCAGCCGGTCTTGACCTGGTGAACGGAATAAACCGTGCCCACGTAGTTGCCGCGGCCTTTGGTTTCAAGGATCGGGTAATCGCCGGGCGTAGCGGGGAAGGCCTGGTTGTAACGGGCGTGGAAGTAGAGCGAGTCCTCCGGCAGGCCCGGCAGTTTTTCCCAGTCAACGTAGTAGTAAACCTCCACGTCGCCGTAGCCACGCGCCTCGTTGGTGAGGGTGATTTTTGCGCTCTTGCGAAAGGGCATCCGCCAGAAACAAGTCCGCGAACGTCCATAGGACGAGACGCTGACCGGCAGCGAGTGGAAGTTGGCAACCGCGCCGTGGCCGACTCCAAAGAAATCACCCAGCGGCGACTCGACACTTGGCTTGTCCATTCCGTCCCAATAAATCCGCAGCACGAGCGAGCGTCCGGCGAATGGATCCTGCGCAGCAATCGTGTTCCAGATATGCGTGATGGCGCCCGGGCCGGTCAATTCGGCGAGGACCAACGTCTGCCCTTCCTTGAT
>JBEBGM010000024.1:0-66558 GCA_040081455.1 Bryobacteraceae bacterium
TGTGGTGACTGATGGGGATTTTTGTTTTTGCGGAGTTGTATTGGATCTATTTGCATTGCGTCGGGACGAAGCCCGGCGCGCGGAGGCGAAGCTCCGCCCCACTTTGCTCAGGAATTGCGGCGAGGGTACGGGTTGAGCGGGAAGAGCGACGGGCGTCGAGAGAGTCTGGACGCGGCACGGCTGCGAGCGTGCGCCAACGGGGGGCTATCGGGCGAATCGTTCGGCGGAGCGGGCTTTGGCTTTGGCGGCTTCTTCTTCGCGATTCCGGGCTGGCGCGGTGGTTTCCAGGGCTTGCAGCAGTCGCATCGAAATTGCGCAAATCTCATCGACCGCCGCATCGAAATTGGCTTCATTTACTTTCGACGGTTTGGTGAAGCCGGAGATTTTGCGGACGAATTGCAGTGAGGCCGCGCGCACTTCCTCTTGCGTCGCGGCCGGATCGAAGTTGAACAGAGGACGAATGTTGCGGCACATGCTGTGACCAGCGTATACCGGCGGACACTGCAGTTGTGGGGCGGCCTGAAGCCCCTTGGCCGGTCGATGCCCGGCTGCCGCCCGAAGGGCCGCCCCACGTTTCACCCACCCGTGCTCAGAGCGTCTTGAGATAGGCTTCCAAGTTATCCCACGTGCCGCCGAAGCCTTGCTTCATGGAGCCGAAGCCGTCTGCAAAGGTCTGGATCTCCACCGCGCTCGCGTTGTGTGGCCGCGCGCGGACCGTCATGCGGGTTTGGTTGCCCAGGTCTTCGAGCGTCATCCGGCTCCACATCTCCAGCGGCCACGTGGGGCTCATCGGATGCCGAATCGGATTGGCGTTTTCATCGGCAAAGCCACTAACGATGGTGACGCTTTCTATTGGTACGATTTCCTCATACACGAAACGCCCGAACGCGGCTTTCCCATCCGGCATGGTCATCTTGTAATGAAATAGACCGCCGGGCCGGAGGTCCAACTGAAGGACGTCCAAAGCCCAGCCCTTCGGACCCCACCAGTGTGCCATGTGCTCGGCTTGGGTGAACACCTGGAAGACGGTTCGTCGCGGCGCGTCGAAGACACGGCTGATTTCGAATACGGGCAGATCGGTTTCTGCTGCTGTTGGCATGAGTTTGGCCTCTTCTCTCTTCTGATTGTTTTATTTGGTCTGCGCTAACAACTCGGCAAGACGGTCGAAGGTTTCCGCCGCGCCCCACTCCATGCCGGATCCAAGATGGCCGTCGCGCGCCTGCTGCGACGGGTGTTCGATGCGCGAGGTCAGCGTAGTGCGGCCGTCCTTTTCGGTCAGAGTCACCGTAGCGAGCCACTCTGGACTGCCTAAGCGCGGCTCGTCGAAACACTCAGTGGCGACAATTGTTTCCGGTGGTACGATCTGGTGGTAGGTTCCCTTGAAGTATGCGCGGGTGCCATCGGCCATCTGCGACACATAGCGCCACGTGCCGCCAGGACGAGCGTCCATTTCGCACTCGACCAAGGGACAGGAGCGCGGGCCCCACCAGCGCTTCAGGTGCTCGCACTTGGTGAGCATTTCGAACACCAGGGCGCGCGGGGCATGAAAGACACGGCGGAGAATGATTTCCCGTTCCGAGGGAAGGGCGATCGCCATCGGCTGGTATTTGTCGCCGAGGAATTCGGCCAGGCAGCCCAAATGCTCGAAGCCGCCCTCGACCGCGTACTTGGCGATGTTGTTGCGCATTTCGGAAGATGCAAACACGGTACGCATCGTGATCTTCGTCTTTCCCGCTTGTTCGGCAAAGGTCACTGTGGATTGAAACCATGGGGCAGGACCGTGGGTGTACACGATCCGCTCGGGCTTCACGATTTCGTTATAGGCGATGTGGTTTTCGTAATCGGTACCATCGGGTGCGTGCATGATGAAGCGCCACTCGCCGCCGGGGCGGAGGTCAATGTTGTGCGTGGTGGTGGTGAAGCCCTTCGGCCCCCACCATTTGCCGACGTGCTTGGGATTGGTCCAGGCTTCGAAAACCAAATCGCGCGGAGCATCGAAGACGCGGCTTAGAACGAGTTCGCGGTCGGCCGTTGAGGATCCGAGACCGGAGGCGCTGCCTGGAGACACCTGCATCTCCAAACGCTCCAGACTTTGCGACCAGCCCATCTCCATCCCGGCCATCATCTGCGCGGCGAACGGCACGCGGCCAATGGCCCGAGTGGAAAGCGTCAGTTTGGTTTTTCCGTCCTCGTCCGCGAAGGTTACCGAGGTGCGGCCTTCGAGAAGCACCGTTCCGTCGGGCGAATAGGCATTGTTAGTGAAAACGAGGCGTTCGTTCTCCACCACTTCGATGTACTCGCCGCCACAGGGGGCCTCGTAACCGGGACCGCGCATGAGGATGCGCCACTTACCGCCAGGCCGCACGTCGATTTCGCATTCCGGATTCGAGAAGCCATGCGGCCCCCACCAAATGCGCAAATGGCCGGGATCGGTCCATGCCTGGTACACCAGCTCACGCGGTGCGTTGAAGATTCGAGTGATGGTAAGTTCGCGCTCCATCGGAGTGGCGGCAGCGCCGCTGTTAGTGGACATGGTTGGCCTCCTTGCTGACTCTCTTTCTCTTTTTCTTTTTGTCTTTGATTCCGGGTTTGGGCTGATGTTCTTCGTGCTGATTGCCCTGTGCGCCGCCTGTCTCTTGAGCCTGCAGCTCGCGCAGGTACTCGTCCAGCCGGTCGAAGCTTTGCTCCCAGAACTGGCGGTAATGCTCCACCCATCCGGCGATGTCCTTCAGCGGAGCGGCTTCGAGCTTACAAGGACGCCACTGCGCTTCGCGGCCGCGGCTGATGAGTCCGGCGCGCTCCAGCACCTTGAGGTGCTTGGTCACCGCGGGCATGCTCATTTCAAAGGGACGGGCAAGTTCGGTGACCGAGGTTTCCCCCAGTGCGAGCCGCGCCAAGATCGCGCGTCGAGTGGGGTCGGCCAGGGCGGAAAAGGTGGAGCTGAGGTGATCCTGCATATTTAACTCTTACGTTAAATAACTCTGTGGTTAAATATACTTACCCGAGCAGGGAGTGTCAAGAAAAAAGTGAAGCCCTTGCCTCAGAGCCAAAGGAATGGAATGGCTCCAGGCATCGCGGGCACCCTTTACCGGGAAACGCCGGCTGTATATACTGGCTCCCCATGAAAAAACACGCTCTGCCCCGTCCAAACCAGGAAACGCGCAGGATGATTGACGAGAGAAAGCCGGATCTTTCACGCCGCCATTTGCTTGCCGGGATTTGCGCGCTGGGCGCCGGAGGGCTGGTGACCAGCGGCAATCTTTGGTCGCAAGCCGGTTCGCCGCGGAGACTGGATGTGCACCATCACTTCGGTTCGCCACGGTGGATCAAGAAGGTGGCCGGGGTGAAGCGTCAAGGCTGGCAGCAGTTTCAGGATTTCACTCCGGCAAAAGACATCGAGACGATGGACAAAGCGGGCGTTTCGACAGCGTTTCTTTCGGTCACCGAGCCGGGGGTTTGGTTCGGAGATGACTTTGCCAAAGAGCGCCAGGACGCGATCAGCATGTCGCGTGACATGAACGAATATGCCGCGCGCATGGCTTCCGATCACAAAGGCCGGTTCGGCGTATTCGCCGTGCTGCCGCTGCCGGATATCGACGCGAGCCTCAAGGAAATCGCCTACGCGTTCGACACGCTGAAGGTGCAGGGCGTGGGCCTGCTGACCAGCTACGGCACGAAATGGCTGGGCGATGCCTCGTTCGCTCCGGTCTACGAGGAATTGAATCGGCGCGGGGCCATTCTGTATTCGCATCCGACGGACGCGACTTGCTGTCACAATCTGATGCCGAATGTCAGTCCGGGGACGATCGAGTGGAACACAGACACCAGCCGCGCGATCTTCAGCGTGATCAACGACGGCTCACCGGCGCAGCCCTTGCCGAGCATCGCGACCAAGTACCCGCGGATTCAATTTGTGTGGTCGCACGCCGGCGGAACGCTGACTGGGCTCGCGGGGCGATTCTTTGGGGGGCCCAATAGCGCGGATAATCTTGCAAAGCCGGTCCAACCGAACTCCCGCCTTTTTCATTTGCGGAGATTTTACTACGACACGGCGCAATCGACGAATCCGATCGTGATGCAGGCGCTCAAATCCCTGGTTGGCGCTTCGCAGATCGTGTTTGGCGCGGATTATCCGTATTCGACGATCGCCGATCACGCCAACGCGCTGCGTAAGTGCGGCTTTACCGACGCCGAACTGCGTGGCATTGATCGCGAAAACGCGCTGCGGATCTTGCCGAAATACTAGCGCGAGAAATTTCCCGCGGACCATGCCACGTTTCCGGGCGGATGGCATCTGTTGCAATGGAGCTGGTGGAGTGGTGTATCCGCTGGGGAAAATGCCCCGCCGATTGCGCGTCTCCACCCATTCGCGGCGGCGTTTTGCCTTCGTTGTAATAGGGTAAATGATTGATTTTCGTTCCCCATCCGGCCTCGCGAGACGCGGAAAACGAATTGCTGCGGGAAGCGGCGGAGAAATTATGCCGCTTAAATACTACGTACCCGTCTCGCTTCTTTTCTTTGTTGGCGTGCTGGCGCTGGCGCACTATTATGGAGTCCCCGTGCTGCCATTCGCAATCATACTGTTCCTGGCGGAAACGGCGCTCGGTTTCCGTTGCAGCAACAATAAAGTGGGAGACAAAGTCGCGGAGTACGTGGACGCCGTGAAGCCGCACTCGCACGGCGAGACCCGCCAGGCGCATTGACGGGCATTTGTGCTCTTAGAAGCCGCGTTTCTTTTCGACGTGATGAGCGCATTCCGATTCTGGGAACCCGCTTAGATTTGTTCCGGGGGGTTATCCTGAGGTCATGCAGCTATCCGGCGAACGCGTCATCGCGGGGAATGCGGTTCCCGTGCGGGACAACGTACCGGCCCACCGGGCGTTTGCGAGGTTCGCCTGGGGCGTGCTCGCTTACAACATCCTGGTGATTCTCTGGGGCGCGCTGGTGCGCGCAACCGGTTCTGGCGCAGGCTGCGGAGGCCACTGGCCTCTGTGCAATGGCGACGTTGTCCCGCAGGTATCCCAAGCCGCCACGGCGATCGAATTCACGCACCGCATCATGAGCGGAATCGCGCTGATCGTTGTGGTGGCGATGTTTGCGTGGGCGTTCAAATCTCTTCCGCAAGGCCACCGTGCGCGGAAATGGGCGGCCTGGTCGCTGGTGTTCATTCTCACGGAGGCATTGCTAGGCGCGGCGCTAGTGCTCCTGGGGCACGTGGCAAAGGATCAGTCCTCCGGCCGCGTTTATTCCCTGACCACACACTTGATCAACACCTTTTCCCTGCTGGCGTCCATGGCGCTGACCGCGTGGTGGGCGACTGTTCCTGCCAGCGACCAGCGCAGGGCGACGGGAAGTAAGCGTCCGGTTGCGTTGGCCATCGGCGCGTTGGTGGTGGTGGGCGTTGCCGGTGCGATCACTGCTTTGGGCGATACGCTGTTTCCTCCCCGCACACTTGCCGAAGGTTTCGCGGAGGATTTTTCCACGGCGTCGAATATGCTGATTCGGCTCCGTGTGATTCATCCGGCTCTCGCGGTGGCGGCCAGCGCGTTGATCGCTGCTTTGGCGTTTCCGGCGCTCCGTTCCGATAAGAGCCGGGCGCTTCGAGTGCTGGGTGCGACTCTACTCGGCTTGCTCGTCATGCAGATGGCCGCGGGCACGTTAACCATCCTCTTAAAGGCGCCAGTCCCCATGCAATTGCTGCATCTATTGATTGCCGACTGCCTGTGGATTTCCCTTGTTCTGTTTTCGAGCGAGAATTTAAGGCAAAATGGGTAAGGTATGAAGACACTCTCCGCCATCGCATTGTCCGCTTTCCTGATTTCGGCCACGCCCACGTTCGCGCAGGATCTTCCGAACGGCCCCGGCAAGGACATCGTCGTGAAAGCCTGCACGAGTTGCCACGATGCCGACAGCTTTTCAAGCCAGCGGCACACGAAGGAAGAGTGGAAGGCCGTGGTGGATACGATGATCGGTTATGGAGCGGAAATCAACGAAGATCAGTCAGCGGTGATTGTCGAATATCTCACCAAGAACTTCGGCCGCAGCAACGTTTCGGCAAAGATCAACGCCACGAATCGCCAGCGCTAACCGCGCCCGATCCATGATCCAAATCTCCACAGCGGCGGCTCGGCGCGTGTTCCTGTGCGCAGTGTCACCGCTGTTGCTGTTTCTGCCCGCCCGTTCCGCCGACGGCGACAGATTCCCCGATGGTCCCGGCAAAGCCGAGTTCATGAAGGTATGCGCGCAATGCCATCCCGTGAACCCGATCGCCTCCCTGCGCTACTCCAAGGAAAACTGGAAAGATCTGGTTTTCGACATGAAGGGCAAGGGAGCCGACGCGACCGACGAGGAGTGCAATATAATCGTTGACTACTTGGCGAAGAACTTTCCCGAGTAGGTTTTTCTCTCAAGTCGAAAGTCGCGGAGCAGGCAGCTTCGCTGTTGTTGTGACTCGGTTCGTTCCTCGGAAGGGGTCTCTATGAAACCGCATGTCCCGGCCGCTCTGTTTGCGGCGTGCGCTCTGTTGTTTTTTGGTTCTCCGGCCAGTGGTCAATGGGCCTCGGAACCCGGATTTGGGGTTATCCAACAGCAATGCATGAAGTGCCACGGCAAAGAGAGCATGCCGCAGGCGGTAGACGTCGCCAAGCTTCGCGAGAGAAGCGCGGAAGCGATCCTCGAGTTTCTCACGACAAAGCTCGACGACCGGCATCGCGACATGAAGCTTTCCGACGACGACCGCAAACACGTGGCCGAAGCGGTGAGCGGCCGGCCGCTGGGAACTGAGAACGCCGGAGATCTCAGCAAGATGGCGAACCGGTGCGCGGCGAATCCGCCGATGGGTGATATCAACGCGACCCCCAGTTGGAACGGCTGGGGGAATCGCGTCGATAACAACCGCTACCAACCAGGCGACAAGGCTGGGATTACCGCCGAGCAACTTCCGAAGCTCAAACTCAAGTGGGCTTTCGGCCTGCCAGGCACTTACACCATGAATGGACAAACCACCGTGGTCGCGGGCCGTGTCTTTGTGGGCTCGGATGCCGGGTGGATCTATTCGCTGGATGCAAAGACCGGATGCGTGTATTGGTCTTACAAGACGCGTGCCGCGATGCGCAACGCGATCAGCGTGGCTCCGGTGAAGGGCCGCTCGGGCGTGAGATACGGCGCGTTTTTTGGCGACCTCAAGAGCAACGCCTACGGTATCGACGCGCAGACCGGCAAGGAGTTGTGGGTCACCAAGGTGGACGACAATTACGCGGGCCGCATCACGGCGGCTCCGGCAGTGTGGGACAACCGCGTCTACGTGCCGCTGGCCAAATGGGAATCGAACTCAGCGCGAGATTTGAACTATCCGTGCTGCACGGTGCGCGGCAGCGTCACATCGCTCGATGCGAGCACCGGTAAGCAGGTCTGGAAGCACTATGTGTATCCGGAGCCGCCCAAGCCAACACACAAGAACTCCATTGGCGTGCAGCAGTACGGGCCCTCCGGCGGGTCAGTGTGGAACACGCCTGCTGTGGATCCGGTGCGTGGCGTCATCTATTTCGGCACGGGTGAATCCACCAGCCAACCTTCGCCGCCGACGACGGATTCCGTGCTTGCAGTCGATATCAAATCCGGCAAACTGATTTGGCATTACCGTGGCTATGAAGACGACGACGCCTACATCATCGGCTGCGGCGGCACGGCGAAGACAGAGAACTGCCCTGAGGATGTGGGTCCGGACGCTGATATCGGCGCATCGGTGGTCCTGAAGAACATGCCGGGAGGCAAGCGCATGGTCATGGCGGGCATGAAGAACGGCACGCTGTTCGCGGTGGATCCCGATCAAAAGGGCAAACTGCTGTGGAAGACCAACGTGCTTCCGAATCCGGATTTGTCGATGGCGGGAATCACGTGGGGCGGCGCTGTGGATGACCGCGCGGCGTACTTCGGACTCACCGGCGGCGGCGTGATCGCCGTGCAACTCACGTCCGGCGAGAAACTGTGGTTGAACCCCATGACGCCGCCGGCGGGGAGAGGCCGCCCAGGGAACTCTGCCGCGGTCACGGCAATACCTGGCGTCGTATTTTCCGCCGCGCGAACCGGAATCGTCTACGCGCTTTCCGCTGCCGATGGCAAAGTACTGTGGGAGTTCGACACAGCGAAGCCGTTCGACACGGTCAACAAAATGCCGGCCAAGGGCGGCACCATCGGCTCGGCCGGGCCGGTGGTGGTGAATGGAATGCTATTTGTCGGCTCGGGCTATAACTTCGGCGGAGGCGACCGCAACGGGAACGTGCTGCTGGCGTTTTCGGCGGAGTAGCTGCGTCGATCGGGAAATCGAAAAAACACCAGCGGCTTTAGCCGTTGGTGTTCAAGCCTTGGTAGGCGTGGATCACATCCGCCACCGCGCCCTCTTGCACCACCCTGCCGCGCTCGAGCCAAATGGCCTTGTCGCAAAGCATGGAGAGCAACTCTGTGTTGTGGGAGGCAAACAAAATGGTGGTTCCCAATGCGCGCAGGTGGCGGATGCGTTCGAGCGCACGCTCATAGAACGCCCGGTCGCCGACGCCGATCACTTCGTCCATCAGCAGAATGTCCGGCTCCGCGTGCACCGCTACCGAAAACGCCAGGCGCAGTTGCATGCCCTGCGAGTAGGTGCGCACCGGCTGGTTGAGAAACTCCCGGACACCGGAAAATTCCACAATCGCCTCTCTGCGTTCCTCCAACTGGCGCCGGGTAATTCCCAGCATGGCGGCGTTCAGGCGAACATTTTCGTGACCGGTAAGCTCCCCATGGAATCCAGAGCCAAGATCGAGCAACGGTGTCACGCGGCCCTGCACTTCGATCCGGCCAGCTTCTGGTTCCAACAGACCGGTGGCAAGATTTAACAACGTGCTCTTCCCCGCTCCGTTGGGACCCAATAGCCCCAGGCTCTCACCGGGCTGCAAGTGAAAGGAAACGTCTTGAATCACCGTGAAACGGGGGCGGCGCGAAGGGTTCACAAAATCGAGTAAGTGATCCCGCAGCAGCATCTGGCCGCGCCGGTGCGGAAACGATTTGGTGACGGCGTCGAAACGCAACGTACCGTTGGGCGGATTGGAGGAGGCGGCCGCCATTACAAGTGCTCGTAGAACCGCCGCTTCAAGGATTGGAAGAGCAAAATGCCAAGGCCGCAAACAAACGCGCTGGCGATAAACAGATTCACAATGAGCGAAGTGGGCGGCGCTTTTTGATCGAGCAGGATGTTGCGCATCGCCATGACCATCGCGGCAACCGGATTGAATTGATACACCGCGGCGTAGCGGGCCGGAATGATGGAAAAGGAATAGAAGATCGGCACCAGGTAAAACAGCACCAGATTGAAGGATTCCACCAGGTACCGTACGTCGCGGATGAACACGTTCACGGCACTGGAGCCGAGCGCGAGCCCGCACATGAACGCCACGTAGGGGATCCAGATCACCGGCAACCATAACCAGGAGCCGGACGGCGTCAGCCCGAACGCGAAGGTCAGCAAAATCAAAAGCGCCAACTGGATCACGATGTGCAACGTAGTGGCCAGAACAACCGTCACCGGAATCACTTCGCGAGGAATGGGCACGCGTTTGATTAGCGCCGAGTTTTCCACAATGGAAAGCGTGCCGCCGATCGCCGAAAGCGTGAAGAAGTTATAGGGGACCAATCCGCACAGAACGAACAGCGGGAATAACGGAGGGCGGTCACCACCGAAGACGCGGCCGAAGATGAACGTGAGCACGCCCATCATCACCAAAGGATTGATCAATGACCACAAAACACCCAGCGACATATTCCGGTAGCGAACGCGGAAGTCCTTTAGGATGAGGTTTTGCAGGAGAAAAACGTAATCCCCATGCCAGCGCGGCCGCAGGGTCCGATCCGGGTGCATTCGAGCTTCAGTATACAATGGGCATGGAAATGTCCTTTGCCGTAAATTACCACCAGCAGTTGCTAGGCACTCTGCAAACAATTGATTTGGAAAGGGTGAACCAGGCAATCGCGTGGCTGGCCGAGGCTCGGGACCAGGGCCGCGCGATCTTTGTTGCCGGCAATGGTGGAAGCGCCGCCACCGCGTCGCACTTTGTTTGCGACATGGTGAAGGGCGCCAGCTACGGAAAAGAGAAACGATTCCGCATTGCCGCCCTTGGACAAAACCTGCCGACGCTCACGGCGTATTCAAACGATGTTGCGTATTCGGAAGCATTGCTGGAAGAGTTTAAGAACTTCGCCCAACCCGGCGACGTGTACATGTGCATCAGCGGATCGGGAAATTCACCCAATGTTGTGCGCACCATGGAGTACGCCAACAACCTCGGATGCAGGACAATTGCCCTCACTGGCCGCGATGGCGGGAAGTTGGGCACCATGGCTCAGTTGGACATTCACGTGCAGGAGCCGCATATGGGCCGCATCGAAGATGCGCACCACATCATTTGCCACATGATCTGTTACTACTTCATGGAGCAGATGAACGCATAGGGTAGGGGTGATTACCTCCCCAGGGAGTACGTGGTATCGGGTTTAACCTTGACGCAAGTTTTTGATTTCACAATAACAATTGCGTCGACGTGGCCGATATTGAACTCAGGGAGAAAATTCCCAATGAGATTGCCATGAAGGTGAACAACCCCAATATTCCGGCGTCGGGTTTAGATACCAGCTCGGTGCAAACGGCGAAGACGGACCAGGCCGCCCGAGTAGGAAACCGCACGACGGGAACGCAAAGCGGCAGCGCCGCATCACCGGACGATGTCCATCTGTCCGAACTGGTGCGGGCCCTCCGATCACTCGCCTCCGACTCTCCGGAGCGGCAGGCGAAGATTGAACAGCTAGCGCGCTCTTACGCGAACGGATCCTACAAACCGGATGCGAACGCCACGGCGTCGGCGATGATCGACGACGCCTCCATTCGTAATAGCGGTCCGCGATAAGGCCGCGGCGGTTTCCCCATGCTCGAACGCATGATCCGCGCACGCGGGCACGTTGATGCCCTCCGCAGCGCACTCGTTTCGCCATCGCCGGAGGATCTGGAGCGATGCCTCCCCACGCTTGAAGAAGCCGTGGTATGCCTGCGTGAAGTGGAGGCACAACTTCAGAGACTCGGCGCTCAGGAAATGGATGTGGAGATCTCCCAGGAGCAACTGGAGCAACTACGCCGGGAGGCGAACGATTTACAAGAGTCGTTACAGATCGCCCGTCGCGTTCTTCAGCAAGGAGCGACTTTCGTGGGTGGATGGATGAATGTCCTGGGCATGACGGCTGCCAGTTACACGGCCACCGGCGCGCCCCCCGAGGCGGCGCCTGCGGCGAAGATCTCCGTGGAGGGTTAGCGTATGGGCAGTCTATTCGCGTCTTTGCTGAATTCCACGGGCGCATTGCAAGTTTACGGACGCGTCTTCAATGTTATTCAAAATAACGTGACGAACGCGAATACGCCGGGCTATGTGGAGCAGGAACAATCGCTGATCCCGATGCCCTTTGACCCGGCGGGCGGACTAACCGGCGGCGTGCTTCCGGGGAGGATGCTGAGCGCGCGGTCGTCTTATCTGGAACAGTCCGTCCGCAATCAGCAGCAATTGCTGGGCGACGCACAACAGCGCGCCGGGGACCTGGGGCAGATTGAATCGCTTTTCGATACGAGCAGCGAGACCGGCGTCAGCGGAGCGCTGAATAGCTTCTTCAACAGCTTTTCGCAGCTGGCCGTCAATCCGAACGATGTCGTCAGCCGCCAGAATGTCATTGGAGCGGCTGAGAAACTGGCGGAGGCATTCCGTCAGAACTCCATCGGCATATCGCGAGTATCGAATAACGTGGACGGGGAAACACGCGACACAGTGACCGCCATCAACAGCCTGGCGGAGCGGATCGCCGAGATTAATTCGCATTTCCGTTCCGATGCCGAATCCGCCAGCGACGCGGGACTCGATGCGCTGATGCATTCCTCGCTCGAAAAGCTATCGGGACTGGTCAACTATTCGCTCGTAAAAACTTCGGACGGCAGTTACACGCTTTACGCCGGTGGACAGACGCCGCTGGTGATTGGCGATCGCGTTTATCCGCTGGCCGCAGATTTCTCGAGTCCAACAACGGTGATCCGGGATGCGCTTGGCAGGGATGTCACCTCGCAGATGGAGGGCTTGGGCGGAACGTTGGGCGCGATGCTCAAGGAAAAGAACGTAACGCTCGCTGGATACAAGACGGCACTCAACACGGTGGCGACAGCGTTAGCCGATTCGGTCAATGGACAGCTCTCGCTGGGCGTGGACCGCAACGGCGATGCGCCGCTAAAGAATCTTTTTTCCTACAGCGCCGCTCTCGGTTCCGCATTCACGCTGGCGGTAACCGACATCGCGCCGGACGAGATCGCCGCGGCGCTGGCCACGGCACCGGGTGGCAACGGAAACGCCATCGCATTGGCGCAACTGGCGCTGCAACCAGCCGTCAGCGGGTTCACGTTCACACAGGCATACGGAAACCTGGGCGGGCAGGTTGGACGCGACATTTCGCAGGCCAAGCAGGACCTCTCGGCTCAACAGGATCTGCTGGCACAGGCACAGACGGCGCGCGCCGAGGCCAGCGGTATTTCGCTCGACAAGGAAGCCGCCAAGCTCTTGCAGTTTCAACAGGCCTATCAAGCCGTCGGAAAGATGATCGGCGTCCTGAATACGCTGACCGATACCGTGCTCAACATCCTGCGGTAAGGAATATCACGATGATTTCCAACCTGGACCCCGCCACCCAACAGTTCCTCAACGGACTGAATGAAATCAGTGACCGGATGACCGACGCACAACGGCGGATCACCACCGGACTCAAGATTTCCCAGGTCTCCGACGAGCCGGATTCCGTTTCTTTGCTGTTAGAGGCGCGCGCGAATCTGAGCGCGGCCACGCAGAAGCTGGCGAATGTCAGCCGCGTCAAGACGGAAGTGGATACGGCCGAGAACTCCTTGCAAGTGGCCGTCCAGCTATTTGACAAAGTGCAGACATTGAGCGCGCAGGGGAGTTCGGACGTGCTGACCGCCGCAGGCCGCGCGGACGCCGCGCAGGAACTGGATAGCTTGCTGCAACAGTTGGTGGGCCTGGCGGGAACATCCGTCGAAGGGCGTTTCATCTTCGCGGGCGATACGGATCAGCAAGTGCCATACATCTACACCGAAGGACAAGCCACGCCCGTGAGCGCGTACTTGGGTTCCTCCTCCACCCGGCTGGTGCAACATCCCAACGGGACCACATTTACCGTGGCTAAAACCGCGCAAGAGATCTTTGATTCCACCGACCCCGCGACGAACGTATTTACCTCCGTCCAACAGTTGATCACCGCTCTGCGCGCCAACGATGGCACGGCGATCCGCACCGTGAATAGCGGATTGGCAAAGGTGAGCGAGTATCTGAACAGTCAGTTGGCCTTCTTCGGCACCACCCAAAACAAGGTGTCCAATGCGACGAACTTCGGAGATACGCTGGTAGTCCAGTTGAAGACACAGATCAGTAATCTGGAAGACGCCGATCTTACGCAGGCAATTCTCGATCTGAATCAGGCAGGCACGCAGCAGCAGGCCGCACTGCAATCGCGAGCGCGCATTCCACGCACGACGTTGTTCGACTATCTGGGCTAATCGCCGAACTTGGCCCTTCCTGCACGCCGCTAGTTCGCGGCATCGGGAATCAGGGCGGACACGGTGGCAAACCCCGCGCCTTCAGGGGTTCCGAAGCGCAAGTCGACAAACATCACTTCGTTCCCGCCGGGAACGGGACGCACTACCCAAAACGGGGCACGGGAGAAACGCATCATCACCTGAAAATCCGAGCGCTGCTTTGCGGCTTCGATCGCGGGACCCGGAGGCGCTTCGGGGTAAACCCGCGCCTGATAGGACTGGACGGCCTCGCCGAGCGTCACGGGCACGATGGCGGCGTAGTCGGCGCCGCGCACAATTCCACGCCAGCGCATGGGATGAACAAAATCCGCAGGCACGGCGATCACTTCGCGCGGAGGAGACAACTTCCCGTCCGGTCCGCGATATTGCTGCGCGGCTAGCGCAGCCACGGCATGATCGTGCGCCAGGAACCGGCCGCACTCATAGGTGAACAGCGCGATCAGGGCGAACCAGGCGAAGCCTTCGCGGAACCGGCGGCTCGATTCCCCGCCTTCCGCGCTTCGTTTTCGCAAGAACAGCAGCGGAGCGAGCAGGCCGAGGAACAGAATCACCCAGATCCACAGATCCGCGATGTTGGTGATGTCGAGCATCACCCGCCGAGGCGAAAGCGGGAGCAGGAGTTGGATGCCGTAGGGGTTGGTCCAATCGAGCAGCAGATGGCTGAGCACACCAGCGAGACACGCAAAGTAGACTCGCCAGGAAAACTTCGCTTTCACCAACAGCATCGGCACCAACGCCATCAACGGCGCGAATCCGAGCGAGTGCGTGAAAGCGCGGTGGTGATCGAGGTAACGGAGGCGGTCGGTGAACCAATAATAGGCGTCGATGTCCGGAAGATTCGCGGCGATCATCATCATACCGGCGCCGCGCGCGGTGGTTTTTTCCAACCCCGCGCGGGCCATCATCAAACCGACAATCGTGTGTGTGACGTTTTCCATCGCGATGATGAAGATGATGATGAGGCCGAGCTACTTATACCGGGGAGGCACGAGGAGCGTCAACGCAGCTGCTTCAATTTCAAAGCGCACCGGCAGTTTGCCCACGGCCTCGCCATCGATTTGGACGGGTGCGCAACCGGAAAATTCCATGGCCGACGCGCGCACGGTTTGCACTCCCGGAAGCACTTGCACGCATCGGATGCCGACGGCCAGCATGTATCCGGCATAGCGCAAGGGATGGGAGCCCTCAAAGAGCACGACCTCGAAATCATCTTTGAGTAACGAAGCGCCCTTGGCAATCTCCAGATCGCCCCCGTAGTTGCGAACCCTCGCGGCAAGCGCAAATCCGCACTGCTTTTCGATTCCAGCTACTTTTACGGTGAATTGCTCGATGGTCTGTGTGAACCGCGCGAGACCGGCCACCCAGTAGGCGAACTTGCCCGTCTTTGCTTTGAGCGCCGGGTCCACTGCATTCACAATGGCGGCATCCAGCCCCACGCCGCCCATCAGTAAAAAGTGGCGGCTGGTGCCATCCGAACGAGTCATCTTGCCTAGGGAGATCTTCTTTTTCACACACCGATTCAACCGCTGCGCTGCCCGTTCCGCGCTGGAACCAAGGCCAAGCTCCATGGCAAGTACGTTGGCGGTTCCACCCGGCAGAACTCCCAGCGGAACAGCGGAGTTCACCATCCCATTGGCCACTTCATTGATAGTGCCGTCGCCGCCCAGGACCAGGACCAGATCGGCCCCTCCGGCAACCGCTTCACGCGCCAAGGCAGTGGCGTGTCCCGACGCGGTTGTGGGCAGCAGTTTGGGCGCGATGTTGGCTCGCGCCAGCGCTTCGGTGGTACGCTCGATAAGGCGTCCCGAATTTCGCTGGACTTTCCCCGCTTTGGGGTTGTAGATGAGTACCGGCTGAAGATAAGGTGCGATGTCTTGAGTATACCGCTGTGAGCGCTATCCATAAGAAAATTGAAGACTTGCGGGAAACGCTCCGGCGGCATGAGCATCTCTACTACGTCCTGGACCGGCCTGAGATCAGTGACGCGGAATATGACGCGTTGATGCGCGAACTCCAGCACTTGGAGCAGCATCATCCGGATCTGGTGACACCCGATTCCCCGACGCAACGAGTGGGCGGCAAGCCGCGCGAAGGATTCGTCAAAGTGGCCCACTCGGGGCCGATGCTGTCCCTCGATAACGCGCTGAACGAGGAAGAATTGCGCGACTTTGACCGCCGCGTGCGGGAACTGCTTGGCGAAGAGCGGTTTCGCTATGTAGCGGAATTGAAACTCGACGGGCTTTCGCTCGCGGTGCATTATCGTGATGGCATCTTATCGAAAGCGATCACGCGAGGCGACGGCACCATCGGCGAGGATGTGACGGAAAACGCCCGGACGATTCGATCCCTGCCGCTCAGGCCGACCTCGGCGCCGGATGCTTTTGAGGTCCGCGGCGAAGTGGTGTTCAACAAGAAATCGTTCGAAAAGCTGAACGAAGACCGCTCAGCGGAAGGGCTGCCGATCTTCGCCAATCCGCGCAACGCGGCGGCTGGATCGCTGCGTGTGCTGGATCCAACGATCACGGCCTCACGTAAGCTCGAGTATTTTGCGTACTTCCTGATTCCGCCGCAGCCGGCGCAATCGGAGTCGCTCGATCAGCTGTCCGCAATGGGATTTAAGGTGAATCCGGCGCGGCGTATCTGTGAAGACATCGAGGCGCTCACCGCGTTCTGCAAGGAGTGGGAAGGGAAGCGCGACGACTTGCCGTTTGAGATCGACGGCGTTGTCGCCAAAGTAGACCGCATCGATCAGCAGCAGCGCCTGGGCTGGACGGCAAAAGCCCCTCGCTGGGCGATCGCGTTCAAGTTCCCTGCCCGCCAGGAGCAAACCGTGGTGGAAGATATCGGCGTGCAGGTGGGACGCACCGGCGCGCTGACGCCCGTGGCGCACCTCAAGCCCGTCAGCATCAGCGGCGTCATTGTTCGCAATGCCACGCTGCATAACGAAGATGAGATCGAGCGGCTGGGCGTGCAGATCGGCGATACGGTTCTAGTGGAGCGCTCGGGCGATGTGATTCCCAAAGTGGTTCGCGTGGTCTCTGAAGGGAAAGACCGGACACCGTTCCAGATGCCGAAGGCGTGCCCGGAATGCGGCGGCGAGATCGTCCGTGCCGAGGGCGAAGCGGCTAGCCGGTGCATCAACATCAACTGTCCGAAGCGATTGAAAGAAAGCATTTTGCATTGGGCGGCACGCGGGGTGATGGATATCGACGGTCTGGGGGAAGCGTTGGTGGATCAACTCGTCGATAAGGGCCTGGTCCGAAACGTCACGGATCTCTACAAGCTGACTCCAGAGATCCTGATGAATCTGGAGCGGATGGGGAAGAAGTCCGCCGAGAAGCTTTTGGCAAATATTGAACGTTCGCGGCGATCGCCATTGCCTCGTTTACTGAACGGACTGGGAATCGCGTTCGTGGGTGAGCGCACGGCGCAGATTCTGGCGGAAACGTTCGGCGATCTGGACGTCATGGCGAAGGCAAGCGAAGAGGAACTACAGCGCGCCGAGGAAGTAGGTCCCAAGGTGGCCCAGAGCCTCCGCAAATTCTTCGATGAACGGCACAATCATGCGCTCATCGATTCCTTGCGTGAGCTGGGCTTCCCGTTTACCTATGCGATTACGCGAAAGTCCGCGAAGCTTGCCGGGCTGACGTTCGTTTTGACGGGTACTCTGCCGAACCTCAGCCGGGATGAAGCAAAGCAGCGCATTGAAGGAGCAGGTGGGAAGGTTAGCGGATCAGTGAGCAAGAAGACGAATTACGTAGTGGCAGGGGAAGAGTCCGGATCGAAGCTTGATAAGGCGCGGGAGTTGGGCGTGACAGTGATTGATGAAGTTGGGCTGCTGGAAATTATTGGGCAGGAGCCAACCGAATAAATGCGCCACTTGCGCGAAGTTCTGGTCTCGTGGGGTCCGCTGGGCGTGTTTATGCTCGCGGTGGTGGAATCCGCCGGCATTCCGAACCCTGGTGGGACGGATGCGTTACTGCTGGTCATGGCCATTGCCCGCCCCAACCAGGCGATGCTGTGCGCGGCGCTTGCGGCGGTCGGCTCGCTAATCGGCAGCGCGATTTTTTACGAAATCACGCGCAAGGGCGGCGAGAAGCTTCTGCTAAAGTACGCCTCCGGCGAACGAGGCCACAAATTCCGCAACTGGTATGACCGGTATGGACTCATCTCCATATTCATCCCCGCATTGGTCCCCATTCCCGTGCTGCCGTTCAAGGTGTTTGCAGCATGCGCGGGCGTGATGAGCGTCCGGCGCACTCGTTTCCTGGCGGTATTGGCGGCGGCCCGTTTTCCGCGCTACTTCGCGCTTGCCTATCTCGGCCAGAAGCTCGGTGAGAACTCCGCTGTTTGGCTGCGCGGACATTTGCCGCATCTGGCGGCGGTGGCGGCGGGAATTGGATTGGCGCTGTATCTGATGGTCCGTTGGGTGGACTCGCGCCACGCCGCTACACTGGAATAAGAGAGTCTGGAGTAAGAGAGCCTGGAGTAAGAAGCCCCGTGAAGCCGCTCATCGACACCTTCGGCCGCCTGCACGATAACCTCCGCATCAGTGTGACGGATCGCTGCAACATCCGCTGTTTCTACTGCATGCCGGAAGAAGGCGTGAAGTTTCAGCCGCGCGAAGAGATCCTGACGTTTGAGGAGATTGAGCGCTTCGTACGTATCGTGGTGGAACTGGGTGTCCGCAAATTGCGCATCACCGGAGGAGAACCCCTGCTACGGCGCGGACTTCCGGATCTGATCCGGCGTCTGCACTCGATCAACGGCGTACAGGATTTGGCGCTGACTACCAACGGCGTCCTGCTGAAGGACCATGCCCAGGAACTTCACGACGCCGGTTTGCGCAGAATCAACGTACACCTCGACACGCTCGACCGCGACCGTTTCCAGCAAATCACGCGGCGCGATGATTTCGAAAAAGTTCTGGAGGGCATCGAAGCGGCCCGGCGGATTGGCTACAAGATCAAGATCAACGCCGTGGCGGTGAAGAATCTGGTGGAGCCGGATATTGTCCCGCTCGCCCGCTTTGGCCGTGAGAGGGGCATTGAAATCCGCTATATCGAGTTCATGCCGCTCGACGCCCAAGGCCTTTGGGATAAGGGCCGCGTGCTCACGCAGGACGAGATGACAGGCATGCTCGAACGCGAGATTGGCGCGCTCGAAGCCGTACCCGATCAGGACCCGCGCGCGCCAGCGACCGAGTTCCGGTTCCAGGACGGCATTGGCAGCGTCGGCTTCGTATCATCGGTAAGCCACCCGTTCTGCCTGAACTGCAACCGCATCCGCATCACCGCCGACGGCCACTTCCGCTACTGCCTGTTCGCCGTGGAAGAAACGGACATCCGCACGCTTTTACGCAACGGTTCACCAGACGAAGCCATCGCGCTCGCTGTCACCGATTCGGTCAAGGCAAAGTGGATCGGCCACCAGATCAACACGCAAAAGTTCGTCCCGCCGCCCCGGCCGATGTATTCGATTGGGGGCTGACCGCCCGGTTGCGCGATCCCATCACGAGCGTCGTCGCATCAGCTCTTCCTCCTCCCAGCGATCTGATATTGTACTCAGAGGTACCCAAGAGGAGGCCCATGAGATTCGCCATTTTTGCCGTGATGGTTGGCTTAAGCACTGCCGCTTTAGCGCAGAGCGTGCCCGAAATTCCCTTCGAGGGGGACGTCAACTTTCTGAAGCTTCCCGATAGCATTCACCTCGGTGAACCTTCGGGTGTGGCCGTCAATTCGCAGAAGCACGTTTTCGTCTTCAACCGGGGCAACACAACCGGTCCGGCCTACGCTGCCGCTGCAGCGCAGTTGCTGGAATTTGATCAAACGGGCAAGTTCGTCCGCGAAATCGGCAAGAACCTGTATGCATGGTCGTACGCTCACGATGTTCGCGTGGATCGTTTCGACAATATCTGGGTGATCGACAAAGGTTCGGACATGATCGTGAAGTTCAATCCCCAGGGCCGCGTCACGATGGTGTTTGGACGCAAGAAAGAAGCTTCCGACGAGGAGGCCAAGCCGTGGGAGCATCCGCGTCCGCCCCTGCCGGCGGTTCCCGGCCAGTTCCGTCAGCCGACCGACGTCACCTGGGATAACGAGGACAACATTTTCATCAGCGACGGCTATGTGAATTCGCGCATTGCGAAGTTCGATAAGAACGGCGATTGGGTAAAGTCATGGGGCGAACCGGGCAACGGCCCTGGCCAATTGAATACGCCGCACGGAATTGGCTCCGACAAGAACGGCAACATCTACGTGGCGGACCGCGGCAACCGCCGCATTCAAGTATTCGATCACGATGGCAAACTGCTGCGCGAAATCCGTGTCGACACTCAAATGCCGCCAGTGCCGCCAAACCTGATGCCCTGGATGGGCAACCTTCCGGATATGAACGGCCCGGTGAACACACAGAAACCCGGCGCTCCGTGGACCATTTGTGTTTCCTCCGGGCCAACGCAGTATCTCTATACGTCGGACGCGTTCCCTGGGCGCATTTACAAACTGACACTGGATGGAAAATTGGTGGGAACGCTCGGCCGGGTGGGCCGCCAACCGAAGCAGTTCGGCTGGATCCATCAAATGGCGTGCCCGTCGGAAAACGAAATCTACGCGGCGGAGATCCTGAACTGGCGCATCCAGAAGTTGACGCTGCATCCTGCGAAATAATTGCGCAAGCTTAACGAGGAGAATTTCAGCATGATCTTCCGGTCTACTCTTCTGTTGTGCGCCATCAGCGCGGTAACATTTGCCGCCGATCCGGTTGCGGGCGACGCCGTCTACACCAAGCGCTGTGCCACGTGTCATGACCGTGCGGGCGAACGAGTGCCGCCCAAAGCTGCGCTCCAGAACCTGACGGCCACGCGAATTCTGCGCGCGCTCGATTTCGGCGTGATGATCAACGTCGCTTATCCGATGACGCGCGCCGAACGTGAGGCGGTTTCCACTTACCTTGGGCGGTCCGGTCCTGAGCCGGGTCCACCGGCGACGGCATTCTGCAAGGACCGGAACATCAAGATAAACGATTCCTCGAAGTTTAACTGGAATGGGTGGAGCCCCACTTCGGACAACGCCCGCTACGTATCCACCGACGTGGCGGGAATCACGCTGAGCCAGATTGGCAAGCTGAAACTGAAGTGGGCGTTCGCATTCGATGGCGACATCAATGCGTTTGCCCAGCCCACGGTGCTGGACGGCCATGTGTTCGTCGGCAGCGCGGGTGGGGTGATTCACGCTTTGCGCGCCGATTCCGGGTGCCTGGAATGGACGTTCCAGGCCAACGGGCCCGTGCGGGCCGCGATCGCGGCGGCGCCGCTCAACGGCAAGCACGCGCTTGTGTTCAGCGATCTCACCGGCTGGGTATATTCGCTGGAAGCCGAGACCGGAAAGCTGCGCTGGAAGAAGCGCATCGAAGAGCACGAAGCCTCGCGCCTGACGGCGGCGGCTCTCATTCACAACGGCGTGGCGTATGTTCCCGCGGCGTCATGGGAGGAGACGCGTTCGCTCAATCCGGACTATCAGTGCTGCACGTTTCGCGGCAGCGTCACCGCGCTCCGCATCGCCGATGGCACGCAAGTCTGGAAGACCTACATGATTCCGACATTGCCGAAGCAAACCGGCAAGAACAAAGTTGGCACGCCGCAGTTTGGCCCATCGGGCGCCGGTATCTGGTCGACGCCGACTCTCGATGCCAGGCGAAACCGCATCTACTTGACCACTGGAGACAACTACTCGACTCCCGCTACCAATATGAGCGACGCGATCGTCGCACTCGACATTCCATCGGGCAAAGTGCTGTGGGCGAAACAGACGACGCCGAACGATTCCTACAACTCATCTTGCGGCAACAAGGAAAAAATCAGCTGTCCTGAGGAGGATGGACCCGACCACGACTACGGCGCTGCCGCAATTCTCGCGCGCACCAGCGCGGGCCGCGACCTGGTGATCGCCGGACAGAAGTCTGGCGTCGTCTACGCGGTGGATCCCGATAAAAACGGCGAAATTGTCTGGCAGGCGCGGGTCGGCAAAGGTGGAACGATCGGCGGCGTGCAATGGGGCATGTCTTCCGACGGCCAGCTTGTCTATGCCGCGGTCTCCGATGCGCGCTTTACGCAAACGCCCACGGCCCGGGTTCTTGACGCTAAGGAAGGCGGCGGGCTGACCGCGTTGCGTATTGCCGATGGCAGCAAGGCGTGGTTTGCGGCGCCTACGCCCTGCCCGCCCAACGCAAAGAACTGCGCGCCGGCGCAATCGGCGGCGATCACGGCGATTCCCGGCGCCGTCTTTTCCGGCTCGGTGGACGGTCACCTTCGCGCGTTCTCAACGGAAGAAGGCAAAGTGCTGTGGGACATCAACACGATTCGCGAGTACAACGCCGTGAACGGCATCAAGGGGAACGGCGGATCGCTTGATGGTCCCGGACCCGTGATCGTGAATGGGATGCTCTTTGTGAACTCGGGCTACTCCCGCTATGGAGGAGTTCCGGGCAACATGCTGCTTGCGTTCTCCGCGCAATGAGACTTTGCGCGAAGTAAAGTGAAGTAGTGGTGTTGATTCGAAGATGACGCGAGGCATATCTTGGGGCGTCTCCTGGTGCCTGGGCTTCGCGTCTTTCCTCGCGCTGCTGGGCGCGTCGCTGTATCTTTTCTACTTTCGCGGTTACGTTTCCATCCTTTCCGGCGATAGCTCCTCTTTCCTAATTGAACTGGCGCGCACGCAGGCGGGCAATCATCGGGATGCCGATGTCCTTGTGCTGGGCAATTCGACGGCGGCCGAAGGGTTTCTCGTCAACTATTTCAACGCCCACGCTCCGGGCCACACCGCATTGAATCTGGGCGTTCCCAGCGGCAACGTGATCCTGTTCGATCGCATGACGGCGATGGCAGTCCAAGAAGGTATCCGGCCGCGCTCCATCGTCTTGATGCTGATGCCGGATATCTTCAGCGGGCGGGAGGGGTTCAATTTCCTGCGCAATGATCTGACGCTGCTCAAGACCGTGCTCTCCGCACAAGACCTTGCGACGCTCGGCGTCTATGCGCAGGGTCCACGGGAGTACGCCGATCTTGCTGTGCCGGTTATGCTGCGCCCAGTTTTGTTCCGCGCCGAGCTGAAAGATTTTTTCGCCCACCCCAGCGAGCGGCTGGAGAACGCGGAGAGGATTCGCGGCTACCTGCAGGGATTTCACAAAGGAACACCCATGCCGGAGTCCGACCACCCGTTCGCGGTATGCGATGCCGGTCCGCTGGATCAGTTGGATGCCACAGTCGAGCGGTTGCGTCGTGAGAAGAACTCCACGCTGCCCGATGTCGAACGCGTTCGCTTGGGCTACAACGCAATGAAGAATCAACCGTTGGCAATTGATCCCTTCCGGGTGGAGCGCATTCATCGGTTGCTGGAGCGCCTGCGGGACACCGGCGCACGTGTATTCATAGCCGAGGCTCCCTTCTTCGACCCGGACTTCACACAGTATTCGCAACCCTACCGCCGCGCGTTTCATGGCGAATTGCAAGGCGTGACGCAAACGGTACCCGGCGTCACGCTTCTTCCCGCCTTTGAAAGCGATTGCACCATGATGATGGACACGCTGCACCTCAACCGCAAGGGCGGCGAACTATTTACGGAGCATCTACGCAACCGTGTCCTTTGATACTGCAGCGTTCTGGCTTTTTGCGGTAGCGGTATGGGCGGTGTGCCTCGTCATCCGCAACAATGCGGTGCGCATGGGCGCTCTGATCGCGGCCAGCCTGTTTTACTACGCGAGCTGGAACGTCTGGTATTTGGCACTTCTCGCGGGATTCACAGCCATCAGCTTTTCTATCGGTAACGCGGCGCACAGGGGCGCGCGATTCCCGCTAATGCTCACCGGGGTTTCTGTTTGCACCGCAGGACTCGCGGCGGCGAAAGTATGGGGGCATCCACTCCCGGTGGGCGTTAGCTTTTACGCATTGCAGGCGATCGCCTATATCGTCGATTCCTACCGCGGCGATCTCAAGGAACGCACCGGCCTGCTTCGCTATTCGCTCTACATGAGCTTTTTCCCGCGCTTGCTGGCGGGGCCCGTGGTTCGCCCAGGTGATTTTTTGCCGCAAACCGCGGCGCGGCCGAGCCTCACTTCGGCGGATGTTTGGGAAGGATTGGTGCTCGTCGTCTTCGGCTTGTTTAAAAAACTGGTGATCGCCGATAACCTCGCGCTGGTCGTCGATCCGGTTTTCGCGGACCTTCACACCGGCGGGGCGCGCATCTTGCTCGCCACCTACGCATTTGCGCTACAGATCTATTGCGATTTCGCGGGCTACACGGATATGGCTCTCGGCGTTGCGCGGTTCTTCGGCTATAAGCTGCCGGAAAACTTCAACTGGCCGTATCTTGCGAAGAATCCCGCTGATTTCTGGCGCCGCTGGCATATCTCACTTTCCAATTGGCTGCGCGATTACGTTTACTTCTCACTGCCCGGCCATCGCTCGAAATCACGCATCTATTCCTACATCCATTTTCCGGTCACCATGCTGATCTGCGGGATCTGGCATGGACTCGGCTGGACGTACACGTTGTGGGGCCTCTACCATGGGGTGCTCCTTGTTGGTTATTACAAAGTTCGACCGAAGGCGAAGAAGAACCCAAGCCCGTGGTCCATTGGCTCCATTCTGCTGATGCAACAGGTGTCGGTCTTTGGATGGATTCTATTCCGGATAAACCGGATCTCCGATCTTCCTGTGTACTTCCATCAGTTGAGCGAATCCCCGTTTGCGGTCGAACTAAAGCACGAAGAGTGGATGGTGGTTACGCTCCTACTGTTGGCATTGCTCGCCCATGTGGTCGAACAAGTCAAACCGCTGACGCCAGTCCTTCTTCGCAACCGCTGGAATCCCTGGACGATGACGGTCCTCCTGATCGTGCTGCTCGCGACTGCGATTTGGAGTATCCCGGCACAGCAAATGTTCTTCTACTTCCGTTTCTAGGACGAAACAAATCCGGATGGAAATGTTTTCCGAGATAGACGGCGATCCGTCATTTTGACCACCATCTCCTTACCCCACAAGCACATAGATCCTATTGCAACTAGTTGCAACTGGGTTGCTTGCGGCCACCCTTCCATTAGTTCATAATGGAGCTGTCTTGCAAATGCGTGTCAATAAGCCTCCGCTCGACGACAATTCGGAACCCCGGGATCTGACCACGCTCCGAAAGGGAGAGTCGGCAGTCCTCGATCACATTGATTTGCCGGAGGATGATGCGCGCCGGTTGATGGAACTGGGCTTTCTGCCCGGGCATTTGGTGACCTCGGCGCATGCCGCCCCGGGCGGAGATCCAAAGGTGTTTCGCGTCGACGGTTCAGAGATTGCGTTGCGCCGGGAAACGGCGCGGCACATGTTTCTGAGGCGGGCGGAAACACAGGCATAACGATGGACGATTGCCACGCACCCGAAGGCAGCGCCGCCGCAAGTGACACCAAGACGCATCTGGTGGCCATTGTAGGGCCGCCGAACGCCGGCAAATCCACACTTTTTAATCGCCTCACCGGCCTTCGCCAAAAAGTCGCAAACTTCCCCGGGGTCACCGTGGAACACCACATGGGGCGCGTGAAACTCAACCTTGGCCGTGAGGTATTTTTGGTCGACCTGCCAGGCGTCTACAGCCTACAGCCGCGCACCGAAGATGAACGTGTAACCCACGATGTCCTCAGCGGCGACATGCAAGGGCTGCGCAAACCCGACGCTGTAATGCTGATTCTCGATTCGACGAACCTGGGCCGGCATCTGTCGCTGGCCGCGCCGATTCTGAGCCTCGGACTGCCGACGCTGATCATTCTCAACATGGCCGACGACCTCGGGCGCCGCGGCGGTGAAGTGAATACGGAAGAGTTATCCAAACAGCTGAATGCTCCGGTGGCTTTGATCAGCGCGTCGCATGGAACGGGCGTCCAGAAGGTGGTGGAGTTTCTCTCGGAAGCTGTCTTCCACGAAAAGCCCAAACCGCCTCTGGCACAGTTGCCCATCATCTACGACGTGCCGAAGGTCCGCGATTGGGCTGCCGATATCGGCCGGCGCACGAACTATCGCCCGCCGGCGCCGCCGCTTTGGACACGCCGGCTGGACGGTATTTTTCTGCACCCGGTATTCGGGCCGTTGATTTTCTTCCTCGTGGTACTCGGCGTTTTCCAGACAATTTTCGCCGGCGCGCGCCCGCTGATGGACGGTTTGCAGGCAATGATCGAGGGCTCCGGGAAGTGGATGGAAGCCGCTCTGCCCGATAATCAACTGCGCTCACTGCTGATCGATGGCATCTGGAGCGGCGTCGGCTCGGTCGTCGTCTTCCTGCCGCAGATTTTGTTGCTATTCCTGTTCATCGGAGTGCTGGAGGACTCGGGCTATCTCTCGCGCGCAGCGTTGATCGCGGACCGCACCATGGCGAAGATCGGCCTGCAGGGCAAGAGCTTCATCCCTCTGCTTTCAGCCTACGCGTGCGCGGTTCCGGCCATCATGGCGACGCGCACCATTGAAAACAAGCGCGACCGCATTGCGACCATTTTGATCGCGCCGTTCATGACGTGCTCGGCTCGCTTGCCGGTGTATACGCTCGTCATCGCGGCGTTCATGCCGGATAAGCCTTTGCTGGGACCGCTGTTGGGTACGCGCGCCACGGCGCTGCTCGGTCTGTATATTTTGGGATTCGTCGCCGCGGTGATCACCGCAAGGTTGCTTAAATCGACCGTCCTCAAGAGCACGCGCTCGCCATTCATGTTGGAGATGCCGCCGTATCGCTGGCCCACTTTCCGTTCGCTTGGCCTACGCTTACTGGATCGTTCCAAGGTCTTCCTGCGCCGCGCGGGCACGGTGATCCTTGGCGTCGCCGTGTTGCTGTGGGTGCTTTCGAACCTGCCTCTGCATGACGGCAAGACGCCGGAAATTGGCGATAGCTTCGCGGGAATGATTGGCCACGCGGTGGAGCCTGCGATTCGCCCACTTGGTTTCAACTGGAAGATCGGTATCGGCCTGATCACCTCGCTCGCCGCGCGGGAAGTCATAGTCGGCACATTGGGAACCATCTATGCGGTGGAAGGAACCTCGGAATCTGTGGGTTTGCGCGAAGCGCTGCACATGGACCTGACGCCCGGCGGCGCGGCGGCCTTGCTGGTCTTCTTCGCCTTCGCGATGCAGTGTGTTTCCACGATGGCCGTGGTGCGCCGCGAGACCGGCGGTTGGCGTTGGCCCGCGATCCAATTCGCCTATATGACGATGTTCGCCTATGCCTTCGGCTATCTGGCGAACCGTTTGGTCACCGCCTGGATTTGACCCATTAGCGGGCGGAAACATCGCGTTTCCCAGGCCGCGCTTGTTACCATAAAGCGTGCGCAACGTTATCATTCTCGGCTCTGGATGCGCGGGGAACACCGCGGCGATTTACACGGCTCGTGCGGGCCTGAAACCATTGGTGGTCATTGGCCACGAACCCGGCGGCCAGCTATCGATTACGACGGAAGTGGAGAACTTCCCGGGCTTCCCTGAAGGCGTGCAGGGTCCCGAACTTGTCGCCAACATGCAGCAGCAGGCGGAAAAGTTTGGCGCTGAATATATCTACGGCACCGTAACCGCGGCCGATCTCTCGAAACGCCCCTTCAAGCTCACCATCGACGAAGAAGTACACGAGTGCCGCACGCTGATTGTCGCCACCGGCGCATCAGCGCGTTGGCTTGGGTTGCCCAGTGAGCAGAAACTGATCGGCTTTGGCGTCAGCAGTTGCGCCACCTGCGATGGAGCGTTCTACAAAGGCCGCAAGATCATGGTGATCGGCGGCGGCGATACGGCCATGGAAGAAGCGAACTTCCTCACGAGGTTCGGCGACGAAGTGACATTGGTGCACCGGCGTGACGAATTCCGCGCATCGAAGATCATGCTGGAACGCACGAAGGCGAATCCAAAGATCAGGATCCTGACCAACACTGTCGTCGAGGAAATCCACGACGTGGAACAAAAAACGGTCACCGGCGTGAAGCTACGCGACGTTGTTTCGGGAAAAGTTTGGGATCAACCCGTCGACGGATTCTTCCTCGCCATCGGCCACATTCCGAACACAAAGCCGTTTGTTGGCCAGTTGGATTTGGATCCGGACGGCTACATACTCTCCCATGGCGGCGCGCGCACCAACATCACGGGCGTCTTCCACGCAGGCGATGTCGAAGACCGTGTCTATCGCCAAGCCATTACCGCCGCAGGTGCCGGGTGCAAAGCCGCGATTGAAGCGGAGCGGTTTTTGGAAGCAGAAGGCCACTAGAGCCGAAGCAACATTTTCTTTCGTGCAGACTGAAATCAGCCTTTGAACGCCAGGTCCTCAAGGCATTACGCTGGATGAAGCCAAGGCAACTCGTGGACAGTCCGTCCCGAAACCGCGCTAGTTATTATTCCGCGGCCGCTCGTATTTGGCTTGCGTGTATTTGCCCGCTTCTTCGAGCGCCCCTTGCGTGTTGTCCTTCGTACGGATCGCCTGGCGGTATTCGTTCACCGCGCGCTCGCGTTGGTCGGTGATATCGAAGATCTTGCCCAGATTGATGTGCGCCCACACTTCTGTCCACTTGGGCTCCAAGTCGCCGTTCAACACTTCGCGGAATTCGTTCGCGGCAGACTGATAATTGTTTTGCAGAAAGAATAGTTCGGCCACGCGGTAATGCGCGAGGGAACTGTTGCGCTTTACATCGATCGCCTTTTGGTATTCCTTCAGGGCCTCTGAGTAATCGCCCACTTCCGTGAATTGTTCGCCGCGGCGGATCGCAACGGCGACGCGCATGCCTGTATCGAAGCGCAGTACTTGGCCTTTCGAATCGAGCGTCACCACCTTCGGGCGGCCGAAGGTTTCCATCGCGAACTCGGAGGATGTACCTACCACTTCAATCATCTTCGTCTCCGGGTTGCCTTCGGTCTCCACGTTCAATAGCACCGGCATCCGGAACGTGTCGAGATCCTGGGAGACTTTGCCGACCACCCGGAAGCCCTTTTGCGTGCGGAAGACCGTGTATTCCAGCTTGAACTCAGGAGCGCCGGAAGATTCAATCCATTGCAGGAAGAAACCCTGAAAACTCTGTCCGCCAAACTCCTCGGCGACTTTGCGGAAGTCATCGGTGTTGAGCGATTTCCAGGCGTAGCGCTCCGGCAAAGCTTTGACGATCTTATAGAAATTGTCATCGCCCACGATACCGCGGAGCATGTGCAGCACGGCGGCACCCTTGCTGGCTGTCAGCGCCCAAAACTCAGGCGAGTAATCTTCCAAGCGCGACGTTTGAATCACCGGAGGTTGTTCCACTGTCAGCGCTTCCACGTAGGTATCGTGGATTTCGGTATCGAGCGCTGCCGCGCCGTTCGCGTGTTCCAGATAGAGGATCTCTGAATAGCGGGAAAGGCCGTTCTCAATCCACATGTGATTGCGAGTGGAGGGTCCAAGCAAGGCGCCCCACCACTGGCGGGCAACGTTGTTGGCCACCAGTTTCAGGTTCACCGCCTTCCCCATGGCGCGCGGCGAAAGGAAAATCAGGCCCGGCGCAGCATATCCGTTCGGCGTCCCGTTCTCAGTCTCGACAACCACCAAGTTCTTTTTGAATGGCAAGCCATACAAACCCGTGAAGAATGTCATCGCCTTGGCGATCTCGTCGCCATAAGCCTGCGCCATGTCCGTTGCTTGGTGAACGTAGAAGTTCGTCGTCACGCCATCGCTGGAAACGATCTTTGGATTGCCCGGCACAACGGCAATGCTGCCGGGGAACGACGGTTGCGTGAACGTGATCCGTTCGGTGTGCATGCCCGCGGGGCCGGAGGAATCCGTTGTCCCGGTGCCGCTGCCCACGACACGAAACTCCGCGGGCGTGGTGACGCGAATGTCGGAGGTGAAGCGGTCAATGGTGTAATCATTCACCGGGAACCAGCGCGCCGGATACATCAAATAGGCAACCTCGGGCGTGAGGGAGGCAAACTTGATGCCGAAGACCGGCGACTCTTCCTGACCTGTAAATTTGCCGCCATAGGCAAACGTGAGCGTCGTCGATTGGCCTTTGGGTACGGGCCGCGGTAGCGTGACGCGTACCGTCATGTCTTCCTGATAACGAGAAGCCGATAACTGCGCGCCATCCTCGCCCGTGACGCGATTCAGATTCAGGGCGTTGTTCAGCTCAAACGTGACGTTCGATGCGTTATCGATGGGCGTGAAGGTAACTTTCGCTGTCGCCGTGATCGCCTGCGTGCGGGGATCGATGTTCGCGTCAATCTGATAGTTGGTGACGTCGATGCGCGTGCGCTGCGTCTGCAGACGCGATGCCGCGTCCTGCGCGAGGGCGGGAGTCGCCGCGACAGCCAAACTGACAATTATCACCCGCAGAGCGGCGGGCCAAGTCCGGTTACCCTGCATGAACGGTCTCATTCTCCAGCACCCTGTCTATGTACGCCGCAGCCATTTCCATCGGATCGTGCTCGCTGCGCAGCGTATTCGCAGCCTCGGCCAGGTCCGCCCGCATCCTGGCTTGGGCCTCCGTATCCCCGAGCAACCGGGACGCTTCGGCTGCCAAGCTCTCCGGAGTCATATCGTCCTGAATCAACTCGGCAACAATTTTCCGTCCGGCCACCAAATTCACCATGGAAAGGAACGGCGCTTTGACCATCCACCGTCCTAATATCCAACTTAACTCGTTTACGCGGTAAAAGGTCACCATGGGTAGGCCCAGCAGCATGGCCTCCACGGTCACCGTACCGCTGGCCGCCAGCGCCACCTCGGCCGCGGCCATCGAATCCCACGTATGGCCCTCGATGACACGGATACCCGCACCGCCCGAGCCGCTAACGTGTTGGATGGCTTCGGCGGAATTTCGTTCCGAAAAATTCGCGCCCAATTGCGGGCCGGTAACGTGGCTCACGGGCCCGAATCCCGGCGGCAAAGCGAGGATAAACTCCAGATTCGGGTGCTGTTTGCAGATAAGCTTCACGGCATCCACCAGATACGGCAGATGGCGCCGGACTTCACCATGACGGCTCCCGGCCAGAAGCAACACGATCCTCGAGGACTCCGGAATGCCAAACCGCGCGCAAAATTCCGCCCGCGTCATGGACGGCTTCACAATGCGCGCCAGTGGATGCCCGATGAACTCGACCGGCACACCGTGCTTTTCAAAGAACGGTTTTTCAAACGGAAAGATGCAGAGCAGTTCCCGCAGATCCCGGCGCATAGCGCGGGTGCGGTGCCGCCTCCAAGCCCACACTTGGGGGGCGATGAGATACACGACAGGAATTCCCCGCGCCCGAAGCTTTTTGGCGACGCGCAGATGGAAATCGGGGGAATCGGTCAGAATCGCCAAATCCGGTTTTTCGCGCTCCGCCGCCCGGATCAGTTTCCGGAACTCGCCGTAAATACGGGGGATATGGCTCAGAACTTCGACAATTCCGACCACCGCGAGCGAGCGTTGATCCACAACTGCTCGCACACCGGCAGCCTGCGTCCGAGGACCCGCGCAGCCGAAAAACTCGGCATCGGGATGCCGCGCACGTAACGCTTCGACAACGCGCGAGGCGTAGAGATCGCCCGATGCTTCGCCCGCTGAGACCAGAATGCGCACACTCTCAGTGTAGTCGCGCTTGCCCGCAAGTTGGTGAACTGGCGTACTTTTCGAGCTGGCTAGGCGCGTGCGGCGGCGATCCTACAAGAGCCGAAGTCGCAGGTGCTGCGCTTCCGGTGTTTCGTTTGAATACGGGGGAATGCGCTCGAAGCCCGATCGTTCATACATCGCAAGAGCCTCCGGCATGGACCCCGGGATGGTATCCGCGAGCAGTTCCGCGTAGCCGGCCTCGCGCGCTTCCAATATCAGCGCCTTGAGTAGCGCTTGGCCCAGCTTGATCCCGCGATACCGGGGCCGCACATACATCCGCTTCATTTCTCCGCGCATTGCATCGAAACACCGCAGCGCGACGCATCCGGCGGGTTCGCCGTCCACGGTTGCCAGCAGGAGCCGCCCGCGTGGCAAGGCGTATTTTGCGGGCAGAGAAGCTACTTCCGCTTCGAAGCCCTGGAAGCACGGAGTGAATCCGAAGGAGTTCCAGTATTCGAGAAACAATTCGCGGACGGCGCTCAGATCCTCGGTGCTTTGCGCGATCCGGATCTGGACGCCAGTTTGCATAAGATCTCAGCCGACGCGTACTCGCTTCCACTTTTTGCCGGCGCGGATGGTGAGCGTGCCTTCTTTGGCCGGATGGTTCAAATCGCTCCAGCGTGCGCCATCGATTTCCACGGCTCCCGATTTAAGCAAGCGTTCAGCTTCAGTGCGCGACGGAGCAAGGGCGATCGCCACCAATAGCTTGGCCATCTGCACGCCGTTCGCCGTGCGCGCGGCTTCCGGGAGTTCGACGGTATCGATATCGGAAGGCTCCCCGCCCTGGCGGACTTCGCGATTGAAATCTTCCTTCGCTTGCGCGGCATCGGCCACGGAATGGAAATCCGCCACGATGCGGGAAGCCAAATCCATCTTTACGGTCATCGGCTCCAACTGCTTCATCGCTTCAATGTGCGCGAGCGTCGCGTCCGTCAGCAGTTCCCAATAGCGCCACATCAGCGCGTCGCTGATGCCCATCACCTTGCGGAACATCACCTTTGGCGGTTCCGTGATGCCGATGTAGTTATTCTTCGACTTCGACATCTTCTCGACGCCGTCGGTGCCTTCCAGCAGCGGCGTCGTCGCCACAATCTGCGGCGGTTGGCCGGAGTCGCGCTGCAACTCGCGGCCGACAAGGAGATTAAATTTTTGGTCGGTGCCACCCAACTCGACGTCGCTCTGCAGCATCACGGAATCGTAGCCTTGCGCGAGCGGATACAGCAGCTCGTGCATCGAAATCGGCGTGCCATCTTTCAATCGCTTGGTGAAATCGTCGCGTTCGAGAATCCGCGCCACGGTGTACTTCGAGCACAGGCGGATCATGTCCTCGAACTTCATCGGCTCCAGCCAATCGCTATTGAAGCGGATCTCCGTTTTCGCCGGATCGAGAATCTTAAACACCTGCGTTTTATACGTTTCCGCATTCTTCACGACGTCTTCGCGCGTCATGGGCGGACGGGTCACGTTGCGGCCGGTGGGGTCGCCGATCAAGCCCGTCATGTCGCCAATCAGGAAGATGACCGTATGGCCCAGGTCCTGGAAGTGCTTCATCTTGCGGATGAGCACCGTGTGGCCCAGGTGCAGATCGGGGGCCGTCGGGTCAAAGCCCGCCTTGACGCGCAACGGACGCCCGGTTTTGGCGGCCTCCGTCAAACGGGCGCGCAAGTCTTCCTCGCGGATGATTTCGGCAAAACCCTTCTTCAGATACTCGAGTTGTTCGGATACGGGAGCAAAAGGCACTTTCTTCATTGTAAAGTGAGAGCCATGCGAACGCTTCTCCCGCTGATCCTGGCCGCCGGGGCCTTCCTGCTGGCCAACGCAGCCAACGCCCAGCAGCTTTCCGACCGGTTTTTCGACGAATACTACTTTCCGTTCAATCCAACGACGGCCACTTCGGACGGCATCCACAAGTACGACGGCGAGATTGAGGATTACTCCTCCGCTGGCGTCGCGAAACAAATCGCCAAGCTGAAGGAGTTCGAAGCCGCGTTTGAAAAAGCTCCCGCGGGCTCCGATCGCGATTTGATTCTTTCCGAGATCCGCTCCAGCCTGCTGGAGTTGCAGGTCATCAAAGGCTGGGAGCGTAATCCCGATAACTACACCAGCGGCCTCACCTACAGCGCATTCGTCATTATGAGCCGCAGCTTCGCCCCGCCCGACGTTCGTCTCCGCGCGCTGATCTCGCGCGAACGCAAGATGCCGCAGGCTTTGAAGGACGCGCGCGCGAACTTGAAGAATCCGCCGAAGATCTTCACGGAGATCGCGATTGAGCAGGTTCCGGGCATCGTTTCGTTTTTCGAGCATGATGTCCCACTCGCCTTCACCCAAGTCAAAGACGCGAAACTGATGGCCGACTTCAAAGCGTCGAACGCCGCCGTCATCGCCGCGTTGCGCGATTTCGAAAAATTTTTGAAAACCGATCTACTCCCGCGCTCGAACGGCGATTTCCGTCTGGGTGCCGAGACGTATTCGAAAAAGCTTCTTTATGACGAGATGGTGGATATCCCGCTCGATCGATTGCTGAAGATCGGCTACGACGATCTCCGCCGCAATCAGCAGCAGTTGAAGGAGCTGGCCGCGAAGATCGACAAGACGAAAACTCCGGCGCAGATTTTGGACGCGATGGCCAAGGAGCACCCGACGCCCGAAAAATTGCTCGACACGTACCGCGGAACGCTCGAGGGCTTGCGCAATTTCATTACGTCGCACAAGATTGTTACAATTCCGTCGCCCGTGCTGCCCATCGTGGAGGAAACGCCTCCCTTTGGCCGCGCGCTGACCACGGCGTCCATGGATACGCCGGGTCCGTATGAGACTGTCGCCAAAGAAGCGTTCTTCAACGTCACACTTCCCGAGAAAACGTGGAAGCCCGAGCGCATCAACGCCTTCATGCTCGGTTCGCCGCTGGGCGTAATCGTCACCACGGCGGTGCACGAGGCGTATCCAGGCCACTACACACAGTTTCTATGGATGAAGAATGTCGATTCGCGCGTGCGGAAACTGCTCGGCTGCTCATCGAACGCCGAAGGCTGGGCGCATTATTCGGAACAGATGATGGTGGATGAAGGCTACTCGGCTCCCGGTCTCAGCAATGAAAAAATGCGCCTGGGCCAATTGCAGGACGCGCTTTTGCGCGATGCCCGCTACATCGTGGGCATTGAAATGCATACCGGCAAGCGGACGATGGAACAAGGGATCGAGTTCTTCGAAAAAGAAGGCTTCCAGCCTCATGAGATCGCGTTGAAGGAAACCAAGCGCGGAACGTCCGACCCAACATACCTGTACTACACGCTGGGCAAGCTGCAAATTCTCAAGCTGCGCGAAGACTACAAAAAGTTACGCGGCGCGAAGTTCAGCCTGCAGGAGTTTCACGACAGCTTCATGAAGCAAGGCTTCCCGCCGATCAAGATCGTGCGCAAAGCGATGCTGGGGAACGATTCGCCGACGCTGTAACGGCGCACGGTAGCGGGTTCGGGTCCGATCTAGTGGTCGTGTAAAGCGTGAATTCAGCCGGGGGTCTGGCGACGGCGCTGTCCTTTGATAAACTCTCCCCATGCTGAATCGCAGAGGGTTTCTCCGTGGCACCGCGGGTATTGCGTTTACGAGTTGCGCGCTGCTCGATCAGGCAAAGGCGCAGCAGAAGAAGGCGGGAGCCGCACCTTCGAAGCGCGAGGTAAAGGTGGGCGGCAAGCGCGTCCGCACTATTGATATTCACTCGCACGCTGTTGTGCCCGAGGCTCACGCGATCACGGGCACCAAGCCGACGGGACCCGAGGTGGGCGCCAACTGGTCCGTCGATGAACGCCTTCGCACCATGGATCAGCAGGGCATTGACGTCGAGGCCATCAGCATCAATCCTTTCTGGTACGAGGCTCCGCGCGACGCTGCGGCGAAGGTGGTTCCGCTGCTGAATGAATCGCTTACGAAATTGTGCGCCTCGCATCCCGATCGTTTTGTGGGATTCGCCACCATCGCCTTGCAGCATCCGGATATGGCCGCGCAGCAGCTCGAAGACGGCGTCAAGAAGCTGGGCCTGCACGGAGCCTCCATCGGCTGCGTGTGCACGGGAGAGGAGCTTTCGGCGCGCAAGTTCGATCCGTTCTGGGCCAGAGCCGAAGAGCTCGACGTACTGCTGTTCATGCATCCCACCGGCGTCCCGGAGCTCGGCAAACGTCTGCAGGGCAACGGACTGCTGACAAACGTGATCGGCAATCCGCTCGAAACAACGATTGCGCTTTCGCACATCATCTTCGATGGCGTGCTGGATCGCTTCCCCAAGCTGAAGATCTGCGCGGCGCACGGCGGCGGCTACCTTGGCTCTTATGCGGACCGCTCCGATCATGGCTGCATAACATTCCCGGATGCGTGCAAGCCGTATCCGGCGCTGAAGAAGAAGCCGACCGAGTACGTGAAGCAGAACTTGTACTTCGATTCGCTCGTGTTCACGCCCGAGGCGCTGCGGCATCTGGTGACGAACTCAAGCGTCGATCACATCATGGTCGGCACCGACTATCCGTACCCGTGGGTGACCGATCCGGTGGACCACATCCTAAACACGCCGGGCTTCACGAACGCGCAAAAAGAAATGATGCTGGGCGGCAACGCGGCCCGATTGCTGAAATTGAAATAGCGAGAAGAGGACCTCATGAAATTGCGACTTTCCCTGACCACGTTCGCCCTGTGCGCATTGGCGGCAGCGACCCCAATGCACGCCGCTGAGATTTCGTTGATCGCCCCAGGTGGCTTCCGGGCTGCAGGAGAGCAGTTGATCGCCGATTTTGAGAAGAAGACCGGCAACAAAGTGAAGGGCACCTTCGGCTCCGGCCTCGGCACCAAGGCGCAGGTGGCCAAGGGCGAAGTGTTTGATGTCCCGGTGATTCAGCCTCCTTATGATGAAGTGCTGCGGTCGGGCAACGTTGTCGAAAAAAGCGCCACGCCGCTGGCGAGTGTTGCCGTTGGTGTCGCGGTAAAAAGGGGTGCGAAGAAGCCAGATATTTCGAATGCCGAGGCCGTGAAGAAGATGCTGCTGGCGGCGAAGTCGGTGTCTTATCCGGATGCCAAAGGTGGAGCCGCGGCGGGCGTCAGTTTCCTCGAAACGCTGAAGAAGCTGGGCATTGCCGATCAAATGAAAGCGACGCTCAAGCCAGCGCAAGGTGGCGCGGGAGCAATGAAAATGGCCGCGACGGGCGAGGCGGAAATCGGGCTCACCTTCATGAGCGAAATGGAGGAGCCGGGCATCGACGTTGTCGGTCCGCTACCCGCGTCCATCTCGGAGCCGACGCGGCTGGTGGGTTTCCTACACGCAAAGTCGGCCGATCCGAAAACGGCGCAGGCGCTGCTCGATTATCTCAGCTCGCCCGCCGCTGCGGCTGTGTACAAAAAGATGGGCATGCAGCCGGCGAAGTAAGCGGGCTACTTTTTTCGGACGTTCTTCGGTGCCTGCATGCGCACGCGATTGCATTGCGGGCACTTCCACTTTCGGTTGCCGTGGTAGACGTGCCCTTTCAGTTCCTTCATTGCGATTTTGCAGAACTTGCAGGTCATAAATTGCTGTTTACGGACGCTCTTGCACCAGCATGACATGCCGTCCGCGCGGGTATATTGTTTCCAGAGGTTTTCATGTCGACGAACTTATTGATGAGGAATCTTCGCCGTTTTGTGCTCGCCTGTGGCGGCGTGCTGTTGCTGTGGTCTCCGGCTCAGGCCTTCCAGGTTCCGGCGGCCGATCCTGCGATGTTGCAAGCCGATGCCGCCTTCGTGCAGGCACTGGCAAAAGGGGATAAGGCGGCATTGGATAAACTGCTCGACGCCGAGTTCACCTGGACCGACTATAACGGCAAAAGCATGACGCGCGCCCAATTCCTGCAAACGCCCGGCAAGCCCGCGATCGCCAGCGAAGCCGCCGCCGAGCACAAACAATACACCTACGGCGACCTCGGCAACGTGCAAGCAAATCAAGGCCGCGCGCACGCGTTACGCATTTACGCCAAGCGCGGCGGAACATGGAAGGCGATCGATTATCAGGAAGTGATGTCGCTCGAAAACCCACCCACGGCAACGCCCGGCGCAGGCAAGGATTGCGAGAACCCTTGCAAGAAAATCCTCTTTACCCCGAAGACGGAAACCGAGAAGCAAGTGGCAACCGCATACTCAAAGCTTGAGACTGCGGCGATGGCACACAACTCGCCCGTGTTTGCGACTCTCGTTGGCGATGAGTTCGTCGCGGCCAGTTCCAACAGCAACAAAGTCTACGACAAGCAGGGCCGCATTGACGATTTCAATCACTCAAAGATGGCGGGCGTTGCCCCCACGCCGTTGATGTCCGGCCGCATGATCGCGTTCGGCGACGCTGTTTTGATGATTTCCGAACACATTCCGGACAAGGGCCTCCCCCTGCACGTCACGCGCATTTGGGTGAGACGCAACGGCAACTGGGTGGAGACGTTGAGCTACCAGACCTCGGTCAAAGACGGGAAGCGGTAGCGGATCGGCCAACGAGACGGCTCCGGTTAGCGCTTAGCCGTGGCCTCGTGCTTTTCCTGTTCGACGAGGAACTCGGTATAGGGTCCCTTGAAGTCCGTGATTTTGCCGTGGTCGAAGTGCCAAATGCGCGTGGCCACTTCTTCCACCAGATCGTGGTCATGTGTGACCAGCAGAACAGTTCCATCGTACTTCTGCAGAGCGATATTCAGCGCGTTGATGGATTCCAGATCCAAGTGGTTGGTCGGCTCGTCCAGCATCAGGAAGTTGGGCTTTTGCAGCATCAAGCGGCAGAAGATCAAGCGGGCGGCCTCACCACCGGAGAGCATTTCGGTCCGCTTGGTGGCGTCTTCCCCGCTGAACAGCATCTGGCCGAGTAGACCGCGCAACTCCTGTTGGCCTGCGGTCGGGTCGAATTCATGGAGCCATTCGAGGAGCGTCACGCCGGGCTGGATCGATTCCTTGTGGTCCTGCGAGAAGTAACCGACGGTGACCTCGTGGCCCCAGGTGACGGTTCCGCCATCGACGGAAAATTCGCGGTCGGGTGCGTCCACGTAGCCAGTAGCGTTCTTGAGCAGAGACTTCAACATCGTCGTTTTGCCCGCGCCGTTGCGGCCAAGCAGTCCGATCTTTTCACCGCGGGGGATGGAAGCTTCAAAGTTTTGAATGACTTTGATATCGCCGTAGGATTTCGATAGGCCCTTTATCTCGAGCGGGTGTCTTCCGGACGGCTTCACGTTCTGAAAACGGATGAACGGGCGCTGGATGTTGGATTTTGCGAGTTCCGCCGACTGCAGGCGCTCCACTTCTTTTTTGCGCGACGTCACCTGCGAGGAGCGAGTGCCGGCGGCGAAGCGCGCGATAAATTCCTGCAACTGAGCGATCTTCTTTTCGCGTTGCTCGTTGCTCGCCTCAATTCGGGAGCGGATCTGCGTCTTCTGCAGAACCATGTCATCGTAGCCGCCGGTGTAGGTGATGATGCTTTGGTAATCGATGTCGGCGGTGTGCGTGCACACTTCGTTCAGGAAGTGGCGATCGTGTGAGATGACCAGCAGGCAGCCCTGATAGGAAATGAGGTATTTCTGCAGCCAGTGGACGGAGTCGAGATCGAGGTTATTGGTCGGCTCGTCGAGCAGCAGCACGGTTGCGTTGCTAAACAGCGCCTGCGCGAGGAGCACACGGACCTTCTGGCCACTTTGCAATTCGGCCATTTTACGGAGGTGCAATTCCTCTGGAATATCCAAGCCATCGAGTAAAGTTGCGGCGTCGGATTCGGCGGTGTAACCGCCCTGGTCGCCGATGACTCCCTCAAGCTCGCCGAGGCGCATGCCGTCCTCGTCGGTCCAATCGTTCGGATTTTCGTAGAATTTATCGCGTTCCTGCAGGGCTTCCCACAACGGGGCGTTGCCCATAATGACGGTATCCAGCACTCGAACATCGTCGAAGGCGAACTGATCCTGCCGGAGGATGCCGATCTTTTTTGGCCGGGTAATGGAACCCTTGCTGGGGTCCAGTTCGCCGGTCAAAATCTTCATGAAAGTGGATTTGCCGGCGCCGTTGGGTCCGGTAATCGCGTAGCGGCGGCCTTCGAGAAACGTCGTGGTGACGTCCTCGAAGAGAATGCGCCCGCCAAAGCGCATGGTGATGTCGTTTACAGAAATCAAGGGAAGAGGGAATACCTAAGGATTAACGGCGCCTTTTCGTCAGAGCACCATTCCCTCCAGTATACCGTGCGTTCCTGCCGCGCGATCATTCTGCCAGGAGGTCATTGCGAAAGCGCGAAAATTACGTCGATGGGGGCGATTACCTCTGTCGGCTTGCCATTGAGAAGGGTCGGGCTATAGACCCATTGCCTGACAGCATCCATCGCGGCCTGCACTAATAGCGGATTACCGCTGATGAGTTGCAACTGTTGGATGGTGCCTTCCGTACTGACAATTCCCATCAATCGAACCGTGCCGGAAACACGCGCTACCTTCGCGGGCAGCGGATAGACGGGAACCACCCGGTGAATCAACTTCGCAGCGAGCACCATACCGCCAACAGTAACCGTGCGCTGGGGTTCCTCGACGGGTGTTGCCTTCACCGGAGGGGGCGGAGGTACATCGATAATGCCCACCCGTGGGATTGCGGTCCCGGGCAATAGGGGCGGCACCGCAAAGACGAACGGCTCCCCAGCAATTGGTTCGTCGATGGTCTCGATGTTCGGACTCCGTTTCGGAATTTCCGTTGGCGCAAAGAATCCGGCAAACGGACGGATGTTTGTGCGGCGTGGCCGTGGGGCGGGCCGTTCCGTTGGGTGTTCCACGGCTTTGGGAATGAGTGAGAGCGTGGCGGGCAGGGTGATGTGTCCTGTCAGGAGCCGGTCTGTGTAGATGAGCGGGATCAGCAGGAGAATTCCTGCCGCCGCGGTTTGCGTGGTCAGGGAGACCGCGAGCGCACGGGCTTTCACGCCGTTTTCTGCGGGAACGAGAAGCGATTGCTCGAACATGCACAAATAGACACCGCGAGGAGGAGAAGGTTCCCGCGACACGCATGGATGCTCCAGTGACGCGATCGCTTGGGTGGCGGAGGGTTGTCTTTTGTCTCACTTGGCGATACGGACGGGGGATCTCGAAACGGCCGCGGCGTATGATGCGGCCGTCATGACGAGGCATAACTCATCGGCGTGGAGAAATAGCGAATTCAAGCTCGGCATCAACATGGCGGGCGCGGTCTCGGCGGGAGCCTACACAGCGGGCGTACTCGATTTCCTGATGGAGGCGTTGGAGGAGTGGGAGAAGGCCAAGTCCGCGTTTCGCGCGTCACTTGCGAATCCTTCCGCCGTTCCGGCCTCACCAGTGCCTTTGCATGACGTGACGCTGGAAGCGATCGGAGGGGCGTCGGCGGGAGGAATGTGTGCCGCGATTGCGGCGGTCATGGTGCAGCAGGAGTTTGCGCACATCCGGAGCGGGATGGAATCCGGAACGTCGAATGCGCTCTACGAGAGCTGGGTGAATCGCATCGGCATCGAACATTTGCTGGGAACGAGGGATATCAAAAAGGGCGGTGCGCTGGTTTCCCTGCTCGATTCGACGGTGATCGACCAAATCGCCCACGACGCATTGCAGCCGAATGCGGCGGTGAAACGCAATTACATCTCACCGCGATTGACGTTGTTGTTGACGCTGACGAACGTGGGCGGCATTCCTTACCGGCTGTATAGCGACCCGACCAGCGGTGATGAAACGACAGGGCCGACGGCGGATGAATACACAGCGTACTATGGCGACCACCTCCGCTTTGAGACGACGGAGGGCGATGCGCCGGCGGCGCATCCATCCGCAAAGCCGCTGCCGGCGGGGACGCCGGGCGCTGGGGCTTGGCCACTGCTACAGGAGGCCGCAAAGGCGACGGGAGCATTTCCCATCATGCTGGCCCCGCGAAAGCTGGTTCGCGAAAAATCGGACTATTTGCTGCCGCCATGGAAGGCGAATCCAAAGGCCTCGAACGCGGCCCGGCCGGACTGGCCGTCACAGCCTCCGACGATGGAGACGCTGAACGTGGATGGGGGCGTCACGGACAATAATCCGTTTCAGTTGGTGAACGACGTTCTGCAGGCGTATCAGAGCACTGGGGCGGCGAGCCCAGCATCGGCCGAGGCGGCGAACTGCGCGGTGGTCACGGTTGCGCCGTTTCCGGCTACGGCAAAGTGGACCGAAAGCAACAACCTAGCTAGACGGTCGGGGATCTGGCCGATGTTGGGGAGGCTGCTGGACGTGTTGATTTCGCAATCGAGGTTCATGGGGGAATCTCTCAGCGAGTTAACGAGCGGGGCATCGTTCAACCGGTTCGTGATTGCTCCATCGGATTCCAGTTGGAAAGGCGGCAGCGCGTTGCAGTGCGCCATCTTGAACGCTTTCGGGGGGTTCTTTTTCCGCGGCTTCCGGCGTCACGATTTCCTGCTGGGGCGGCGCAATTGTCAACGGTTCCTGCGAGCGCATTTTTGCTTGCCCGCCAGTAACGCGGTGATTGCGGCGGGACTGGGCGAAGCCGGCGGATATCACGAGGAGATCCTGCGCCAATTCGGCGTTGCGCCCGTTGCCGATTCCGGAACTTCAGAGACATGGCTGCCCGTGATCCCGGTGATGGGCACGGCGGAGTTTGAAGTGGCGAATCCCGCACGCGAGAAGATGCCTGCGGAGGATTTGGACCGCATCGTGGTTCTGATTCTGAATCGGGCAAAAGCGATTCGTCCCTTGTTGCTGGCCGATGCGCCCCGCTTCGCTCGATGGACGGCGGGGATCGTGCTGCGGTGGCCGTTTTCCATTCTGATCAAAAACTCACTACGAGCAACCCTGATCGAACGGATGGGAGACAGCGTGAAACAAGGCTGAGTCGCCCAACGGGCAAAGGGCGTTCTAACATGGTAGAAATGCCACATGTGCGCCAGCGCCTAACGCTGATTGTCGTCGCCATAGCGGTCGTGTTTGTCATCGGCATCACGGGATTCGTACTGATTGAGCATTACCCGTTGTTCGACGCCTTTTACATGACGCTAACCACCATTACCACGGTGGGCTATGGCGAAATCCGGGGACTAAGCCAGGCGGGACGCATCTTCAATTCCTTTTTGATCATCATCGGCGTCACGATCATCCTGCTTGCGATTGGCGCGATGACGCAAACGATCATCGAACTCGAATTCAGTCAATACTTCGGAAAGCGGCGGATTAAAAACATGATTGAGAAGCTCCAGGGCCACATTATTCTATGCGGATACGGGCGCGTCGGCCGTGGAGCGGCGGACGAACTGAAGAAATCCGGTGTGGCGTTCGTCGTTGTGGATCATGACGAAGAAAAAGTGGAACGGGCGATCAAATCCGGGATGCTGGCGGTGCTGGCGGATGCGGGGCGTGACGAGACATTGAAGGATCTGGGCATTGACCGCGCGAAGGGTCTGATTGCGACTCTCGCGTCTGACGCGGACAATTTGTTCGTCATTCTCTCCGCCAAGGCGCTAAATTCGAGGCTGCATCTTTCGGCCCGCGTGGACGAAGAGGCGTCCGAGGACAAGATGCGGCGCGCCGGTGCGGACTTTGTGTTCGCTCCGTACAAGAGCACCGGGCACCGGATGGCGCAGGCACTCATTAAGCCGCACGTGCATCAGTTCATCGATTTTACGACCAAGGGCATCGGACCCAATGTGGGCATCGAACAAGTGCACGTGAGCGCGCACAGCCCGCTGGCGGATCAAACCTTAGAGGCCGTACACGCGAACCAGGATTGGGGAGTGATTGTGCTGGCCATCCGGCGCGCGACCGGCGAAATGCAGTTTAATCCACCGCTGGCGGAAACCATTACGGTAGGAGACCATTTGATCGTGATGGGCGAGGTCGATCATTTACAGAAGTTGGAGAAGCTCCTGGCGGGCGCCGAAAAATGAAGATCACCACCACGGCACAATCCCGGGAAGCGGATCGGCTTACGATCGAGCGCGGCACTCCCGCCAATGTGCTGATGGAACGGGCAGGAAGCTGCCTGTATGAGTTCATTGAGCGCATGTTCCATCCCTTGTGGGAGCAGCGCGTCGCCATTTTTTGTGGCAAGGGGAACAATGGGGGCGACGGACTGGTGCTGGCTCGAATGCTGGACGGCAGAGTGGCGTCGCTGCAGGTGGTGCTGGCCGAAGATGTCGCGATGAACCATCCGGACCGCGACGCGACCATCGTGGTCGATGCGCTGCTGGGAACGGGTTTCCGCGAACCAGTGCAAGGCCGGTATGCGGAACTGATCCGCTGCATCAATGAAGACTTTCCGGACGCAAAGATTGTCGCGGTAGATATCCCCTCCGCCATGCGCGTTCGTGCAAACTACACCGTGACGTTTGGCGCTCCCAAAGCGGAGATGGTTCTGAGTCCGCTTGCGCGGAACGCGGGCGTCATTGAAGTGGCGGATATCGGCCTGGTGCCGGATACGCTGGAATCCAAACTGGAGCTTTCGGAAGCTCGGGATTTCCGGAAGTTGTTCTCCCCGCGAGCAGCAGATTCGCACAAGGGAAACTTTGGGCATGTGCTGGTGGTGGGTGGCTCTGCCGGGAAGACGGGCGCGGCGGCAATGGCCGGATTGGCGGCCGCGAGAATGGGCGCGGGGCTGACGACGGTGGCGTGCTCGGATCCGTCACGGCTTGCTCCGGAACTGATGAGCGCGCCGCTGCATCGGGCGGTGTCGGGTAATCTCACGCTGGATGCCTCGGAGTTGGAACGGGCTTCTGTTTTGGCGATCGGGCCGGGACTGGGACTCCAGTGGGAGTTGGTCAGGCAACTCATGCGCGACGCGAAGATACCGATGGTGATCGACGCTGACGCACTGAACTCACTTGTGGGAATGGATTTTCAGGGGCGTGGTGTCGAGACGATACTGACGCCGCATCCGGGCGAGATGGCGCGGTTGATGGGCGAACCGGTAGGAGATCGCGTAGAGGCGGCTCGGGCGGTTGCGGCAAAGCGTAATGTTTGCGTTGTGCTGAAGGGATTTCGGACATTGATCGCGGTGCCGGACGGACGGGTGTGGATTAATCCGACGGGCTCACCTGCGCTGGCCAAGGGTGGCTCTGGCGATGTGCTCACGGGCATGATCGCGGGCTTGATCGCACAGTTCCCCAACGACATTGTCACGGCGGTTCGGGCGGCGGTTTGGCTGCATGGGCGGACCGGAGAGTTGGGTGCGGAAGAGTTGACGGAATCCGGGGTGCTGGCTACGGATCTGCTGGGGTACCTGCCGAAGGCGATTCGGGAGTGCGGCGGATAGGCCGGTGCGGCTTTTTTCACCTTCGCAACACCATTCAGGATTCTGCGGCATTATCCCCAGGCCGACGCCGGGGGGCCGATGGGTGCCGGGCGCGGTCTTTCAAAATGGGGCGATGTTACACTTGTAGTTTCCTCGCAAAAACAGCCTCATGCAATCGATTCATGAACTTTTAGAGCGCGCTTTGGCGCAGATTCAGCAGTCGGATTCGCTTGCCGCGCTCGACCAATTGCGCATCGAGTACCTCGGGAAATCCGGCAAGCTCACGGCGCAGATGAAATCGCTCGGCTCGCTGGCCGCCGAAGACCGCAAGGCCTTCGGCCAAGCGGTGAATACGGCCAAGGCGAAGATCGAAGAGGCACTGGAGCAGGTAAAGGCAGGGCTGAAGGAGACGGCCCGACCGACGGGACCTGCGCTCGATGTGACGTTGCCGGGGCGCCGCCGCTATGCGGGGCGCGTTCATCCGATGACGGCGACCGCCGAGACGATGAAAAAGATCCTGATGGGCCTGGGATTTTCGTACGACGATTATCCGGACATCGAGAGCGAAGAATACAACTTTGACGCGCTCAACACACCGGCATGGCATCCGGCGCGCGATCTGCACGATACGTTTTACACGGATGGCTCGCACCTGATGCGCACGCATACGACGGCGTTTCAAGGACGCGTCATGCGCGCAAGCGGCGGACAGATTCCAATTCGCGCGATGACGACGGGCCGTTGCTATCGCAAGGATGACATCGACGCTTCACACTACCCCGTGTTCCAGCAGTTGGACGCGTTCGCCGTAGGGACCAACATCACGATGGCGGATCTTCGCTGGACGCTGACAGAGCTGGCGAAAGGGCTATTCGGTCCGGAAGCAAAACTGCGGTTCCGGCCCAGCTACTTTCCGTTTACGACGCCGAGTGCGGAAGTGGACGTGAGCTGCGTGGTTTGCAAGCAAGCTGGTTGTTCGCTGTGCTCGCGCACGGGGTGGCTGGAAGTATTAGGCAGCGGCATGATACGTCCGGAAGTTTTGCGCTGGGGCGGGCTTGATCCCGAGCGTCACCAGGGATTCGCGTTCGGCATAGGGGTGGACCGCATCACGATGCTGCGCCACCAGATCAACGACATCCGTCATTTGTATCAAGACGAAGAAGCCTTCCTGAGGCAGTTCTAGAGTGCTGGCGCGGCCACACAGAAAATACCGTTCGGAATATAAGAGCAATGATCGTTAATACCCGCTGGCTTCTTGACTACCTGGATCCGCATCCCACACTGCCCGTGCTGCTGACAACGCTGCCACGCGTGGGTCTGGACATTGAAGCGGTTCACGTGCTTTCGCGTGAACTCGAGAACATTCGCATTGGTTTTATTCGCTCCAAGCGGCCATTGGACGGGACCACGGATAAGTGGGTACTCGAGGTGGAAGTGGCTCCGGGCGAGACGCGGCAGATTGTGTGTGCATCGGCGCATCCGGTGGAGGTGGGCTGGGGCGTGCCGGTGGCGCTAGCGGGCACCGAGTTGCCTTCGGGCGGAACGATTCAGGAAGACACGTTTCATGGCGTGCTCTCGCAGGGCATGATTTGCCTGGATGGCGAGATGGGTTTAGTCGCGCGCGGAAGCGGCCTGCAGGTGTTCCACGATGAGGCACTGTTAGGACAGCGTCTGCCTGATGTGACGCACATCGAAGAAGCGCTGGTGCACGTGAAGGTGTATCCGAACCGTCCGGATTGCCTGGGCCTGGTGGGAATCGCACGGGAAATCGCGGCGATGCTTGATCTGAAACTGGTGCTGCCGAAAGTGAACGTGCTCGAGACGTCGACGGCCGCGGTTCCGGTGGAGATTGAATCGGCGGCGTTGTGCTCGCGGTATACGTGTCGAGTGGTGAATGGCGTGAAGATTGGGCCGTCGCCCGCATGGCTTGCGAGCCGGTTGCTATCGAGCGGATCTCGTCCGATCAACAACGTGGTGGACATCACGAACTTCGTGATGAAGGAGTTCGGCCACCCGCTGCATGCGTTCGATCTGCGGCGCGTCAAACAGAAGGTGGTTGTGCGTCGGTTTACCAAAGGGGAGTCGCTGCGATTGCTGGATGGCCGCGTGGTGGGCGAATCAGGTGACGCTGCTCCACTGGCGATTTGTGATGCGCACGGGCCGATGGCGCTGGCGGGCATCATGGGCGGCGAGGGATCAGGCATCGCGGATTCCACAACAGATGTGCTGCTGGAATCGGCACACTTTGAGCCGACGGGCATTCGCGCGAGTGGACGGCGGTTGGGTGTGGCCAGCGATTCCTCGTACCGGTTTGAGCGCGGCATGGATCCGAACGAGACACTGGAAGCGGCGCGCGAGCGGGCGGCCTCGCTGATGTTTGAGATAGCGGCGGCGAATTCGGCAGGACCAGTCACGGACACCTATCCGGTGCCGGTGCAGAAGCCTGTGTTCTCACTGCCGGCCGGGACGGTCACAGGATATTTGGGTGTAAATGTGACGGCGGATCAAGTGAAGTCGTCGCTGATGAAGCTGGGTTACGAGTGCTCAGACGACCTGCGCCACATTGAAGCTCCAACGCGGCGCGTGGATGTGAACGATTCGGTGGTGCTGATAGAGGATGTCGCTCGCGTGATTGGCTACGAAGCGATCAAGCCTGCGCCGAGTCCGGAGACGCCGAGCGCGGGATCGACAACGGCGCTGGACGTGGCGAGACAAACGGCTCGCGGACTGCTGGTCGGAGACGGATTCCTGGAGCTTCGCGGCGTGCCGTTGGAGCCACTGGAAGGCGAAGCTCGGTTCGCGCAACTGGAAGGCGCTTCGATTACGTTGGCGAACCCGTTGAATGCGGACTTGGCGCGAGTGCGGCGGTCGCTGATTCCCTTCCTCGTGAAGACTGCGGTGTACAACGGGTCGCGGCGCGCGGCGACGTTCCGGTATTTCGAAATCGACAAGATTTTTGCGCGGCAAAAGGGCGAGCCGGTAGAGCAGTGGTCGCTCGGCATGTTGCTGGGCGGCGCGCTAAATGATTCCGATTGGTCGACGCGGCGCGAGACGGATTTTTTCGACTTGAAGGGCTCGGTGGAATCGTTACTGGAGGGTTTGCGCGCGCCCCGTGCCACGTTTGCTTCCGTCGCGGCGGTGGAAGGCTTCCAAAGAGAAACCACCGCGGCGATTGTCATCAACGGCGAGACCGTTGGCTTGATCGGCCAAGTGGATCCGGAGTATCTGGCGAGCGAGCGCATTCATCAAGCAGTATTCGCCGCCGAGTTGTTCCTCGGGAAGTTGTTGCCGATGATGCGTGCGACGCCGGCGTTTGAGGCGCTGCCGCGTTTCCCTGGCGTGTATCGCGATCTCTCATTCGTGGTTGCCAAAAGCGTTCCTTACGCGGCGATGGAGATGGCTATCCGTGCGGCGGCTGGACCGAATCTGGAAGCCGTCGATTGCATCGACGTGTTCGCAGGCAAAGGCATCGCCAAGGAGTCGCGCAGTATCGCGGTCTCGATGGCATTCCGCGCGGCGGATCGGACGCTGGCTTCCGAGGAAGTAAACGCGGCGATCGAACAAATTATTGCGAAGCTCGCGACGGAGTTCAAAGCGGACCTGCGCGCTTAGCGTAAGAATCAGCGTTTTCTGATTTCGTTTTTCAGGCAAGTGGTCCATCGAGTGCATCGTCGTACCAACGATGCCCGCCGTTCAAACGCGTGACTTTGGGGTGATGGATCTTTCGCCCCAAGCTTTCCTCTCTTTTCCCAATGGCATTCCCGGCTTTGACCGGGAGCACAGCTTCGTATTGATTGAGCTGCCAGCAATGGCTCCGGCGGTTGTCCTGCAAAGTACCGAGACTGCAGAGTTGAGTTTTCTCGCCATTCCGGTTTCCGTTGTGGATGCCGGGTATCAAATCGGCATGACCCCTGAGGATCTTCGCGCGCTCCGCTTGGATGAGACACAGCAACCCTCGGAAGGCCGTCAGGTGCGGCTACTCGCGATCGTTTCCACCGCGGAGGGAGAATTGTTAACGGTCAATCTGCTCGCTCCTATCGTCGTTCACCTGGAGACCAGGGTAGCCGTACAGGCGGTTAGGAGCGACGCGAAATATTCGCATTGTCATCCATTGCGGATGAGCGCGGGAGATTCGTCATGCTCGTGATCCGGCGGCGTGCGGGGGAGTCGGTATTGATCGGCGAGAACATAGAGGTTCGTGTGCTGGAACTGAGTTCGTCTTACGTAAAGATCGGAATCGATGCACCGCGGGATGTGGCGGTTTTGCGGCGTGAGATTCAGGTAACAGCGGCGCAGAATCATTCGGCGGCGGGTCTAAGCGCAAGCTCGCTTCCGAGTGCGCTGCGCAAGTTGCGGTTGAACGCAGAAAAGGAAGAAGAAAAGGAAAAAGGCGAGGGCAAGTAGCCTGTCGTCTCTCTGCGATCGGGTCAATATCGCTACGAGTTTTGATTTTTCCCGAAGAGCACGAAGGTAAGGCCCTGCAGGCTGGCAGTCACTGTCTTCTGTTGGGACTCAATCTGTGCGAGAAGCGCGTCCGCTGCCTGGAGTTGCCGCGACAAGTTGGTCTGCATCAAATTGACGCGATCCGTCAACGTGAGAATTCGCAACTGGATGTTCCGGTCGGTACGGTCGATGCCGTCAATCTCGGCTCGGATCAATCCAGTGATCGGATCACTGACCTGTCGTAGCGCGCGAGAGTAGCCAGCAAAATTTTCCGTGGCCGAGCCGAGAAACGTGAAGGCGTCCGTGATGGCACTATCGCTCAGCGAACGGAAGGCCGCAGTATCGAAAGAAGCTTTTCCGGTGCTGTCAAAACTGATGCCCAAGTCCGAGAGGCTCCGGACAGAACCGCTTTCGTTGCGGAAGCCTGCGACCTGCCGTAGCACGTCCTGAAGGCGGGTGACGACTGAGTTGCCGGACAGCAGTCCCGCGTTGGCCCCCACCTGCCCGTTCAGGTCCGCGCGCAGCGAGTTATAGGTGTCGACAAAGCTCTGGAGCGCGGTAGAAAGCTTATTGCGATCCGTGGCAACCGTGATTTTCGTCGAGGAGGCAGAGCCTTCCAGCAGTTGAAACGTTACGCCGGGAATCACGGCATTGACCACATTTCCTTCCTGGCGAACCGTGATGCCGTTCAATTGAAACTCGGCATCCGATCCAGGATTGGTCGACGTGAGCAAGGACGTGCTGGCCCCCAGCGGATCATCCTTCAATGTGATGGCCGCTTCTCCCGTGGCTGCGCTTGTGACATGGAGATAGTTGCCGTCTTCGGTCGTCAGAATGGATGCCGAAACCCCGGCTCCCAGGGTGTTGATTTTGTCGCGCAATCCAACAAGAGTATTCGTCGTCAGCGTAAACTCGTAACTTTCCGAGCCAACCGTCAGCTTCATGGACCCGTTTGAAGACACCGGGGTGGCGCTGGAATCGGCATAGGCGGTGAGCGACCGTTCGGAGGCTGCTTTTGCGACGGAAGTGATTGAATCGATTGTATATGTCGTTGGTACAGTGCTGCCGGCGCTCAGTATGGAGAGGGCCGTTGTATTCGAACTGGTCGCCGAAACTGCCTGATTCGTCGCGAGGGTTCCTAGCGATTCGAGCGCGGACGCCAGCCGCGCCGTGTCGGTGCTTAAGGTCCCGAGCAGCGTTTTTTGCTGGAGGAGGTCGCCGTCCCGGTTCTGAAGCTGCGTTATGGGAACCTGCGCGATTTGGACGGCGCGGTTCAAAATCGTTTGTAAATCGCTTGAAAACTGACTGACGCCAGTAATCGTGAGGGGCGCGATGCTCATGCCAAGAACTCCATTGCACTCTTCCTGAACAGCTCATCGGCGAGTTGCCCGATTTCGTGAATGCAGGATTTCTCCTTTGAGTGAATCGGGAGTTCCGAGAGATAATGGAAACAACTCGATGACAGAAACGAAGCAGCGGAGGGCCTTGGTGACTGGCATCACCGGACAGGACGGATCGTACCTGACCGAGTTGCTACTTTCCAAGGGCTACGAAGTACACGGCGTTATCCGGCGTACCTCCACATTCAACACGGACCGACTGGATCATCTCTACGCCGACCCGCATGAGAAGAGAGTCGGGCTGTACCTGCATTACGGCGACCTGGCAAACGCTGCCCGGTTGCGGCATTTGATGGACGAGATCCAGCCGGAAGAGGTCTATAATCTGGGTGCGCAGTCGCATGTGCGCGTCAGCTTTGACCAGGCCGAATACACGGCGGATGTTGTCGCGGTGGGCGCTCTGCGATTATTCGAAGCGTTTCGCGACTACGCATTGGCGCATGACCGGAAGCCGAAGCTTTATCAAGCCGGCTCGTCGGAAATGTATGGCGCTACGCCACCGCCGCAGGATGAATCGACGCCATTCTATCCGCGCAGTCCCTATGCAGTGAGTAAAGTGGCGGCACATTGGTACGCGGTGAACCAGCGTGAGGCATATGGGATTTTCATCACGAATGGAATCTTGTTCAACCACGAGTCCCCGCGGCGTGGCGAGACGTTCGTAACGCGAAAAATCACGCGGGCACTGGGCCGAATTAAGCTGGGACTGCAGAAGAAACTGTATCTGGGGAATCTGGATGCCCGGCGCGATTGGGGTCATGCGGCCGATTATGTTCGTGCCATGTGGCTGATGCTGCAGCAGCCGGAGCCCGACGATTATGTGATTGCGACAGGCGAGAGCCACACGGTGAAAGAGTTTCTGGACGTTGCGGCGGAAATCTTGGAATTGGATTGGAAAAGCTGCGTGGAGACCGATGCCCGTTACCTGCGCCCAACAGAGGTCGATGCGCTGGAGGGCGATTCGAGCAAAGCGCGGCGGGTGCTTGGGTGGCGTCCGGAGATTCATTTCGAACAGTTGGTTCGTTCGATGGTGGAACACGACCTAGAGTTGGCAAGACAGGAGTTGACACTAACTCGGGCCGGTCACGTGGTTTCGCCCCGCGGTGGGGCGCACGCGTAAACTCACAGATAGGGGAGGCCAGTTTGGATAAGATCGCGGAGGATCCATGCCAGTTCGCTTGATTCCCGGCGCTCGTATTTTCGTAGCAGGCCACAGGGGTTTGGTGGGTTCAGCCATTAAGCGCCGGCTTGAAGAACTGGGCTATAAGAACGTTCTTGCCCGGACGAAATCGGAACTGGACTTGCGCGACGGCGCTGCCGTCGATCAGTTCTTCGCGAGCGAGAAGCCGGAGTATGTTTTTCTGGCCGCAGCCAAAGTGGGCGGCATCATGGCAAACGCCTTGGAGCCCGCCGTATTTCTCTACGACAATCTGGCCATCCAGACGAACGTGATTCACTCAGCATGGAAACACGGCTCGCGAAAGCTGCTGTTCTTGGGTTCGTCTTGCATCTATCCCAAGATGGCGCAGCAGCCGATCCAGGAAAGCAGCCTACTGACGGGGCCGCTGGAAGAAACCAACGAGGCGTATGCAATTGCGAAGATTGCCGGCCTCAAAATGGCCGCAGCCTACCGCGCCCAATATGGGTTCCAGGCAATCAGTCTTATGCCGACGAATCTCTATGGCCCGGGAGATAATTTCGATTTGCAGACGTCCCATGTACTTCCCGCGTTGATCCGGCGCTTCCACGAAGCCGCGGCGTCCCGTGCTAAGGAAGTGGTACTGTGGGGCACCGGCACGCCCCGCCGCGAGTTTTTGCACGTGACAGATGCCGCGGCTGCGGCCTGTTTTGCGATGGAGCACTACGACGGCATCCAGCACTTAAACGTTGGGACGGGTGAGGACTTAACTATTGCCGAGCTCGCCCAAACGGTCGCGAAAGTGACGCGCTATCAGGGAAAGATCACCTTCGATCCATCCAAACCGGACGGGACGCCGCGCAAAGTCTTGGACGTTTCCAAGATCCGAAGACTGGGTTGGGTGCCGCGCGTTTCCCTGGAGGACGGCATTGTAAGCACCTACGAGTGGTATGTCACACATATGGGTAAAAGTGTGGCAGGATGAAACTTCATGCCTGAAGCTACTCGCCGCGAACGCCTCATGCGCGTTCTGAATAAAGTTGCCTCCCAGCCCGTTCCCGAGGACGAAAATGAATCGCTTTTCGAGAGCGGATTGCTTGATTCCTTCGCGTTGCCGGACCTGGTCAGTGCCCTTGAAGAAGAGTTTTCCATCAAGGTCCCGGACCGCGATTTGAACCCACGCAAATTCGATTCCGTCGCGCGAATCGAAGCGTATCTTGAAGAACACACCAGTTAACCGGATCGCGAAACATCCATGCCGTACTTACATGCCTTCGGCCAATACGTGCCCGAACACGTTGTCACGAATGCCGAGATTGCCGAGCGTGTTGGCAAGACGCCGGAATGGATTGAGAACGCATCCGGTATTCGCGAGCGCCGTTGGGCAAGTGCCGAGACAACGGTTGCCGATCTTGCCGTGAACGCAGCCGCGGACTGTTTGGCGAAAGCTGGAATCACGGCGGACAAGCTGGGTATGATCGTTGTTGCGTCCGGAAGCTCTGCAGCCTCTGGATTTCCTGGTCCGGCCGCGGCGATTGCCGCTCGATTGGGACTGGAAGGCACGCCAGCACTGGATGTACCGATGGCGAGCGCCGGCTCGTTGTTCGGTCTCGCAATGGCGGCACAATTTGCTCCAGCCTGCGGCGATGTCCTCGTGATTGGCGCAGAAAAGATGTCGTCGATCGTGGAGATGAGCGCCGATGAACAGGGCATGCTCGACCCAAGCACGGCGATCTTATTCGGCGATGGCGCAGGCGCGGCGCTCGTCAGCCGAACACCTGGACCTTGGGAAATTCTCGATTCAGTTCTGCACAGCGACGGCCAGTTTCGGGAAGATCTCGCCTTCGACGGCAAATCGCCGTTGCGAATGAACGGACTCTCCGTCATTTTGCAGGCGTCGCGAAAGATGCCCTCCGCGATTCAAGAGGTGCTGGCAAAGCAGAACCTTGTGGCGAGTGCCGTTTCCTCGCTTCTGTTACATCAGGCGAATCAGAACCTGCTTGTGCGGGTCGGCAAGGCATTAGGCGTCGCACCAGAGCGTGTGTATTCGAACGTCAGCCGCTACGGGAACACATCCTCCGCATCAATGCTGATCGCCGCGTCGGAGTGGGCCGCAGAAAAAGCGCTGCCGGGACCGATCGTCTTCTCCGCATTCGGCGCGGGATTCCACTGGGGCGCACTGGTGGCGCGCAGCATCTAGCTACTTCAACTGATCGGCAACTCTCGCGACGCCCGCTTTGGCGCACACATCGTCGTCCATCTGCGAGGAGCCGGAACTGCCGACAGCGCCGATAATCTCTTCCCCAATCTTGATTGGCACGCCACCGCCTAGGGCGAGAATTTCCGGGGCATTGCGCTGCGCGGCGTACCCCGGATCCATGCTGCGCTTTTGAAAGTCCCAAGAGGTCATGCGGAAGACCCTGGCCGTATACGCTTTGCGGCGGGCCATTTCCGCGGTTTCCGCTCCGGCCATTTCGTCGCGCAGAATCACGAGGGTTTGCCCAGCGCGATCAAGCACGGCAACCGAGGTGTGAAACCCCCTGGATTTGCATTCGGCAAGCGCCGCTTCCGCAATGGTTTTCGCAAGGGGCAGCGACAGAATCCGCTGTGAGACCACGCCCTGCGCTTGCGCAGTACCGGCTACAAGGAGAACGGGGAGGACGAGGAAGGCGGCTGACAGAAGACGGGGCATGAAACCTCCGTCGCTCATTATACTTGGCCGGGCCGGTCGCCCAGCTCGCTATTTCACTTGATCGCGGTACCAGTCCAGGATGCGCTCGCCGGGCCAGATGACGCGGCATGTGCTGCGCCTCCAAAGAACACTACTCTAGCGAAGTTTAGTCCTCGGCTGCCTGCTTGCGTTGCTCAGGGCTCTTTGAGTGCGCCACCAAGTTCGTAGCACGTAGAAGCGACTCGAAAGTGCCGGCATCGGTCCACCAACCATCAAGGAAAGAAAACGTCATGGTGCCTTCGCGGATGTAGGCGTTGTTGACGTCAGTGATTTCGAGCTCGCCGCGGCCGCTGGGAACCAGCGTTTTCACTTTATCGAACACGCTGCCGTCATACATGTAAATGCCCGTGACAGCGTAGTTTGATTTCGGTTTCTTCGGTTTCTCTTCGATGCCGACAATACGGTTCCCGTCGAGGTCCGCCACACCGAACCGTTCGGCATCGGATACTTCTTTGAGCAAGATACGCGCGCCGCAATCCTGTCTTTCAAATTCGCGGACCGCGTCAGCAATCGATTTTTCAATGATGTTGTCGCCCAGGATCACGCAGATTTTGTCCCCGTCAGCGAAATGCTCGGCAAGCGAAAGCGCATCGGCGATACCGCCTTCGCCTTCCTGATAGGTGTAGTCGAGGTGCGCCAGCCCGAATTCCTTGCCGTTCGCAAGCAAGCGAAGGAAGTCTCCCGAGTTGCGGCCGCCGGTAACGAGCAAAATGTCTTTGATACCCGCATCCACGAGAGTTTGAATGGGGTAATAGATCATCGGCTTGTCGTAGATCGGCAGCAGATGCTTGTTGGTGATTTTGGTGAGTGGAAACAGACGGCTGCCGATTCCCCCTGCGAGTACGATGCCCTTCATGAACGGACTCCCTTACGTTTTCCCACAAGGTGTCGCGCGATGCGAAATGAAGTGCTTGTCCGCATGAAGTGGCTGGCTACGAAGTTTTCGCAGTCGCTTCCTTGCTGTGAATTTCCTGCAGGTTCCACACGCGAATCGGATCGCGGCGGCGGGAGGCAATGGCCTCAATGGTGGCGCGTGCTCCGCTCATCGTCGTGATGCATGGAACGCGGTAGGTGACGGCGTTTTTGCGGATCGCCTTCTCATCCACGAACGCATGCGCGCCCGTTGTGCCGGTATAGATGATGAGGTCAAGCGAACCCGCCTTCAAAAGATCAACGGCGTTGGGACGGCCTTCGTTCACCTTGAAAACAGTCTTTACGGCAACACCAGACGCTCGAATCGCTTCGGCGGTGCCACGCGTGGCGGCGATTTCGAAACCGAGTTCCTGGAAGCGCTTGGCAAGCGATACCGCTGCTGCCTTATCGCGATCATTCACGCTCAGGAATACGCGGCCCTTTTGCGGCAGCGGCATACCCGCGCTCAATTGAGCCTTTGCGAATGCTTCGCCAAAGTTTTCGCCCACGCCCATCACTTCACCGGTCGAACGCATTTCAGGACCAAGCGTCGGATCCACGCCGGGGAATTTATTGAATGGGAAGACAGGCGATTTCACGAAGAACTGCGGTACAGGTAGCACGCCCGTGGCATCAGTGAAATCGGAAATCTTCTTACCCAGCATCAACCCTACCGCGATCTTCGGCAGAGCCACGCCGGTTGCCTTGCTGACGTAGGGAACGGTACGCGAAGCGCGCGGGTTCACCTCCAGCACATACACCGTGCCACCTTTGACCGCGTACTGAATATTCATCAGGCCAATAACGTTGAGCGCACGGGCCAGCTTTTCCGTGTAGCCCTTGATCGTGTCGAGAACTTCGTTACTCAGCGAAGTCGCCGGAAGCACGCAACTGGAATCGCCCGAATGCACGCCCGCTTCTTCGATGTGCTCCATGATTCCGGCAATCAGCACAGTACCGGACATATCGCACAGAGCGTCCACATCCACTTCCGTGGCATCTTCGAGGAACCGGTCAATCAACACCGGGCGGCTCTGCGAGAAGGTTACGGCCTCCTGCATGTAACGGCGCACAGTGTCTTCGTCGTAAGCGATCACCATGGCGCGTCCGCCCAGAACGTAGCTGGGGCGAACCAGCACAGGGAAACCAATGGAGCGCGCCACGTTGCACGCTTCTTCCACGTTCGTCGCCGAACCATTGGCGGGCGACGGAATCTTCAGGTCGTCGAGAAGCTTGCCGAACAGCTTGCGGTCTTCCGCAAGATCGATATTCACGGGGTCGGTACCAATGATCGGCACGCCGGCATTTTTCAGAGGCAGCGCCAACGTCAACGGAGTCTGCCCGCCGAACTGGACGATCACACCATCCGGCTTCTCGGTGTCGCAGATATTCAAAACTTCTTCGAGCGTCAGCGGCTCAAAGTAGAGACGATCGCTGGTGTCGTAGTCGGTCGAAACCGTCTCCGGGTTGCAGTTAACCATGATCGACTCGACGCCGAACTCCTGCAACGCAAAAGATGCATGGCAGCAGCAGTAATCGAACTCAATTCCCTGCCCGATGCGATTCGGGCCGCTGCCCAGAATCATGACTTTCTTGCGCGAAGAAACGTCCGATTCACACTCCGATTCGTAGCTCGAATAGAGATACGGCGTGAAGCTTTCAAACTCCGCCGCGCAAGTATCGACGCGATTGAACACAGCTTTCACACCGAGTTCCTTGCGCTTGGCGCGAACGGCCAGCGAGTCCACTTTCCAGGATCGGGCCAGGAAGTTGTCGGAAACGCCGTCGCGCTTGGCTTCGAGAAGTTGCTGGCGCGTAGCCTTCTCAAGCGAACCTTTCGCCAGTTCCTTCTCCTGGTCGATCATCTCGCGCACTTGGCGCAGGAACCACGGATCAACCATCGTCAGCTCATGAACCTGCTGTTCCGTATAGCCCTTTTCGAACGCGAAGCGGATGTAGGAGAGACGCTCGGGGTTTGGCGTGATCAAGCGGGGCTCAATCAAATCTTCCTGCAGCTTCGTAGCGCCATCGGCCTTGCCCGTTTCTAGACTGCGCAAGCCTTTGCCGAGAGCCTGTTTGAAGGTGCGGCCAATCGCCATCACTTCGCCGACGCTCTTCATCTGCGTGCCGAGCACAGGCTCGGCGCCAGGGAACTTCTCGAACTGCCAGCGCGGAATCTTCGCGACCACGTAATCGATGGTCGGCTCAAAGCACGCGGGCGTCTTGCGGGTAATGTCGTTCTTGATTTCGTCGAGGCGGTAGCCAACGGCCAGCTTCGCCGCGATTTTCGCGATCGGGAAGCCCGTTGCCTTAGAGGCCAGCGCCGAACTCCGCGACACACGCGGGTTCATTTCGACAATCACCATGCGTCCGGTCTTTGGATCAATGGCGAACTGCACGTTCGATCCACCCGTATCCACACCGATCTCGCGCAGACAGGCAAGCGCCCCGTCGCGCATCATCTGATACTCGCGATCCGTCAGCGTTTGTGCGGGAGCAACCGTGATGGAATCGCCCGTGTGGACGCCCATCGGATCGAAGTTTTCAATCGAGCAGACGATGATGCAGTTATCCGCGAGGTCGCGCATCACCTCCAGCTCAAATTCCTTCCAACCGATCACGCTCTCCTCAATGAGAACTTCGTGCACCGGCGAAAGATCCAAGCCGCGCTCAAGCGTCGACATCAGCTCTTCGCGGTTATAAACGATGCCGCCGCCGGTTCCACCCAACGTGAAGCTGGGACGCAGTATCACGGGGTAAGTGTGGCGCTCAGCAAAATCCAGGCCTAGCTCCAGAGCCGACTGCAAATTCTCGCGGCTTGCGCCATCCCAGTTAATCAATTGCGATTTCGGAAGGTCGAGGCCAATCTTCTTCATCGCGTCCTTGAACAGGAGACGATCTTCCGCTTTTTTGATGGAATCAAGCTTCGCGCCGATCAGTTCCACGCCATACTGATCGAGCACGCCCGCTTCGGCGAGCGCGACCGAAAGGTTCAAGCCGGTCTGGCCGCCGACGGTCGAAAGCAATGCATCGGGCCGCTCGCGACGAATCACGTCGGCGGCATATTCCACGCTCAGCGGCTCAACGTACGTCTTATCCGCCAAATTCGGATCCGTCATGATGGTGGCCGGATTCGAATTGATCAGGATGACTTCGTAGCCATCCGAGCGCAGCGCCTTGCAAGCCTGAGCGCCGGAGTAATCGAATTCGCAAGCCTGACCGATGATGATCGGTCCGCTGCCGACGATCAGAATCCGATGAAGGTCATTACGGCGTGGCATGTTACCGGTTGCCCTCCATCAGCTTTACGAAATCGTCGAACAGGTAATGCGAATCGTGCGGCCCCGGAGCCGCCTCAGGATGGTACTGCACGCAGAACACCGGGTAGTTGCGGTGGCGGAAACCTTCGAGCGTTTCGTCGTTCAGATTAATGTGCGTAATTTCCAGATCGTTCACGTTGAGCGAATTGGGGTCCACGGCAAATCCGTGATTGTGTGACGTGATCTCCACACGCCCTGTCACTCTGTTCAGCACCGGGTGGTTTGATCCGCGATGACCGAACTTCAACTTGTAGGTTTTGCCGCCCAGCGCAAGGCCCAACACCTGATGTCCCAAGCAGATACCGAACATCGGCACCTTGCCGACCAGCTTGCGTACCTGCGCGGCCTGACTCGTCAACGGCTCGGGGTCGCCAGGGCCGTTTGAGAGGAACACGCCATCCGGTTTCAGCCCAAGCACGTCCTCAGCCGAGGTCGTCGCCGGAACCACCGTCACGCGGCAACCCGAATGGACCAACCGGCGAAGAATGTTCCGCTTCATGCCGAAATCGTACGCGACTACGTGGTGCTTGATCTCGCGGGGGTCGCCCTCAAGATCCGAAGGCGAACAAGGGATCACGGGCTGATCCCAGGTGTAAACACTGGGAGTGGAGACGCGGGTGGCCAGATCGAGCCCGGCCATCGATGGCGATTTCTTCGCCCTGTCCACTAACTCGCTGTAATCAGGAAGGTTTTCGCCGTCGCCAGCGCCAATGAGGACGCCGCGCATGACGCCACGGGAGCGCAAGTGGCGGACCAGGCGCCGGGTATCGATACCGGAAACCACGGGAATGCCCGCCTTGGTGAGAAACTGCTGGGCAGTCTCATCCGCGCGCCAGTTGCTCGAAAGCGGCGAGAAGTCACGCACCACCAGACCTTCAATATAAGGCCGGGCCGATTCATTATCTCCGTCGTTGGCGCCGTAATTGCCGATCTCCGGATACGTGAGAACGACAATTTGACCGGTATAGGAGGGATCCGTGAATACTTCCTGGTAGCCGGTAATGGCTGTATTAAAAACGACCTCTCCCGTTCTTTCAACGGGCGCACCAAAACTCGTACCCTCGAAGACTGTGCCGTCTTCCAGGGCGAGGACTGCTGGATTCAAGGTGGGTCGCTGCCTCCAGGTAAGGGGGAGTAACTTCCATTGGACCACATATGCAGCCACTTTGCACGCACCCGGCGAAGATTTTACTCCCGTGGATGTATCCGCAGTCTGTTCTCGCGCAACCCAATCCCAACCTGTAAACTGGTGTTAAGTCTCCTTTGATGATCACCCACGCGGCGACCGTTATATTTGACAAGTTGGACCTCGATTGCGGCACCACGCTCTCGCCGGTCGACTGCGCCTACGAAACCTACGGCGAGCTAAACGCCGATAAGAGCAACGCAATCCTGGTTACGCACGCCTTCTCGGGCGATGCCCACGCGGCCGGCCCAGCCGGATGGTGGAGCAACATGATCGGCCCCGGCAAGGGCTTCGACACGAACGAATATTTCGTCATCTGTTCGAACGTCGTCGGCGGCTGTCGTGGAACAACGGGTCCAGGTTCCACCAATCCTGCCACCGGACAGCCCTGGGGCATGACATTCCCCTCCATCACCATCGCCGATATGGTGCGGCTGCAAAAGATGTTGATTGACCACCTGGGAATCAAGCGGTTGCTCGCTGTCGCCGGTGGATCCATGGGGGGGATGCAGGCGCTCGAGTGGGCCGTGACGTATCCCGATCACGTTCTCGCTGCGTTGCCGATTGCGACAACCACTCGACATAGCGCCCAACAGATCGCCTTCAACGAAGTGGGCCGCCAAGCCATTATGGCCGACCCCGATTGGAACGGCGGTGAATACTACGGCAAGCGTCTTCCCGCGCGTGGGCTTTCTGTTGCGCGAATGGTGGGCCACATCACCTATATGAGCGACGAGAGCATGCGGCAGAAGTTCGGCCGCCGCTTGCGGGAAGGACAGAAGAAGTTCGAGGTGGAAAGCTACCTCCATTACCGCGGCGCTCAGTTCGTCGATCGCTTCGATGCGAACTCGTATATCTACATCACTCGCGCAATGGATATGTACGATCTCACACAGCGCGGCACGCTCGCCTCGCTGTTTGAAAAAGTGCGGACGCGCTTTCTGGTGCTCAGCTTTACGTCGGATTGGCTATACCCCGCCTACCAGTCGCTAGAAATTGTCAGCGCCCTGCGCAGCCGCAACTGCGACGTTGCCTACTGCAGCCTAACGTCGCAATGGGGACATGACGCCTTCCTGGTGGAAGTCACCGAACAAACCGATCTTGTGCGCGGATTCCTGGCCAGCACCTACAAAGAGGCGAAGCCGTGAGAAGAATGGGGACTGACAGGAATTTTGCTCCGCAAGCCTTCGCGATCCGGCAGTTCCCAGGCAAGATTGGTGTCTGTCACCATCTTTCTCCTACTTCAAAATTGAGGTCATTCCGTGGGCGTTCGTGACATATATGGTCGTAGCGACTACGCCATCATCGGCGATCTGATCGAACCGGGCACGCGCGTGCTCGACCTCGGCTGCGGTGAGGGCCAACTCTTGGCTTGGCTCAAGGAAAACAAGAAAGTGGACGGCCGCGGCGTGGAACTCGAAGGCGCCGATGTTCGCAAAGCCATTGCTCGAGGCGTTTCCGTCTATCAAGGCGATCTCGAATCCGCACTCGAAGATTATCCCGATCAAGCGTTCGATTACGTCATCCTCAGCCAGACGCTGCAGCAGACGCAGCATCCCATCAAAGTTTTGCGCGGCATGTTGCGCATCGGCAGGCGCGCCATTGTAGCGTTTCCGAACTTCGCGCACTGGAAAGTCCGCTTGTCCCATCTATGGAGCGGCAGTTCGCCACGCACGGAGCTTTTCCCTTATGCGTGGTACGATTCGCCCAACATCCATTTCTTAACCGTGCAGGATTTCGAAGACCTTGTTCGGGAGCAAGGCTGGCGCATTGAGCGCCGCGTTTTCCTGAGTGGACATGATTCCGTCACTTTCCTGCCGAACCTGACCGCTGAAGTCGCCGTATATTTGTTCACGGCAAAGTAGCCCACCGAAGACACGCCGTGCCGCACGATTCCATCACGCTTTCCCCTGCCCCTTCCGACTCAGGCAAACGCCTGGATCACTTCCTGCAGGATCAGCTTCCTCAGTACAGCCGGTCGCGCCTGCAAAGCTGGATCAAAGACGGCTTGGTCCTGGTGAATGGAGCGGCGGCGAAAACATCGCTCGTGCTTCGCGGCGGCGAATCCATCGATGTGTCTCCGGGAGACTTGCCGCCGTTAAATGCGCAACCCGAAGCCCTGCCCGTCGAAATTCTATACGAAGACGAAGCCGTCATCGCGGTCAACAAACCCGAGGGCATCGTTGTCCACGCCGGAGCCGGCAATCACTCCGGCACGCTCGTCAATCGTTTGGTCCACCATTTTCAATCGCTCTCGAAAGTCGGCGGTGAACTGCGCCCCGGCATCGTGCATCGTTTGGATAAAGGTACCAGCGGCGTTCTGCTTGTCGCGCGAACCGACACCGCCCACCAGGATCTCGCCGGGCAATTCTCCGGACGCACGGTAGAGAAAACCTATTTAACGCTGGTTCACGGACAAGTGCATGCCGAGTCCGGCCGTATCACAACACCCATCGAGCGCGATTCGGCCCGCCGCACCCGCATGACCACGCGTTCCGGCACTGGCCGCTCGGCGCTCACTGAGTTCCGTGTTCGCGAACGCTTCGAAAAGTTCACGTTTCTCGAAGTGCGCATTGGTACCGGCCGCACACATCAGATCCGCGTGCATCTTTCGAGCATCGGCCACCCCGTAGCGGGCGACCGCCTCTATGGGGGCCAGCAAGCCGAGCGCGTCTTCCTCCATGCTTGGAAAGTTTCCTTCACCAGCCCAGCAACCCGTCAGCGCGTGACCGTGGAAGCTCCCATTCCCGCGGATCTTGAAGCGTGGTTGAAGCGCTTGCGCGGTCAATAGCCGGAAACCTGCAGCCTATATAATGAAAATCGTGCGGCAAATCTTTCTCACATCACTTTGCTTGAGCGTTGGTCTGACCCTCTGCGCGCAAGCTCCCGCACCAGCCAAACCTGCGGCCAGCAGCGCGCAGACACCCGTCGACGACGATCCGAACAGCCGGCTCGCCATCGACGTGAATGTGACTCGCGTAAACATGCTGTTCACTGTGAGCGACAAAAAAGGCCGCTTCGTCACCAATCTGGCCAAAGAAGATTTCGACATCATCGAAGCGAAAAAGCCGCAGAGCATTCTGGAGTTCACCGCCGAAAGCGACATCCCTTTGCGCATCGCGGTCTTAATCGACACAAGCAACAGCATCCGCGACCGTTTCCGCTTCCAGCAGGATGCCGCCACTGAGTTCGTCAACACGGTGATCCGCCCCGGCCGGGACAAAGGCATGGTGGTCAGCTTCGATAGCTCGGCGGAGATGGTCTCCGACCTAACCGATAGCACCGAGCAATTGGCAAAAGCCATCCGCGGCCTACGCGCCGGCGGTGGCACGGCGCTCTATGACGCGATTTATTTTGCGAGCAAAGAAAAATTAGGCAAGAATCCCGAAGGCGACCGCCAGCGCCGGGCCATGGTGATCCTCACCGATGGCGAAGATAACGACAGCCGCTACACGCGTGAGCAAGCTCTGGAAATGGCGCAAAAGGCCGATGTGGTGATCTACACCATCTCCACCAACATCACGCGCGCGCCCACCGATGGCGATAAAGTGGTCCGCTACCTGGCCGAAGAAACCGGTGGCCTTGCCTTCTTCCCCTTCCAATCCCGCGACCTGACGCAATCCTTCGAAAACATCGCCAACGAACTGCGCCACCAATACAATCTCTACTACCGTCCCGAACCCCTCAAAGCCGACGGCCTCTACCACCCCGTCGAGATCAAAATCAAAGGCCGCAAAGACCTGATAGTAAGAGCCCGCCGCGGATATTACGCGCCGAAGTTCTAGACGACATTACCAGTTACGCGAAGAATGAGTCGGGGGATTTAACGCCGAAGCAATTGGCTACGCTTGCAAAGGCCGTCCGAGAGGAGTTCGGAGATGGAAGCAAAACAATGCAGCGGGGCTAATCCCATCAGCATCGAGCCCTTTTAGACAGTTCGCCTTCGCCGCCACTTCCATCCGCCGAGAGCCAAAAGCCCGGCTGCAACGCAGCCCCAAGTCGTTGGCTCCGGCACCGATGTCACGCTAATGTTCGAAGTCGCAAGTAAGGTTTGACCCAACGAAAGGATGTCCGTATCTGGATTGAACGCGAGATCGTTCGGAGAAACGGAATACAGGTCGTAGGTGAGGAATAGGATCGGCGACCAGCTATACGATGGTGCCGCCCAGTCCGGGATAAGGAAGCTGCCGAGTCCCGACACGCCTTGCACATAGGACTGATTCAAAGTAGGAGATTCCGGCGACGGACCCACAACAGAAAATGTGTTCGTCGCGAGAAAGTCGGTATACTCAGCGACGGGTGACCCAAGACACGCAGCAACCGAAGAGGAATCCGTGCACATGCCTGTTCCCGTGACCACCAGGAATCCCGTGTCATTGCTTAGATTGAAACCCCAACCCACTGTTGCGCCCGGCAACCCGGCAACATTCGCATCCACGCTGAACGAAGTAGTGGCATTCGCCGCAACGCCCAGCATTAACCCCAGAAAAATTGCGATTTTCATCTTTTCTCTCCCCACGCAGGCATCCGTTGTCACATCCGCAAAACTAGCGAAATTGATTGGTTAGAACAAACTGCCCCGTAGCTGCACCTGAATTCGCCGAAAATGCCGCGGCCAATCGAAAACGGGCGGTCGTATTGCAACCACTGAAATTGATTGTGACGTTAGCGATCCCCGAACTTCCCGGCGCAATCGTTCCTGCGCCAGCCGGTAGACTCGTCGAGACGACCGGCGAACAGGCCGGCCCAAACGTTTGGGTAAGCACGAAGGAGTCTAACGTTGTTCCTGTCGCTGGAATATTGCCGCTGTTCGAAATCTCTACACCCCAAACACGCGCATTTTGCGGACCCGTTTTTGAAGTAACGACGCCCGATAAAGTGGCCCGGCAGGCCGGTATTGCACTGAGGCTTTGTGCATTGCCAGACGTTTCATTGAACCGCGGAATGCCATCAGCTTCCGTGGCCGGCGTATAGAAGGGCCAGCGTGGCGCGAATGTCGCAGGTGAGACGGTTGCAACTGCAAATGTATCGGGCACTGGAGCGGTGTATGTAATCGTTGGCACGATGGTCGCGTGCTCGATGGAGCCTGGGTTCGTGAAAAGCACCTCGTAAATCACTGTCGCGCCGTTTGACGGCACGGTAAACGTAGCTCCGTTAACGGGGGTATACGCTCCGTTTCCCGTTGATTGATAGGCGGTCATGACCATCACGCCCGTATTCGAAATACCATCAGACAGTTTCACCAGGGTCGGCAGGGATACTGACACGCCCGGCCATAGAAAGGGAATTGGAATCGCAATCCGCGTCCCGAAATCCGCCTTCCCCGCGTTATTGATGCCGTGTTCCGTGCCGAACGCAGTGCTCATAAACCCGGATTCCGAAAAATATCGATAGTCCGAAATATTTTGCGATAGATCACCGGAACCGTAAGAAGAAGTTGTCCCGTTGTAGGTAAACTGCGAAACCGATGCCAACCAAGACGACAGGTTTTGGGTGCCGGAATAGTTCGCGACGGATTGCACCACATTCTTTGGCCTCCAGGCAGACCGGAACCCTTCGTTCACGGTGATGGTCGCGGATTGCACATGGGTACCGTTCGGTTCGCTGACGCAAGCAAGGAACCCGTTATCAGGCGTAATCGAAGTCGCCCCCATTCCTTTAAGCACCGTGGCAACCACGGTGGTGTCGAGCGCCAAGGTAACCGAAGCTGGGCCGTCAACCAGGACAACCGCTTGAATCTGCGGGAAGGTCGAGGGATTAAACTTCGTCGCGTCGATACGGATATTCGTAATGCGAATCGTTCGAACTTGTCCCGCCGCCGGCGGATCGAACGGGACGAACGGAAACACGACCCCGTTTGGCCCATCGGGACGTCCCTGAAAAATATTCGGCCGTCCGCATCCATAGGTAGTCGAAACGCAAGACGCGTTATCGTTGCCGCCCGCGTATTGGGCCGTATTGGTGCCTCCCGTTCCGTCGTAGGTTTTCGACGGCGACGATGGCGCGATGGTGGCGCAAATGCCGTCTCCAGAGGGCCCCGTGTCGTTCCCGCTCTGCCCACAATAAAGGAGAGGAGCCGAACGAAGGGGTTGCCCGGGCTCATCAATCATCAATAATGCTTCGTTGTATCCGGAGGCAATCGTGCGGCTGGTAATCGTGGTGCCCGGAATCGAAACGTGAACATTCAACTGCGGCACGTTAGTCCCCGGCGTAGTCGACACCCCATCCGTCACTGCCCTGCAGCGAATGGTGATATCGCCGACATATTCGGCACGGCCCTCGGCCCGCACAATATTGGGAGCCGCCGTTAACGAGTCACAATACAACCCTTGCGCGTTGGCGCTAGGCACAATCGAGAACAGCGCCGCTGCAAGCAAAGCAGGAAGAAGCGGGCGGATGAAAGCGGCAGACATGGCGAGGCTCCCTTCGAACCGGTACGCCCCGTACTCTCTAAAATAGACGTATTATCGGTCGAGTTTCAGAAGTATACAGAATTCTAATAGCAAAGTCCATTGCCTTTTACCGGCCGCCAAAGTCGCGTCAAAAAACTAATGGCCGCCCTTTCGGAGCGGCCATCGAGCTCGAACTAACGTAATTTTCTCTTCTACGGCGCCAGCGACGCCGTGTAGGCCACGATATTCAACATGTCGTCCGCCGTTAGTTTCGATACCACCGGCTTCATCATGTCCGTCCACGTGCCCTTGCGGAATCCGTTCTGCATGTCCCACATCTGGCGCATCAGGTAGCTCGGCGACCTTCCCGCCAGCGCGGGCGCCGGACCCAATCCCTTCAGTCCCTCGCCATGGCAAATCGCGCAGGCAGTGGTCTTACTGCCGCCCTTCGTCACCAGCGCCTCGCCCTTCTTGATCGAGCCCACCGGCACATAGGCGATAAAACTCCCGTG
>JBEBGM010000085.1:0-5390 GCA_040081455.1 Bryobacteraceae bacterium
CGATCTTGAGGAACTCCGGCAGACGGCACGCATGATTCCGGGGCGCCGGGCCGTCCGCATCAATACGATTGCGTTCGCGGCCAGTCTTCGCACGAAGAACTTTTCCGTGAAGGGCGCGCCGGCCGAACCGAGCATTCAGGCTCGCACTGCATTTCAAGTGATGTATGCCGACGGCTACATCATGATTGATTCCGGCATGGATGAGGTAGTCCACAAGACCTTCGGGCGCGGCGCGGTGGAGCCTTACGATAACGCGGCTGCGAAGCGGCTGGAGCAAGCCGTGCGCGGTGCGCGCGCGATCGTGATGACGCACGAACATGGCGACCACGTGGCTGGCGTGGTGCATTCACCGTTTGCAAATGAACTCGCGCCGAAGACTGCGCTGACACGCACACAAGTGCAAACGCTGCTGACGGCGCCGCAGATGCCGGAAATCAAACTGACGGAAGACGCTGCGAAACGGTATCGCGTCTTCGATTACGACAAATATTTTCCTTTCGCGCCGGGTATTGCATTGATGAAGGCACCGGGCCACACTCCTGGATCGCAAATGATCTATGTGATCCTCGAGGACGGAACGGAGTATCTGTTCACCGGCGATAGCACCTGGCACATGGATGGCGTGCGCCAGATGAAAGGTAAAGATGCGCCGTGGATCAAGGAAGACGAGGAAGCGATTCTCGCGCAGCTCACTTGGCTCCACGGGCTGCTTGAAAGCGAGAAGAACCTGAACATCGTGGCCAGCCATGACGACGAGCAGCGCAAGCAGTACGTCGCAAAGGGGCTGTTGGGCGGCTCACTCGAATAATCTTCCTACGCGGGGTTCACTGGCCTTGGATCGAAAATCTGATCCGCCATCTGATATCGATAGGGCCGGTCTGTGCGCAGCGTGCGCGCATTGCGTTCGCATCCCATCGGATCGCGGTCCAATTTACTACCGGTGTGCGCGGTCGGAAGACGATTCCCGGTTTCCGAAGTACCCGCGGCTTCCTGTATTTCGGTGCGCCGGATTCGAGAGGCGCGATTTGCACGCTGGATAGGGACCGCCCAAATGGCTAGACGGCTTATATTAGAATAGGTCGTTGTAAACATACGCCGAAATAGTTCATACCGGCGAAGGAGAACCTTATGATTCGTAACATCAGGATCACCGCCGCTTTGTTTGCGGTTGTGATCGCGGGCCTTGTCAGCACCGTGCCCGCTGCGGCCCAGGCGCAGGAAAAAGTGCTGAAGGTGGAAGACGTATTTAAGAATGTCCAGGAGTTGAAGGGCATTCCGGTGAATCAGTTCATGGACACCATGGGCTTTTTCTCTGCGGCTATTGGCTTAAACTGCACGGGCTGCCACACAGGTGAAAGCTTGCAGGATTGGTCGAAGTTTGCCGATGACGTGCCGCGCAAACGCATGGCCCGCCAAATGATCCGCATGGTGAACGCGATCAACAAACAGCAGTTCGGCGGACGCCGCGGTATCACCTGCTGGAGCTGCCACCGCGGCGCCAACACCCCGCAGCTGATTCCCAGCCTGCAGGATCAGTACAGCATTCCGGAAGAAGATCCGAACGCCATCGAGATTGTTCCCGATGGACCGAAGGAACCGACGGTCGATCAGATCCTGACGAAGTACTTCAACGCCGTTGGCGGCGCGCAGAAACTGGCCGCGCTCACCAGCTTCACGGCGAAGGGCACCATCGAAGGTTTCGACACCTATCACCAGAAGGTGCCGCTTGAAATCTTCGCGAAGGCTCCGAACCAGCGCAAACTGGTTTCGCATACGCAAAACGGCGACAGCACCACGGTGTACGACGGACGCAACGGATGGATCGCCGCGGTGAACAATCCCGTTCGCCTGCTGCCGATGCTCCCGGGCGCCGAAGCCGACGCCGGCCGCCTGGATGCCGTGCTTGGCTTCCCCGCCGGCCTCAAAGACGCGCTCACCGACTGGAAGGTTGGATTCCCGCCAACCAGCATCGATGGCAAGGAAGTGGTTATCGCGCAGGGCACCGGGCCCGGCAAGAGCCGCTTCAAGCTCTATTTCCAAACGGAGACGGGCTACCTGGTGCGCGTGGTTCGCTACGAAGATACGCCCATCGGCATGGTGCCGATTCAGAATGACTACTCGGATTACCGGGACGTTGCCGGTGTGAAGGTTCCGTTCAAGTCCGTGGTGACGTGGACCGACGGCCAATCTCACATCGAACTGAGCAGCGTGACGCCGAACGCGAATATCGCGGCAAACGAATTCGCGAAGCCGGCGGAACCGAAGGTGAAGCCGGTAGGTAAGTAGTTTTTTCCTAGTTCGTAGGAGTACGGCCCGCTGAGTTGGCGCGAAAGATAGCGCTGGTTCAGCGGGCCGTTTTATTTTTGGGGAACTACAGGATTTTGTGCGCCGCCAACCGTGCGAGGGTGGTCAGGGCGTTCACGACGAAGTGCCCCTCGGGATCGTCCTTCGGATTCACCGGCACAAACAGCACGGTCTCTTCTCTCCGCGAAAAAACGTTGTGGACCACCAGGCCGCGCATCATCCAGATGGCTTTGCGGACACTCGAACACTCCAGGCCGAGCCAGCCTGCGTATTCGGAACCTCCGCGCAGCAGGCCGGTCGACGAGCGCAGCGCTTCGGCGATTTGATGACTGAGTTCGCGGTGCTGTTCCGCATCGAAGCCGTGCCCTGACGCGGCGGCTTGCACCAGCGGTGCGGTGGCTTTTGTTTCCGCGAATAGTTCGGCGACTTGACGTTGCTGGCCGGGCCACATGTGATCGACGAAATAGTGGCACGTTTTGGCGATGACGGTAATGACGTTCTTGATTTCCTTTTCCAGCCGATAATGAGGGCCCGCGGGCAGGTCAATCCATCTGCCCTCGCGGCAACAGGAGACGTTCTCCATCACGATGGCGCGCGCGATCCAATCCGCCATCACGTCACGTTCGCAATCGACGCGCACCCAACCGGCTACCGGCGATTCTTCCACGGGGAGATAGGCCACCATACCGATGCCCCGGCAGATTTCGTCCACCACTTCGCGGTGGCGCTCGGGCTGTTCGGCGATCTGCGCGGGCGTCCCAGGCTCCAGTAACTTGCCTTTGTGCGGAGGACCGCCGGCCATAGCGAGATCGCAGAAACTGCCCCAGATTTCGTCCCACGCTACTTTGCCTTCGGCGTCGAACTTGAGACCAGCGGAACCCATGGAGACGGGTTGTACGTCCTCGTAGCAATCCTGATACTCCTCCGGCAGAAGGATTCTGAGCCGGGTATCGAGAATTTTCAGGAGGTCTTCGTCTGTCGACACTTGTCCCATACGCTGGTGGTGAGAGGCCGGGTTGCGACCACCGGACACTTCTTCAGCGTACCTTGCAGGAGCCCGGCTTGGCGGGTACTTGCGAAGATCTTAGCCAGAAGGATTCATTTTGGAGCCCGCTCCGACGAGCGGGACTATGATCGCGGCGCGTTTGCGGCGGTGATTCTGTCTCCTGTCTTCTAGCTCCTAACTCGTTCATTTATCCCCTCGGTTACCGTCAGGGTTCGTTCAGGAACGCGTTCCCTTGTCGCCACTATCGGTAGACGACGACCGGCTATTGTTTCGAAACAGCTCACGACTTGAATCTTTCATTCCCTCTTTGCGAGAGGGCTTCACCGGCAACAAGCAGGGTCGCGAATGCTCGTGCTTTGGTGGCCCCGTACTGTGCAAGACCAACACCGGGGCTTCTTGGCCACAAGGTACAGCGTGGTTGTGCGGGCGCGGTTGTTGTTTTTCGGGATGTTGTGGTTACTGCGGCGGTTTCTTGTTTTCGACTACTCGTGATGGAGCTATTGCGCCGGGGCTAATAAGCCCGGCACGCGGAGGCTAAGCTCCGCCCCCGTGTGCTCATGGATTGCGGTGGGGGTGCATGTTACACTCGGCAGGTTTAGAAGTGAACCCGATGAACTACCGTCAAAACTTCGATCGTGCTTTTGACCTATCGAAAGCGGGAAAGCTCAAAGAAGCGTTGGAGATTCTTGACTTGATCCTATTCGACGCAAATTCGGATGCGAGTGCGAGTTTCCGCGCGTCGACAGCGCTCCACGCCGCAATTGCCGCGGAGAATCTCCTCGACCAAACTCGTGCCGAAAGCTATTACAAAGAGGCGCTTCGGTTAAAACCAGATTTTCCGCATGCGCTCCTCGGCTTGAGCAGTCTTCGGAGTGATGCTGGGGATTGGACGGGTGCTTGGGCGTATCTGAACGCTTGGAGGGATGCGGCGATTCGCCAAAATAATTCCGAGATGCTTCAGACTGCGAATGATTTGGCGGATTTGTATAGGAAGAGGCAGAGCGAGGAGGGAACGGGCGAGAACCTCTGAGCTGGGAAGCGATTATCGTCTAGGGTACAGGCCTCGCGAGGAGTCGCGAGGCGGCACGCTGAGAATGTGCGCTGCATCGCGCGATTGATGGGGGGCTACAGATTTTCAAATGAAAAACCCGGCTAACTCTCTTTCGAGAACTAGCCGGGTTTTCTACTCCCACCGGTGATTTGTTATTTCTTGCCGGCCGCGTGGTCGCGGAATTTGTTGAACAGCGACTCGTCGGTCGGGATGCAGCGGTCTTCGAGGATGCCGGACCAGCCGCTAATCGACATGGCTTCTTTCGGAATCAGCGCCCACACCTTCGGGCTGGCGTGCCAGGGTTTGGTGTAGGTGGTCGGATCGTTCAACGTCAGGTCTGCGCGCAAGCGGTTGGGGCTGGGGCGGGTCCAACGTTCTTCGAGAACGGCTTTGTCGCTATACGGGAAACCGTATTGATCGAGCCAGGCGCGGTCATCGAAGCCGGTGGAGGTGACCACCAGTGTGTCGCCTTCCCACTTGCCGACGGAGTAGCCGTTGTAACGCGGCAGATAGTCGTCCACATTCGGGATCTTGCGGCCGTCCATCCAGATTTCGCGGTTATCCCACGTCCATTCGAAACGCTGAATGATGCGGTCGTTTTTGGCCGAGTGCACCATTTCCATGGTGGCGCCACCGCCAGAGAAAGCGATCAAGCGAGGCAGGCCGAGCGGTTCGCAGCGGGCTTCCGGATCGTTGCCGAAGGCCGGCAGCACAGCGCGGCGATAACCGGCATCCACATCGGCATGCGCGGCGGCTTCCTTGCTGTTGAGCTCATAGCCGCGGCCCGGCTTGTTCAATTGGAAACGTTTCTCGCCAAGCGGAGTGCGCGGCGGGGTGTCGCCAAAAAAGCCATATCCCGGTGCAATGGCCTGGTCGCGGCACTCGGGGCAAACCGGAAGCTTGTAGGTCTGCGGATTGCGCGCCCAGAGGCCGTCAAAGTTCTTCTTGTCGTACGGACGCGTGTCGGTATCGGACGGGCCCGCCGGAGCGCCACCACGTCCACCGCGACCGCCCGCAGGCATCTGCGCG
>JBEBGM010000061.1:0-18900 GCA_040081455.1 Bryobacteraceae bacterium
GTCCGGCATCGTGTCGTCTTGGCTCTACGAGCCGGAGATTCGCTCCGACAACGAACTCACGAATTTCGGATACGCGAAAGATTACGACGCGATCGTGACATTCCGGTGTGGGCAAGCCACCGGCAAAGTCGGGCTGGAATATGAACGCTGCCCCAAATCGACCAAGCAATACCGGCAGATTGCGGACACCGTGAACCGCGAGACCAAGATCGCGGCGGTGATCTACCTCGTCTGCAACGTGCAAATGGAATCCTTCGTCCTGAACGGATTGCGCGGCACACACTTCCCCGTGTACGTCGGCAATGCGCGCAGTTTCGCCGATCGCCCCACCGAGACGACGCTCGTTGACACTGCTCGGCAGGCGCAGCGCCGGCTCGCAGACTGCCTCGTCTAATCGCCCATCCCACCGCTGCTTTGATGCGCCTTTGGTGTGTCATTGCTGTTCCTTTGCTGTTCCATCACCTTTGCAAGTCGCCTCGCATCAGTACGTTGCGAGCTTACTACCGGTAGTTTGTGGCTGTATTCGATTTGGAGAGCTGTTTCGTACTGGTCGGCAATGGATTTGTGAGGGTTCTGGAGTTGGTGGGTTGGTGTGGCTGGGTATCGGGTGTGCGCGGAGCGCCGGATGGCTTGGTGGGGTGTGCGGGTTGCGTTGCGTGGATTGATGGATCTGGTGGGTGGTGTGTGTATCGGGTGAGATGTGTGGACGGAAGTGAAGCGTTGCAGCGCGGGCATGTGTGCCGAGTTGTGGCGCAACGAATCGAAATCGAAGGGAGGAAATGACCATGGCATTTGGTGCATCGGTGGAGCCGAGATCGCGGTATCGGGATCTGGATGAGCTGATCGACTATCGCGAGTATGAGGGCGAGTGGACGCTAAATTTCGAGGAGAAGTGGTTGAAGCCGCGACTGAAAGCCCTGGGATACACGCACGTGCGCTGCTTTGGCGGCAAGACGTGTGACTACGACGGCAGTTTTCGGGAGCGGATTTGTGAGTTGGCGCGGCCCGGCAACGGTCGCGCGGAGTTCTTCGTGTACGGATAGGCGCGCGTGGTCGCTCAGCGGAAGCGCGCTCGTGATGACAAATCAATCAAGGGAGATGGCACATGTACGTGAATGGAGCAGCAGTTTCGCAAGATAATTCGGCGCCGCCTATCGCGACGGCGCCCGGCATGGATGGCATGGTCGCGCACAGTGGCTTCACGCCCGCGCGTATTGAGCAGATCAGAATTCAGCTCCTTGACCCGTTCGATCCGGCTGAGATCAAGTGGCGCGTTACGGCGACGTCGAGCCAGCAAAGCAAAAATGGCCCATTGAAGCGTGGCCAGTTGGTAGCCTACGCCGATCAGCGTGCCTACACCGACCGGCTCAACGAGATCTTCGGTGAGTGGGGATGGACGCGCACCTACAACGTCCAGGTGGCGCAGAACTTCGAACGCGTACTCAACAAGGGCGGCAATGGACAGAAGCAGAGCGTGATCTGCGCGAAGGTTGTCGTCGTCTCGACCGTCACAGTGAACGGGCTTGGTTCACACACCGGCGTCGGCGAGGAGTGGGCGGACGACGAGAATTCCGCCACCCGCGCAGAAGCTCAGGCATTCAAGCGCGGTTGCGCCTGCTTCGGCCTTGGCCGTTACTTGTATGATCTCGACAAGGTTTGGGAGGATCTGGACCAATACAACCGCCCGGTCCGCAATCCGAACTTGCCGGACTGGGCGATTCCCGCGCATCTGCGCCGGCAACCCCAGCCGCAAACACGCCAGCAGTCGGCACCGCCTGCGCAACCGCGTCAGGGCTTAGTGCAGCAGGAGACGTTGGCCCATGTGAAGCGACTGTGCGCAGCCGTTGGCTTCGGCCTCTCGAAATTCGCGCTTCAGAAATACGGCGGCGTAACGGACCCGTCCAAGATCGGATTTGCAAAGCTCACGACAGTTTTGGACAAGCTCACGGACATGGCGAAAGGCGTCGAGCGTTTGCGCGCGGCTTCAGCCAAACTCGGCGACGGACGCTACGCAGCAATCTGCCGCGAATTGAACTTGGCGAGTGATTCGCTCGATGACGTTCCTGATCGTGACGCTCTATGCGCGCTGCTCAACCGCGTGGAATCTGAAGCTGGTGCGGAGAAGTCCGCTTCAGTCACCACCATTGAAACCGGCAAGATCGAAGTGCTTCGCGGCCAGTTGCTCCAAGCAGCGCGCAAGGTCGCGGAGAGCGGACGCCCCGGATGGCCCGCGAAGTTCGGCGATGTGATCTCCCAAGCAACCGAAGGCAAGGTGACTCTCGACCAATTGAAGAACCTGACCGACGCCGACGCCACTGTCGTCGCGGCTGCGGTCGCGAGGTTGGTGTCCTAGCCGATTGCACCAGGCCCGTTGCCAGAGGTCTGCCAATTTCTAATGTGGATTTGGTGGGGTGCTTTGGTAACGATCTCCGACGGTTGGACCCGAATCTTCGTGTCGGTGCGGGCTACTGAGTGAGCCGCGTGAGGCAGGCCTGGTTCGGACGGCGGCGCGGCAGCACACGCGTACCGTTTAACAACGAGATCGCGACAGGGCGACAGTCTGAACTGTCGCCTTGTCCCTGTATCATTGGTTCCAATGCGCTGTCCGCGCACGAGGATAGGATGGATGCCACGAAACGATCCATGGTTTGAGTCAATCGCCGCAAACGCTGTACTTTCGCAGCCAGAACTCCAGGCCCTTCAAGAGGACGGCTTCGTTGTAACAGGTGGCCCCGCGCTTACTGAGGACTTGACCGGCTTGGCCCGCGCTTATGACTCTGCCGTGCTTCAGGCCGATCCGGCGGACGTGAGGGAAGGCACCACCACAACCCGTGTTCAGGATTTCGTCAATCGTGGACCAGCGTTCCATGGCCTTTATCTGCACCCACCGTTGCTTGAGGCATGTTGCCGGATTATCAACCAGCCATTCAGGCTCAGCAGCGTTGTGGCACGGACGCTGAACCCCGGCAAAGTGCCCAAGGAGCTCCACGTCGACTTTCCAAACGACAATGATGGTTGGCCAATGGTGGGATTCATTTTCATGGTTGATACTTTCCGGCCAGAGAACGGGGCCACCTGTTTTCTGCCGCGCTCGCAAGGAACAACCAGGGCTCCAGATACATTTGACGGTGTCGTTCCCGCGTGTGGCCCGGCAGGCTCGATGATTATTTACAACGGATCCGTGTGGCATGAATATGGGCCGAACCTGACCGATTCTCCTCGGCGGTCCATCCAAGGTGCGTTGATACGACGCACGGAGAGATCCGCCATCGATTGGCGATCGCGTATGCTACCGGAAACGCTGTCCAGCCTCAGCCCACTCGCGATGTATCTGCTTGGTCTGTGATCGCTCGCAGCGCGGTTGCGGTTTGGGTCAGCCCCTGCCGTTCAAGCGTCTCTAAGTACTCGCTCGCCGTCTTGGGCGGATTCCTCAAGCTTTGCCGATGCGTCTCGGCCGCTGCAATTACTGCGCCTGGCGCGAGGTCGAGTAGGTGGAGAACGAATTCATCGGGATGTTGCGCCTCGATCCCAAATGCTCCAACAACGTCGGTTGGGAAATCGCGAAGGTTCATCGTGACGATCACGTCCGCTTGTCCGCGAATGGCAGCGGCCAGGACATGTCGGTCATCGGGATCGGGGAGTTGCAGGCCGGGGATCAAATCCTCGTAGCCGGTGACGACCGCGTCGGTCGCATGTAGGTCCATCAAAGCGCGGGTTCGTTCGAGCTTCTGCCGCGTCAGGTCCGGCCGCTTTTCTAAAAGCGCGGAGATCCATTCTTCATGGACATCCGCCGACCACTTGGCTCGAAACAGCCCGGTGAGTGCGAGATGCATGAGGAGATTCCGCAACTCCGCCGGGTAGAGCACGTTGGCGTCATAAAATGCGGTGAACGTAGCCACCAGAGGTTACAAACCCAGTTCTTGATCGTACGCGGCGAGTTCGGCAAGTACGGCGCGGCGTTCGGCATCTGCGCGGCGCTTGTAGGCCATGAGGGCTTCGAATCGAACGCGACGGTGCGTCCCTACGCGGCGATATTCGATCTTGCCTTCATCGAGCAGTTGGATCAGCGAAGGCCGGGAGATGTTCAACAGGTCGGCGGCTTCCTGCGTGGTGAGCTCGGCGTGGACGGGAATGAGCTTCACTGCGTTTCCGCGCGCCATTTCCTCCAGGATGTGGATCAGCATCCGTACAGCGGATGCCGGCAGTTTGACCGTGCCACCAGTGGGATCGTCGAGCATGCGGAGCTGAAGCGGATCCAACGTTTGCACGCGTCCAGATAGGACACGGCTGGTTTCCTTGGCGAGAATCGCCTCGGCCTCAGACGGCAGTGTTGGTGCGAGTGTTCCTTGTGCCATCGCTGGTATGCTCCTGGATTCATCCTATCACAATCGAAGCCATCGCAAGTAAGCGAAGCACTCGAAATCGCCTATGTCCTTTATATATACGGACACCTTTGCGGCTCCCGGACGGGGATCACCGCCCACTCAACCCCAAACCAACCTAAGGAGAACTGAAATGACTGCGAACCTGACTGTGAGCGCGAGCCACGTGCTCAGCGTGCAAGATCTGAAAGTGCGCCTCGGACGGGACGTGACCGAAATCGTCGGCACGTTCTTGAACGTGGCTGAAGCGGTGGTGGCCCACTGGGTCGAGTACTCGAAAGGGCTGCTGCTGTTTGTGATGGTGCCGGGCGATGCCCGATCCGGCGAGTTCTACATCTACGACCGAAAGAAGGGCAACTTCTGGCTGCTGAGTCTGGCGGACAGCGTGTTCGGCGGCTACTCGCTCGCCGACATGCGACAGAAAATCAAGGAGTTTCAACTGCTTGACCTCGCCGAAGACCCGTCCCGGCTGCGAGCGGCAAAGGGTTAGCGGCAACTCGTTTTGTGATTCCAGGAAACGGGTGTAAAGAAGAGCTATGCCGCAAACGCTGCTGGCAACGCCGGAGATGGCCGCCGAATATTCACGCTGGTTTGTGAACCGGCTCGCCTACACGCGTCAGTCGGACCGGCCGCATCCGGACTCTGGCCGACACTTCTACTACCGACCGGGGTCGAAGAATGGAGCGGAAGTCGCGCTACAACCTGACGACGTCCGCCGACACTTCGCTGGCGAACTCACGCTCGGAGTCTACGCAATCAATCCAACGACCCAGCGCGTGAAATGGATGGCGATTGACGCGGACTACAAGCGGTCCCTCGACGATCTACTGAAACTTCAATATGAACTTCAGCAGGACGGGATTCAGGCGGCGCTCGAACAGAGTCGGCGCGGCGGGCATCTGTGGATTCTCTTTGAGACGCCCGTGCTTGCCCGGCACGCTCGGGTGTACATTCGCCACCTGGCTGGGAAGTTGTCGGTTCATGTGAAATCGGCCGGTCCGGTGGACGGGATTGAACTATTCCCGAAGCAGGATCAAATTGCCCCCGGGCAGTTCGGCAACGCGATCCGCGGGCCGCTCGGCGTTCATCGCGCCGTGAATCGTCGGTACTGGTTTTACGGCGCAGCCCACGATATTGAGGCTCAGATGACGTACTTGCGGGAACTGCGGCGTGTGACGGAATTGCAACTCACAGGACTGATCGCCGATTTGGACGTTGCTGACGAGGTTACTCGACGGATTCCATCGCCGGAGATGTGCCGAGACCGAACCGTATTTCAGATTCTGGACTTCCTGGATCAGAACGTATTGCGACGAATCGGGCGGAACTGGGTCACGCAATGTCCAAGCTGTGCGGCAGCGGGTCGGGATCGCGGGAAGGACAATCTGGCCATCTCAGTGGAGGAACCTTTGAAGTACCTCTGCTGGGCCGGTTGCAACAATTCACAAATCCGGGCCGCGCTTGGCGCATCGGCTCCGGTGCTGGCGCGATAGGAGAACGAGATGGCAAACGAATCCCGGTTGGTGCTCCCGAAGCCACTGCTCAATAGACTCAACTCGCTCGGAATCTATTGCCAAACGTGGGTGACTGCGGAGAGGCAAGACCGGGCGAAGCGTTGGGTTCTTCGGGGCGTGGAAAGCGGCGGGAGCGCCAAGGAGTTCGGGCGGTACATCTCCTTCTTCGCAACGAATGGATCGCGGATGGAATGGCTGCAGAAAGCCGACCGCATTGGTGCCAATGGGGTCCACGCGATTGTGATCGGCGAGGTGCTGATCGGCGTTGAGATGGCACGAGTCGAGGACACCTACCAGTTGATGATCGCCAGGTACGAACTCGGAAAGCCGAAAGTAGAGGGGAAACGCCCGCTGGTTGAGTCCTCGGTGATCTTTCGGGGGATGGACGGCCAACTCCCAGAGAAACTGCGCAAGCAGGGACTCGCGCCGGCGTTCCTGACGCGCAGTGGCGAAGTCAAAGCGGTGCCGAGCGAGTATCTGGAGGCTGTGAAGCTCGTCGCCGCCGGGGTATCGTGCGCCAACTGCAAACACGTTCATGGTTTGGTGAGCGGCACGTTCTCTGTCGTAGAACCCGCCGCAGAGGTGGTGTCGATAGCGTCTTGAAAGCGCAGCGAGGAATCCATGGAACGAATCAACAATGACAGCACCTTTGACTTCCCCGTCGTGTTCGCTTACCTCGTCTTGCTGGCGTGGGCCGCGACGATCCAGTGGATCGACTTGAGGCTCGATCCACCAACGAGGTGGCCGTTGATTGTTCTGTGGACGTGCGTTTGTTTAACGTGGCTCAGCTTCCGCATGGACGGGGCATGGTCCCGCTGGGCGATGGCAGCGTTCATCGCGAGCATGTCCATTGTCAGCGGCGCAGGCCGCATCTTGGGTCTGATGTAGCAAGGAGGCAAGGTGAAAGAGTACCTAACGAAAGTCTGCATGTTCCTGTTTCTCGTCGCGCTCTTTTCGGGCCGTACCAATGAACTGGGCGTCGTTACAGGAGCACTCACGGGCACAATCCTGCTGTGGCCTCTCTATCGAAAGTTCGTTCCGGCTCCGAAACGTCGGCGGATTGTCGTCGTGGACGAGGAGTCAGAGACATCCGTGGAATCGACTGCGGAACCAGCGATGAAGTAGAACGCAAAGGAGGTCCGCCATGACAGTAGGAACCAAGAGCGTTCTTGGCGGGGCGCACTGCTTTATGCTGCATCCGTTCCTGGTTGCTTGGGGATGGACGCGCCTTTTCGGCTTTCCTTGGGACCCGCGGCTTTGGGCTGCCTTCGCACTGCACGATATTGGCTACCTGGGCCATCCGGTTATCGTGAGCTCACGATAACCGCGCTTATGCGCAGCAGCGATTTATGCGGAGCATTGCTGCGGCGTGCCACGTTGACGGGCGGTTGACCCTAATCTCCTGGGGATAAATCCGAAGGTACTTGTGTCTCGTAGACATTGGCAATGGGACACACGATTCCGCCGCATCAGCACGCCGCATACTGGTTGAACCGTCTACGGAAAAGACTCGCCGACGATGAAGGCTTGGCGGGCGACACGGTTGACAGCCATATTTGTGTTGCCCGGGTGTTCCTGCGTTATCTCGGTGAGCGGAGCATCCCATTGAAGGCCGTGACGCCGGCGGATCTGGAGCAGTACTTGAGTCGGCAGCGCCGCGCCTTTCGATTCCGTCACGGCGAGAGTCCGCATGATCTGAAGCATTGGCGATCCTATTACACCGCACCGATTCACCATCTGCTTCGTGTTGCACAAGGGAGTTGGCCTCCGCTCAAAGGCTTTGAGGCGCACATCGAGAAGCTGCGCGGAAAGCTGGAGCAGGAGCATCTGAGTCCCGGCACTGTCCGCGGCAACATCAAGGCGGCGCGATGTATCCTGCTTGGTCTGCGCGACTCCCAGATACTTCCCGAGCACGCGGTTCCAAGGGATGTCGATACGTTCCTGGAGAAACGACTCAAGGTGTATCGGCGGAGTTGTCATCCCACGCCCGATGAGGTCTTGCAGTGGCGGGCGCGCTACCGGAAAGCGGCTTGCCGCGTCTTGGAGTGCATCCACGGGCAATGGCCCCCTCCGTCGGCCACCGAGGAATTACTGAAGAGATTTGAAGCCCACCTGTTTGAACAGGGCGTGGGGGTGGCGGAGGACTATCGACGCCACGCCCGTTTGTTCCTGGAGTATCTGGCCGAGCGGGAGATCGACCCAGCCAAGGTCCAACCCGCCGACTTGGACGCCTACTTTGAAGTTGCTCTGTGTCGATCAAAGCGGCGGCACCCGAACCTGGTCAGTAAACCACAAACGTGGCGGAGGATCGGCCGGCGTGTGGCGTCCTCGATTCTGCGCCTCGTGCAAGGGGAGTGGCCTCCAGGATCGCGACCCTCGCCGCTGATTGGCAAGTTCAGAGAACACCTCGAACAGCGTGGATATAGCTACGGCATGATCCCGTTCGCTGTGGCGGCGGCGAATCAGTTTCTGCGCTTTCTACTGCGCATCGGGACGCCAGTCGAGGCGGCGCGCTCTGCCGACGTTGCAGCGTTCATTGAAGAGAAGCGGAAGCAGTATGAGAAGCGGCACGGCGGACCACCATCATGTGAACGAAAGTGGCGCTCCTCATACACCGGCCCGATTCACCGCATGTTACGGCTGGTCGATGCGCAGTGGCCCCGTCCGGAGCCGCCACGCAATGAGAACGAGCGCCTTCAACGCGAACTGATCGAGGGTTATGGCCGGTGGCTCATGGAGGACCATGGGCTGTCGTCCGAGACACTCAAGAAGAACGGAGGTTCCGCAAAGCATTTCCTTTCCTGGCTGGAGTCGAACGGTCGCAAGGCACTACTGGAGTTGACGGTTCCCGATCTCGACGCGTACTTGACCTCGCGCCTGCCTGACCTGCGGAGATCGACGCGGAATGGAGTCTGCGACAACCTGCGCAGCTTCTTGCGCTATCTGCACTCCCGGAAGCTCGTTTCACGTGATCTATCGTCGGCTGTCTCCGGCACCATTCTTTACCGATTCGAGGAGATCCCGCGCGCGCTCAGTGAGGATCAGGTCCAGGCCGTACTCAGATGTACGCGGAAGGATCACAGTGCAATCGGTCTTCGCGATTATGCGATGCTCTTGCTGCTGGCCACCTATGGTCTCCGCGCCGGCGAGGTGACGAGGCTTCAGATGGAGGACATTGATTGGCGCGAAGAGCGCCTTCTCGTTCGCCATTCGAAGACCGGCTATGAATCGTTTCTTCCGTTGGTGGCGCCTGTGGGTGAGGCGGTGTTGGAATACCTGGAAAAAGGGCGCCCTCAGACTTCGCTTCGCCATGTGTTCCTGCAAGCGATCGCGCCATACCAGTCTTTTCAGCGCGGAGGATCGCTGTGCACGATCATCCGTTACCGGCTTCAGAAAGCAGGGGTCAAGCCAAAGGGTCATCAAGGAGCCCACGCATTTCGTTTCGCCCGCGCTCACAGCCTGCTCAGCGCCTCCGTCCCCATCAAAGCCATCGGTGACCTCCTCGGACATCGCAGTGCCGATTCGACTTCGGTTTACCTGAAGTTAGTCACCGAGGATCTACGCGCCATCGGTCTGGAACTTCCACCAGGAGCAAAAACATGCGGTGTTGGTCCGACAAAGAAGAAGCGCTCTTGAACGAGTTCCTCGACCAACTCGGCTATGCGCCAGAGAACGTCTGGGCTTACCGTTCCATGCTGCGCCACTTCCAACGCTTCGCCAGTGAACGAAAGCGGCCCCTCGCGGAACAGACTCTTCGCTCGTGGCTGAAGAAGTGCGCGTCGGAATCGAAGGTGCCCTATGTGATAGATCGAGCCACGTTTGTGAAACGCTTCCTGGACTGGCTTGTCGAACGGCAGATCGTGCCCCGCAATCCGTTCACCGAACTACGCGAGCGCTATGGGTGCCGATCCACTGCGGCTATCGTCCGAGCGCTCCTCGATCCGCAGCCGGAGAAGGCTCTTGAGGCACTTCGGCCGCCACCTCGATATGCAAGCCACTTGGGTCCGTTCATAGGCGAACACGTTCAACGGATGCGGACCCTGGGCTATCGGTATCCTCATGAGGACTGGTTCATCCGCTTCGACCGGTATTTACAACAGCGGCCCGGAGCCGGGACCGAACCCTTTGCGTTGCTGGCCCGTGACTATGCCGCTGCCGCCACATCGGCGGCGGGGAAACTTCAACGCTTGCGCGTAACCAGGGCTGTGGCAAAGGCTCTCCAGCGCGCGGGCGTAGCCGTGATTGAACCCGCAACGGATCGGCTCCTCATGCAAGAGGTGACTCGAAAGCGGATTCGACCCTATATATACTCCACGGCGGAGATCGAAAGGCTTCTTGAAACGGCCCGCAGTCACAACTCGTCAGCATTGCCCCTGAGATCGGAAACTTTGCATTGCATGATCACACTCGCGTACTGTGCCGGCCTGCGTCTTGGTGAACTCGTCGGCCTTCACGTGAAAGACGTGGACCTTCATGAGAAGACGATTGAGGTGCGCGATACGAAGTTCTTCAAGTCGCGTTGTCTGCCCCTTTCAGCGAGCGCGATAGCGGTTCTTCGCGACTACTTAATCTGTCGCGCCAAAGCCGGAGCATCCGCAGATCCGGACGCCGCTCTGTTTTGCCACGCCAGGGGAGGCTACGGACGCGTGCGAGCAGCCGAGTTGTTGCGGAGGGTCATCCGCCTCTCCGGCGTGAACACGCACCCTGGCCGTGGCGGCCCGCGCATTCACGATCTTCGGCATACGTTCGTCGTTCACCGAATGACGCAGTGGTACCAGCAAGGAATCAACCCGCAGGCTCGACTGGCGCACTTGGCAACGTATCTCGGTCATCGTGATATCCACTCAACGCTGATTTACCTGACGATCACCCAGGAACTGCTTCAGCAAGCAAACCAGCGGTTCCGAGTGGCCGAAGCCGACGTGCTGCAAGTCATCCGAGGAAAACTGTGATGCCTGTGAAAACGATCCCGTCCCTGCCTAAACTGCTGTACGCGTTCTTCCACGAATGGCTTACTGAGCAGCGCAACGCGTCTCATCGGACAGTCCTGGCCTACCGCGATGCATGGCGTCTGTTTCTCCGCTTCGTCGCGGAACGGCAGAAGATCAAGGTCGCATCGCTTGGCCTCGACCACCTGAATCGTGTCGAGGTAGCCGCCTTTCTACAGCACATCGAGAAGACGCGCCGGGCGTCCATCGTTACACGGAACTGCCGGTTGGCCGCTCTGCGGAGCTTCTTTGGCTTCGTTGCCGCGCAAGAACCGCTCGCGGCACTCCAGTGCGCGGAGGTACTGCAAGTTCCGTTCAAGAAGGCGCCCAAGCGGGCGATCCGGTATCTCGACTCGGCCGAAGTCGCAGCCATTCTCAGCCAACCGAATCGGACCAACGCCGAGGGCCAGCGCGATCATGCATTGCTCTCGCTGCTATACAACAGCGGCGCTCGAATCCAGGAAGCACTTGATCTCCGGCCCAAGGATCTTCACCTCAAGTCCCCCGCCCACATCCGCCTCATGGGCAAAGGCCAGAAAGAGCGGATTGCCCCGCTGTGGCCGGAAACGGCGGAACTGCTGACTGCACTCCTTCGACGCGCGCCGCGATCACCGGAAGAGAGGCTGTTCATAAACCGATATGGCGAACCGCTGACGGCCTCCGGCTTCCGTTTTCGATTGCGGCAATACGTGCAGGCCGCAATCAAGAAGGTTCCATCCCTGTCTGATAAGCGCGTCACGCCTCACTTGTTTCGCCACACCACCGCAGTGCATCTGGTAGCCGCCGGTGTGGATGTGACCGTGATTCGAAGCTGGCTCGGACACGCCGATCTTGAAACGACGAATCACTATGCCCAGGCGAATCTTGAAACCAAGCGCAAGGCATTGGAGCAAGCCGACCCGAAGTTGCGACCAGCGAAGCCGCCGCGATGGAAACGTGACGCTGACTTGCTGACGTGGCTCGACTCGCTGTAGTCCGAGAATCATCCAGGGGTCAGAATTATGTTGAGGAACGACACTGTCCCGTCCACGAATGACGGTTCCTCGCATGAGTTGCTCCGCATAAATCGCTGCTACGCATAAGCCCCGACATGGACGGACCCTCTGGCGAAGAGCATGTCATTCTGGGCGCGAAGATCATGGGCGCACTATTTGGAGCGGCTTGGGAAGACGAATGCCTTCGGCACTCGCGGTACTGGAGCCGCCGCATGGGCCTGCCCATCAGCCGCCTCTGCCTGGCTGACAAACTGGCGTTTTCGCTGGCTCCGGCATGGCTTTACTTGCCGATGGCTCAGTGGACCGGTGAGTTAGACGAATACATGATGCGGTCGCGGGAGCGACAAGCGGGCGATCACGGGTTCACAGACGAGGAAGCTCTGCTGATTCGATCAGCCAGTTCGGAAGAATGGCTGCGCGGGCTGCAAAGTTATACGTTGCGTTGGGTGGACCGACATCGGGATCAATGGACGCCATTCCAAGCAGGTGCAAGAGGTCAGCATGTACGTCGAAATGAGGCTCAAGCGATACGCGTGCGCTGACTGCGGCGTGCCCTGTAAAAGCACTTCGCCGAATGCGGAACGCTGCCGGGCATGCGCCAAGCTCCGCTTACGTCAGCAGAGTCATGACTATCAGCAGAGGCTACTGGCCCGCAAGCGCGCTGCTCGCAGCGCATCAATGCTCAGCGCCTAGCGCCCCAAATACTAGACATATCAACCGGACCACCTCGGCGCTTCCGCGCTCGGGGTGCGTCCGCATTTTAAGACGAACAGGAGATACAAACATGTTGGGATACACAAAGATTCAGATCATGGGCAACCTTGGCGGAACTCCGGAGATGAAGTTCCTGCCGAGCGGCGACCCCGTCGTCAACTTCTCGGTGGCCGTGAACCGCCGGTTCAAGGACCGCGACGGCAATCAGAAGGAGGCCACGGATTGGTTCCGTGTGTGCGCATTCAATGGAGTGGGTGAAGCCTGCGCCAAGCATCTACAGCGCGGCGACGGGATTTTTGTCGAAGGAAGACTCCAAGTGCGGCAGTACGATTCAAAGCAGAACGGCAAGGAAGTTTCGGTCGAGATCATTCCCAGCACCGTCCGGTTTCTGGGCTCGGGGCGTGCCGAGGGTGCCGAACGGCCTGGTCCCGGAAAACCGATCGCTTCGAGCACCAATGCTGAGCATGGAACTGACGGAGTGGACGAAGACGTCCCGTTTTGATGGGTGGTTTTACCGAATGAAATGCGAGGATACGATGGCTTGCATCTGTGATTTTTGCTCCGCGCCTGATCCCCAGTGGCGGTATCCGGCGCGGAATTTCATTGGCTACGAGGCAGGCGGCATCATCGGTGAGAGCATCGGCGAGTGGGCTGCCTGCCAGGAGTGTCATCAATTGATCGTCGCGGACGAACGGGCCCGGTTGACGGAAAGATCGGTCGTGTCTTTCATAGCCTTTCAACCCGAACTCGTGGCTATCCGGAGTGAACTGGAAACGGAGTTAGGGACGCTCCACGGGCGCTTCTTTGAGAATCGCACTGGCCAGGCGTCAGCCATCGTTTGATCGTTACGATCCACGCTTGGGCGCGGCCTTGGGGCGGCGGCCCGTCGAGTTAGGCTTCGCGGTTGAGGCCAACCGATAGGCTCGGCCTAGTAGATCCCGGAGCGCGTCTGCGTTCGCGAGAGACCGACGGACGAGCACCCACGGGTACTTCAAGTAGTGGTCGATGATGAAGTACGTCTGCGGCTCGGCCGCCATGAGTTCCTCGCGTTCCTCGAAGGTCGTACCAACGACGAGCGTTTCGCTATCTTCGCGCAATCGGGCGATGAGCTTGCCGCCGACCTTGAATGCGGGTGTCCCATAGGACGTGCTCTCGGCCACGCTATCAAGGGCCAACGCGATGCCGCGAACGCCTTCAAATGTGATCGCCATCCCCACCCATTATCACGGGGTGGCTGGGTTCCCAAGAGAGGAGACGACAAAATGCGATTGGAAGGCCGCATGAGGCTCGGATATTACCCACTCGACAGCCGCGAAGCCCAACGGATGCGGCGGTTCTTGCACTTTCCGGTCGAGCCTGCGAGCGTACTCGATCCGTGCGCAGGAACGGGCGCGGCGTTGCTGGCCATCACGGAGGATAGCGCCTCCAAACGATACGGGATCGAACTCGATTCGCACCGTGCAGTGGAAGCGCGAACGACGCTCGATGAGGTGATCCAGGGCGACGCTTTTGACGCCAAGGCGCCGGTAGAGTCGTTCTCCTTGCTGTATCTGAACCCGCCGTACGATTTTGAGGTTGGCGAAGGTAAGAATCAGCGGATGGAGAAGCTGTTTCTGGACGAGTTCTTTCGCTGGCTCAAGCCCGGCGGCGTACTCGCGATGGTGATCCCGTTCGACCGCATCTATGAGTGCCGGAATATCTTGAGTCCGCATTTCAAGGACAAGGCGATCTACCGGTTGACCGAGCCGGACGCAGAGCGCTACGAACAGGCCGTGGTGTTCGGCGTTCGGCGATCTGCGGCGGAGAAGAATCGGTTGAGCGATCAGGCCGTGAACCAGGCAAACTGGAAGCTTCAGGAGTTGACGCGCAAATATGCCGAAATCCCACCGTTGCCGGACGAAGCGGACCGTGCGTATGCCGTACCGCAAAGCGGACAGGTGCGAATGGAATACCGGGGGCTTCCGCTGGACTTGGTGGAAGATCTGCTGGCGAAGTCACCGGCGTGGCTGCAGGCCCAACGAGTGACTCACGCCCAACGAAAGCAATTCTTCGGGCGGCCGTTGACACCTCTGCACGCCGGTCATGTTGGATTGTGCGCGGTGAGCGGTCTGCTCAATGGAGTATTCGGCAGTGGATCTGAACGCCACGTCGCGCACTGGGAAGCGATCAAGGTCGTCGATAAAACGGAAGAAGAAGGCGATGACGGGGAGACGGTCATTCGGGAGAAGGAACGATTCAGCCAACGGCTGACGCTCCTGTTCACCGATGGCCGGATCGAACTTCTGTCTGAGAAGCCGCGACATGACGGCGGCAAGGAGGCCCCACATGGAGAACGCCCACCTGCGAATGGGGAAGCTGAAGTTTGTGCGGCAGACGCGTGACACGATCACCGAGGTGTCTCTGCACATGGATCGGTTGGTCGCCGAGAAGCCCGCGGAGCCCCGCTCCGCAGTGCAGATTCATCTCGTATCTGTATTCGGCGGCGATCAGGACGTTGGCGCCATCGCGGCGGCCATCGCCGATGAGCAGCGATTTCAGATCAGCCTGCCTGGCGGGGCCGAGTTGTTCGGATTCCTGGGCGAGAAGCCGGTGATGTATCGGGCATCGCTCCAGATTCCTGGCCGGAAGCGACCCGTGCGGCATCTGGCCGCAGTTTCGCAGACCCTCTTTGGGACCACGCTCGGAGCTGACGGGCAAGCGCGAAGGACAATTCTCTACGACGGTTCGCCCGACTTCGTGCTCCATCGCTTGGCTGTGAGGTTCGGTCTCCCGGCGCTTCCCGAATGGGCCGAATGGTTCGGGGCGGATCTTGACAGGCGCGGATTAGTGGAAGAGCTTCTGGGATTTAACTGCTCACCCGTGGCGATCAAGGGCACCAAGCTCCGGATGTTGCGCATCTTGAGCACGGGCATAAAACGCAAGCTCATAGCGGTGCCGTCCGAAAAAGAAGATGCGGTCGGTTCGCTAGCAGAGCCAGCACATCGCTGCAAATAGTCGGACGCTGTGGCCCGCGATCAACCGTCCAGAAACCCGAGAAGTCTCCGTGAGCTTGATCGCAATCGGTGCCTATTGAGTCAACTCCGAGATCGGCACGAACATCCGTCCCTCCTCGGCTAGCAGGCGGACTCGCTTCCGCAAGTAGTCCGGTAGGGTGATGGCCTCGCTAAGTATCATCATCAGATCGTGCCCGTTCATTACGAAAAACGAAGGGGCTTTCCCTCGGGTGATTGCGTCTCGCGCCGGTGTGCTGACATCGTTCAGCGCGATAAGGACGCCCCGAGTAAAGGTAGACTTGCCCTCGATCTTTCCTCTGAACACCAGCAGATCAGATTCCGGCAAAGGGTGCTTCTCCCATTTCGATTCCAAGAGGTAGATGTGGCCATCCAATTGAAATGAGCCATCAATTTGCTCGCCTAAGACGCGAAAGGGTTGTCGAGGCTGGAGTGTGAAGGCTTCGAAGAGGCGATTCAGTAGCCTTTCCAACGCCAGACCCGCCCTATTGCGATCACTATCGGCGGCGAGTCCAAGAAAGTGATCCTTGAGTGCCCGAAGCTCCTCTGAGCGACGCTGTTGCCGAGCTGATTCCCCATTCTCTTGAGCTACGGACCGCGCTCCAGTATCGGTGCCCCGCTGCGTCAGCCGAGCAACAATAAGGCGGCACACCTCAAGCTGGGCTCCCGTTCCTTCGCTGTAATCCAGCATGTCGCCTAGCAGCCTCCCGACTACAGCGTTCTCTTCCTTTTGCCAGAAGGCCCGCAGCCTATTGGCCTTCGAGCCACTGCCATTGTCGTAGCGCGAGTCGTAAATATCGCGGCTGGTGCTGTGTGTAATGAACTCCGCGAAGGTGCGATTCGTAAAATCCAACACATAACCAGACCCCATCCCGAGGAATTGCTCAAGTCGACGTTTCTCTAAGGGGCTTAGATCGGACATACCGTGGGTTGCGCCGGACGCCACTACTCGCCGTGGACAGCATGAATTGGCCTCACTGGCCGTAAGCTTTCATTGTATTCGCAGTTCACCCTCACAGCCAATAGGCGCCGTCGTTGCCGACCCTGAGAGTGGAGCCGATCTGTGGTTGCCGCGCGGATGGGCGCCCAGATGGTACGCGGACGAAATGCCCGGAAGTACTTTCATGCCACCAGTTCGTATGGAGCAAAGGAGTATATGCGTATGAGCGCCTTAACCTGTATAAACCAGTACTTGAAACTTTACGGCCCCGAGTTGGGACGCCGTGTTGTCGAGCAATTCCCCCCGCTCCATCAACCTTCAGACCCGGTTTGGCCTGCGCTTCACGAGCTGAAGCGGCAGCCATTTCCGGCCCAGTCGCTAGCGATCATGGGGATCGTCAAGCGGTGGGAAGAGGCCCGTTGCGCGGCCGCTGTGGCCGAATGCGGCACCGGCAAGACGCTCATCTCGTTGGGCAGTGTGTTCACGCATGCGCGAGGAAAGCGGTTCACGGCGCTGACCATGGTGCCGCCCCAGTTGGTTGAAAAGTGGGCGCGCGAGTGTTTCTCGACACTGCCCGGTGTTCGGGTATTCTTCATCGATGGCGTGCGTAACGGCGCTTCGTCGAATGGCTTCACGGGAGTGAACGAAGTGAAGTTGCGTAACGGACGAATCGTCCGGGAGGGGCTGAAGACGACGTTGAGCGAACTTCGCTTAGCGAAGCGTCACCGCTCGGCGCGGGCGCGCTGGGACGCCAATGTTGGCGCTCCGTCGATCTTCATCATTTCGCGGGAGCGGGCCAAGCTTGGCTACTTCTGGCGCCACGCCTACGGAACACCCCACTCGGGGCCGTTTCACGGATGTGTCGTGAATCCGGATACGGGGAAGCCGATCCTAACGTCGGACGATCAACTACGCCGGGCGGACTTCCGCAAGGTGAAGCGCTCGGAGCTGATTCTGCCGGACTCCGGCTCTTTAGGCACGACGAAGGCGAGGCTTCCTTTCTACAGTGCGCTGTGGCAAGCCGACAACGCGAAGATCCCGCGCATGGCGCCGATGGAGTTCATCGGGCGGTATCTCGATGGGTTCTTCGACTACGGCATCGCCGATGAAGTTCACGAGCTCAAGGGCGAAACGGCGCAGGGCAATGCCTTGGGAACGATGGCGGCGGCCTGCGAGCGGACGGTGATTCTTACCGGGACGTTGCTGGGTGGCTACGCCGACGATGTCTTCAATATTCTCTACCGGGTCGAGCCCAAGCGGATGCGCGAGGAAGGGTTCGATCACGGCGAGGCCGGCGTGCGGCAGTTCGCAAGCGTGTACGGCGTGCTCGAAAAGGTTACGACCATTGAGGCTGTTGACAACGCCTGCTCGAAGGCCAAGGTGACAACGACCGTGAAGCGCCGACCCGGCGCGTCTCCGCTGCTCTTTGGCGGCTTCCTGATGAACTTGGCCGCGTTTGTGTCATTGGAAGACATCTCTGATGCGCTCCCGCCGTACGTGGAGGAAGTGATCTCGGTCGAGATGGACCCAACGATGAAAGTGGCATACGGACAACTTGAGGACGACGTCCGGGAGGCGTTGCGCGCGCATCACGGGAACGCATCGGTGATCAGTACCGCCATGAACGCACTTCTGCTGTATCCGGACCGGCCCTTCGGGCTGGGAACGCTCTATGGGTTTGATCGTAATCCTGAGACGGGCGAACGCGAGCGATTCGTCATTTCGGAGCCCGTGGATCTGGACCAGGAGTTGGTTTACGCGAAAGAGCGGCGGTTGATTGAAGAGATCAAACGCGAACTTGCGGTGGGCAGAAAGGTCCACGTGTTCGCTGTGTATACAAGGAAGCGGGACGTTACGCGGCGGCTGCAGCATCTTCTCTTGAAGGAAGGGATTCGGGTCGAGATACTGACCGCGGAAGTGCCGCCGGCAGAGCGCGAGGCTTGGTACGAGCGGCAGCTTCGGAACGGAATGCAGGTCTGTCTTGCGCACCCAAAGTTGTGTAGCGTCGGCCTCGATTTACTGGACTTCCCGGTGCTGCTGTTCTACGAAACCGGGTACTCGACATACACGCTTCGCCAAGCGAGTCGGCGCAGTTGGAGGATTGGGCAGAAGCGCCCAATTCGCGTCGGATTCCTGACTTATTCAGAGACAGCCCAGGAATCGTGCCTACGGCTGATGGGAAAGAAGCTGATGGCGTCGCTGCCGGTGGAAGGCAAGCTCCACGCCGACGGACTTCAATCCATGGACGCAGACGACGACCTGCTTACCGCAATGGCGCGTGATCTCGTCACGCGGCAAGGTGTGGGAGAAGGCGCTGCGGAAGTCTGGCGGAGCCTGGCCGTGAACCATTCGGCGA
>JBEBGM010000086.1:0-5315 GCA_040081455.1 Bryobacteraceae bacterium
CCTTCGCCGTGATCGTTGTGGCAAACGGCACATTTTTCCTTGAACAGATTCTTTCCCGCGGCGGCTGTGCCCTTGCCGTCGGGGAGTCCGCGTCCATCGGGGAAGACCGTCAGGTTGATCGCGGCGATTTTGTCTTGGGATGCGGGCTTGCCGATGGTCGCTTTTTCTTGAGCAGTTGCTTTTTGTTGCGCAAAGGTGAGCGGCGGTAACAAAAGCGCACCGGCGGTAAGCAGGCCATTAAACATTTTCGACATGGTTGACGCTCCCGTCTGCCTTCACGAACCATGTCTTGAGGCCATTGTTGTGATAGCTGTAGTTGTGTCCGCGCGCGGTAATCAGTTCGTCTTGCGTGGGCTGCAGGTAGCCGGTGTCATCGGTGCAGCGGGAGACGATCGACGTTGGTTGTCCGTCCCAGTTCCACGGAAGCGCGAATCTCGTGAATGCTTTGCTCAGAATCGGCTGCTGTAGGGCGGCGTCTTTCCAGCTTTTGCCGCCATCAGTAGAAACTTCGACACGCGTAATTTTGCCGCGGCCGCTCCATGCGATGCCCGTGATCTCGTGTGTGCCTGCGCCGTTCAGCTTCTGTCCGCCTGAAGGCCGCGTGATCAACGACTTTGCGTCCATGTCGAAGCTGAACTGGCGCGCTTTGCCATCGGCCATCACGTCGGTGTAGAAAGCCGTCTCATGCGTCGTCATCGACGGAGCATCCGCGGCCATCAAGCGCCGCAGCCATTTAATATTCGCGTTGCCTTCCCATCCGGGAAGGAACAAGCGCATCGGATAACCTTGTTCGGGACGCAGCGGTTCGCCGTTCTGTCCATAAGCGATGATCGCGTCATCGAGCAGTTTCGCGATCGGTATGCTGCGCGTGAGCCGGCACGGATCGGCGCCCTCGGCGATCACCCATTTCGCTTCGGGCTTCAGCTTCGCCTCCTCGAGAAGCAGGCGTACTGGAACGCCGGTCCACTCACTGCAACTCGCCAAGCCATGACTCGCTTGGGCCGTGGCAGCGGGCGCGGCCGAGTATTCAGAGCGCCCATTGCCCGAACATTCGAGGAAATGAATCTGCGACACAGAAGGGAAGCGTTTTAAGTCGTCTAACGTGTAAACGAGCGGCTGTTCCACCAGACCGTGCAGTATCAATTCGTGCTTTGCCGGATCGATCGAGGGAACGCCCGAATGATGCCGTTCAAAATGCAAAGACGAGGGAGTGAGGATCCCATAAGAATCCTGCAACGGCGTTCGGGAGGCTCCAGTGGCCGGCGTCGGACCCTCAGGCGGCAGCAAGCGTTCGGATTTGTCGAGCGGCGAGCGATTCCCGTATTTCGATAACGGAGAGCCCAGCATACTGGGGGCTTCACTTTTCTTACATCCGGTGAGGGTGGCCAATGCCGCGCCCAGCGAAATCAGCTTCCGCCGGCTTGGCCTCAGTGCATCGGAGACTTCGTTCATGCTGTCAAGGCTATCATGCGAATCAGAGTTGGAATATCACATTGATTGGGGAATTCTGTCAGGAAGTAACTCCATCTGGATTATGCGGATCGCTTCGCTCGACGATCGAAAACGCCCCACGAATAAACACCGACGGGTGAATGCGGATGAGTAAGGACGCTCGGTTAAGAAATCCCGACGCCCGGCAATTGGGTTCGCTTATCATCCTCCGTTACACTCGTAGCGATGACACAGATTCTTGCTGAGCAGCGGTCCGTGGAATTTCGCGCGGCGTTGGATGCAGCGGTGCGCCATTCGTTCGCCTTCCTCGACAGTCTCGATCAGCGCCCTGCGAATGCAACGGCCGATATCGAAACCCTTCGCCGGAATTTCCGAAAAGAGTTGATGGATCGCGGCATCCCGGCGGAGCAAATCGTCGAGGAACTTGCGCGTGATGCCGAGCCTGGCTTGCATGGCAACGCTGGCGGCCGTTTCTTTGCCTGGGTGATTGGCGGGGCGGTGGATGCGTCGCTTGCGGCGGATTGGCTAAGTGCGGCATGGGACCAGAACGCGGGAATGTATGCGGTGAGTCCCGCAGCGGCGATCGTTGAAGAGATTGTGGGCGAATGGTTGAAGGATCTGCTCCGTCTGCCCAAAACAGCGAGCTTCGCGCTGGTCACCGGTGGGCAAATGGCGAACACCACGGGCATTGCGGCCGGCCGTTATCGCGTGCTTGCGAACAAGGGATGGGATGTCGAAAAGCAGGGCCTTTTCGGTGCTCCGAAGATTCGCGTGGTGACGGGGAAGCACAAACATGCCACCATCGCGCGGGCGGTGCGTCTGCTCGGCATGGGCACTGATTGCATCGTGGATCTCCCGTTGAACAAAGAATGGACGCTGGACGCAGCGGCGCTCGAAGCGGATCTTGCCGCGCACAAAGACGAGCCGACTATCGTGTTGATGCAAGCGGGCGAGATCAACACCGGCGTGTACGACGATTTCCGCACGCTCATCCCCATCGCGAAAAAGTACGGAGCCTGGGTGCACATCGATGGTGCTTTCGGCCTATGGTCCGCATCGAGCCCGAAGCTGCGGCATTTCATGAACGGCGCCGATCAAGCCGATTCCTGGGCCACCGACGGGCACAAGTGGTTGAACGTCCCCTACGATTGCGGCTACGCGTTTGTCGCCGATCCAGAAGCGCACCGTGCGGCGATGTCGCAGCGTGCGGCCTACCTCGTCTCCACGGACACGGTGCGAGAGCAGGTCGATTGGAATCCTGAATTTTCGCGCCGGGCCCGTGGGTTTCCCACCTACGCCGCCATCCGGCAACTAGGCCGCGACGGAATCGCCGCGATGATCGAGCGCTGCTGCGCGCACGCGCATTCCATCACCGTTGGAATCGGCGCGCTCAAGGGAGCCGAGCTTTTGTGGGAACCGTTGATCAATCAAGGTCTTGTTCGTTTCCCCGATCCCCGTCCGGATGCGACCAGCGCCGACCACGACCGCAACACCGAAGCGGTGATCTCAAAGATCGTCGCCACCGGCGAAGCTTTCTTTGGACCCACAACTTGGAACGGCCATCGCGCGATGCGCATCAGCGTGTGCAACTGGCAGACATCCGAGAGTGACGTTGCACGTGCAATCGCCGCGGCACGGAAGGTATTGGCGGGCTGACCTTTGAATCGGGAAGAGTTCACCGTATGAAAAGAGAAACGGCTGCACAAGTCCTGGTGATTGTCCTGGGCATTGCGATTGCTTCGGTCGCCACTAGCTTGGACGCCCAGCACCGCTTCATACCCGAGCGCCTTATTTTAAAGATCAGCAACGTTGGCGGCGACCACGTCGGACGGGCGTTTGAGAAACTTGTCCGCTCGTTCGATGGCCTCCGTCCGGTACGCGTGGAGGTGCAGCCGGGCGTCAACCTGCTGCTCGATCCCAATGATTTCCTTGGCCGGCAAGTCCTGATCTCGGGCAGTTGGCAGTCGGATGTTTGGAAGTCAATTTCGGACCGCCTCGGCCCCACTGCAGTCTTTTTCGACGTGGGAGCGCACATCGGCTACGACACCCTGCGCGGAAGCGTGCTGGTGGGGCCATCGGGCAAAGTGGTCGCGTTTGAACCGAATCCGAATACTTTGGCGCTGCTGCGGGATAACGTTTCCGCAAGTCAGGCGGCGAACGTTGTCATACAGCCGTTTGCGTGCGGAGACAAGGAAGGGTCACTAACGCTGTTTGATTCCACAAGCTCAGGAAACAGCGGCGCTTCCTCTCTTGCGCTGGCCAATGCGGATCAGCAATCCGCCGGCGGCTTGCCCTCCTTCACCGTCCGAGTTCGCAGGATTGACGACGTCGTCAACGAACTGGGCATCACACGCCTGGATCTGATGAAGATTGACGTGGAAGGCGCTGAGTACATGGTTCTGCGAGGCGCCGAAGAGACGCTGCGCCGGTTCCATCCCAAAGTGGTCATGGAGATCATTCCCAAACAACTGGAAAACATGCACACCTCGAAGGATGAGGTGTTCGCATTCATGACCAAGTTGGGCTACGGCCCGGGCCGCCAGGTGGACGACGAAGACTGGGAGTGGTTGGTTCCTTAGTTGGTCAACCGGTCCGATCTTTACCCCCGCGAGCCCGCAACTCTTCTATTTTTCTGCAACTTCCGCGCCGGTTCTGCCTCTAATAAGGGGTAGCTTATGAATTCCCCTATTGTTGACAGAGATTTAGGGGGATCTCTACAATCAAAGAGTACCCTGTTCATGGCTCCTGTCTTTTCCAAGTCTCCGGCGACCCCTGCCTATTCGATCCTGTCGCGGATCGGGAATACGCCGTTAGTCCGGCTTGCCAAGGTGGATGAAGATCTTCCGGGCGTCGAGATTTACGCCAAAGCGGAATTTTTCAATCCAGGTGGATCGGTGAAAGATCGCGCCGGATTGAACATGATTCTGGAAGGCGAGCGAAGCGGTAAGCTCACCAAGGATCACGTGTTGCTGGACGCGACCAGCGGCAATACCGGCATCGCCTATGCGATGATCTGCGCCATCAAGGGGTATCGCCTGAAACTTTGCTTGCCCGCGAACGCATCGCATGAGCGCAAGCAAATTTTGAAGGCATACGGCGCGGAGATGGTTTTCTCGGACCCAGGCGAAGGCTCGGACGGGGCTATCCGCTTGTGCCAAAAGATTTTTGAAGCGGGAGAAGAGAAGTATTTCTATCCCGATCAATACGGCAACTCGGCGAACTGGCGCGCGCACTTTGAAGGCACGGGCGTCGAGTTAATCAAGCAGACCGAAGGCCGCATCACGCACTTCGTCACCAGTATGGGCACCAGCGGCACCTTCACGGGTACGTCGCGGCGATTGAAGCAGGATCTGCCGCATGTGAAGTGCATTTCGGCGCAGCCTTCTTCGGGCTTCCATGGCTTGGAAGGTTTGAAGCACATGCCAACGGCGATTGTTCCGGGTATTTACGATCCGAACCTTGCCGACGAAAACCTGTGGATTGAAACCGAAGACGCGTATAAGATGACGCGTTGGCTTGGACGTCATGAAGGCATTCTGGTCGGCATGTCGTCGGGCGCGAACGTGCACGCGGCGAAGTTGGTGGGCAAACAGTTGGCGGCCCGCGGCGAAAGCGGCGTGGTAGTCACGGTTCTTTGCGACGGCGCAACGAAATATTTGAGCGAGCCCTTCTGGAACGAAATAGATTAGAAACCAGGAGTCAGAATTCAGGAGTCGGAATTCTGGTCGCGCAGGTTTGTGCGGCGGCTCTTTGGTGTGGAAAGTTGACAAGATGATCAAGGTCGATAAACAAGCCTGGGACGTCATGGTGGCGCACGCGGAAGCAAAGTTTCCGAACGAGTGCTGCGGAGCCATGATTGGGAC
>JBEBGM010000087.1:0-5306 GCA_040081455.1 Bryobacteraceae bacterium
GTCTTTGCCTTTCCGAGATGGTGCCTTGCGATCACCAGTTGGTAGGTCTCACCCACGCGCGCCATTTCGACGCCAACCAGACCCTCACCAATCACGACCGCGTGCACGCCGTTTGCGCCGATGCGATCCGCCTTCTGCAGCCATTCCATCCGCGACCCATCCGCCGCGAAGAAGGAGATGTAGCGCCCGAATTCCTTGGCACTCCCGCCGCTTTCGACGCCCCGCAGAACCCACCGCTTCGCGCGGTCCTGCCGTTCGGCGGTGACCCACGTCTGGCAATAGATTCCCAGGGATTGGAGCTTCGCCATCATCGGCTTCGGCAGCACCAGTCGAGATTCGTTCGCCATTTCCTCCTCCTAACGCGCGTTCACCGGAGCAGGCGCACCAAGCGCAGCCCGGATCTGTATGTTTGTGCAGCCAGCCCAGCACAAGTACTTCGAGGGCTCCTCAACCGAAATGGCCAGGTTATCCTTGCCCCGATCACGGCCCGCCGCCGCGCAACTCGGACATTGCGTGACCCAGTTCCGCCCAACCCGCCGCAACCCTTCGCGATTCAGACAGTCGAGAATCTGAAAGTAAGAACGGTCGGGCCGTGAGCCGGTCATTAATCCAGGCGGCCGCTCTTCTTCGACCATGAGTCCGGCGATCAGCTCAGAAAGCTGTCTCTCCGTGACGCGTCGTAGTTCGCGCAAGTATTTCATCTGCGCTTCGAGGCTGTGCTGCGCGCCATAAAACCAGTAGCGCCGCTTGACGGCCCGGTGAACACCAAGCGGTCCGCGGATCGCATTGCCGAATTGCGCGGATTCGATCCGATCCTGCTTCGGAAACAGTTCGATCCCGTCTGAGGGGCCAGACGCCTTCACCTGCACCAATAGCTTTCCAGCCAAGTGCCGGATGTACACGCGCGCGTGCCGTGCAAGCACTGGCGTCTCAAACAGAATCCAAAGATGTCCGCCACGGCGGCTTTGTTCGAGAGCCGCCTGAATGCCGTCCTGCTGGAGTTCATATTGCAGCTTCAGCAGGTCGTCGAGCGATCTCTTGTAGTCTGCGTCGATCCCCATCCACTTCACTCGCTGTGTTTCTGGGTTGATCGCGTAAATCCCGAGCGTGATCTCGCCAGCCAAGTGACGCCGGATATCTTCCAGTTCCATCGCTACCTCGCCGCCGCCCTCGGCGCGTGGCCGGTAGTAGTAGTGCCGCCCCGACTCGGGGTGCGACCGGTCAGACTGACGCGTGTACGCGAGGCGATTCACGAACCACCGCGCGTACTCAGCCGCCATCTCGCGCGTTGCCAGCAGGGCTTCCCGCATAGGTATTCTTTACACCCGTTTCGTGGAATCGCAAAGCGAGTTGCCGCTACCCTTTTGCCGCCCGCAGCCGGGTTGGGTCTTCCGCAAAGTCCAACAGCCGGAAGTCCTTGATTTTCTGCCGCATGTCGGCGAGAGCGTACCCGCCGAACACGCTGTCGGCCAGATTCAGCAGCCAGAAACTGCCTTTGCGCCGGTCGTACACATAGAATTCTCCCGAGCGCTCGTCGCCCGGGACCATCACGAACAGCAGCAGCCCTTTCGAATACTCGACCCAGTGGGCCACCACCGCTTCGGCCACCGTCAGGAACGTGCCGACGATCTCGGTCACGTCCCGTCCGGGACGCACATTCAAGTCTTGGGTGCTGAGCACCTCGCTCGCGCTTACGTTCTGAATTGCAAACATCTGAGTTTCTCCTTTTGTAGTGGTTGGTTAGTTGTGGGACTGCTTGGCGGCGACGGTCCTGGAAGGGAAAGTCGTCGAGGTTGTGGATCGCGCATGCGCTGACCGCGCCACGCATGCATATAGAGGATGGGAGCGAGAAGTGAACTCCTCCGCATCTGATTTCGACTACTTCGCTTACTTGCGAATACTTCGATAATGTGTCAACGTTGGTCTAGGACAAGGAGGCACCCCATATGGCACAAGGAACACTGGCACCAACTCTTCCCTCGGAAGCGGAAGCCATCATCGCCAAGGAATCGAGCCGTGTCCTCGCCTTACATGTGCAGACTGCGGAGCCACTTCGACTTCGCATGATCGACGATCCGGCGAAAGAAACGGTCAAGATTCCCGCCTCGGCCGTCCGGATGCTGGTTCATATCCTTGAGGAGATGGCGCGGGGGAATGCCGTCACGCTGATCCCGGTGCATGCCGAACTTACGACGCAGGAAGCGGCGGATATGCTGAACATCTCGCGGCCTTCACTGATCCAGCTTCTCGACGAAGGCAAGATCGAATATCGCCGCGTCGGTACGCACCGCCGCATTCGATTTGAGGGACTTATGGCCTACAAGCGTCGCGCCGATGCCGATCGCCGGGCGGCACTCGCTGAACTAGCCGCTTACGACCAGGAAATCGGGCTCTAGCTGCGCAGCGGCTTCGCTTCGTGGCCAAAAGGAGAAACCCGCGGCCGGCTTCACCGCCTTTCACGACGCCAACGTGCTCTATCCCGCAGAGCTCCGGAACCTGCTGATGCACCTGGCGCTCATCGGATTGTTCCGCGCGAAATGGTCAGCCGACGTTCACGAAGAGTGGATTTCCAGCCCGCTAAAAAGGCGGCCCGACCTCACACGCGAAAAACTGGACCGAACCCGTAGGCTCATGGACAAGCATGCGGTCGATGCACTAGTGACCGGCTATGAGAATTTGATTCCAGACTAAGCACATCGAAACCTGGTGCGATGTTGGGCCGTGTACCCTCAGGTGCTGGGTGAGGACCCCGGAACGCTTTGGTCAACGCCGTAAGTCCTGAGCATGGCTTGATAGATCGCTTCGAAGCGCTTCAAGATGAAATCATTGCGGTGCACAGCGACGTGGCGGGCGTGACGGAGATCATAGATTGTCTGGTGCACCGACCAGATCGCGACTTCCGCGCCATCGAACCGCGTTTCGCAGAGTTCCGTCCAAGAAAACGCATTCGCTGCGCTGTGAGGCAGCAGCTCCTCGCACTCGTTAATCGACATGACAGTCAGAGGCCGCACGCGCGTCGAATCAATTTCCTTCACGAATCTCTCGTTGAGATAGGCGTTGAAGCCCAAGCATTCGCTGCCGGGCTCGTCGGTGATCAAGACGGGGTAAATGCGCCTGGGCGGGATCGCCGTCCGCAACTCTCCGCGGAGAACCGCTTCGGCCGCCCGAGCGAGTTGCAAGACCGCCTTCGGCGCCCCGCGCTCATTGCGGATGAACTTGCGCTCGATGTCGGCCGCCAGAGTTTGAAGATCGCCGCCGCGCTTGGCGGCCTCGGTCAGCAGGGACGACTTTATCTCAAGAACAAACACGTCATTGCCGAAGTCGAGAAGGGCATCGATCTGACCGCCGGAGAATTCGATATCGGCGCTGAGGATGCGCGAGCCTGCCGGATAGAAATGACGCAGTAGGCCCGTGACGTAGAGCTCGAAACAGCGGCCCCACAATTCCCTGAAAGTTTCGCGCCGACGTCCCGACAGGGCATCGAAAATCAGCCAGTAAATCCCCGTGGTGACAAGGTCAGTCAGAAACTGCAGATCGAGGATGATCACGCGAGCGTCGTCAATTCGAAGCAGCGGGTGCTGACGGAAAACCGGCAAGGCAGCATCCAGGACGGTCTTGCTTTTCGCGTCGGCGAGGAAACGCTCATACGTGCTCGGCCGGCCCGCCGCCAGTTTGACGGCCATCTGCTCGATTGTGAGGGCGCGGCCGCGGAGAAAGGTATCAAGGAGCGGCTGCGCGCGCGGAAAATCGCGGAAAAAGGAAGCTGCATCGAGTACCACGCGATTCATTCCTTCCTTGCCCACCGCGTTCCCATGCGCAAAGAGAGCGAAGGCGATGGCGACGAACTCCGGCAGGGTGAGCCCGTCGACCGCCAGATTGTCCATCCCGATCCGATCACGGAGCGTGACGACCGTGGGATCATCGCCGGGGAGGATTTCGGTGAGGATCGTATACATGCGCGTCATGGCATAGGCCAACTCGCGCGGGTTATAGACGTCCCACGTCCGGATGAACTGAGCGGTCAGTTGAAGATTGGTCGGGTTGGGTGTGAGCAACGGATCGCGTTCGACATAGTCGTTCGCACTTAAAGCAAGCCAGCCGATTTGCGTGATGGGCGCCTCCGTTACCGATGCCCGGTTCCCACCATAGACCAAGAGGTCGTGTATGGCCAGGAGATTCCCCAGGCGGTGAAACACGACCGGGAAAGCCGGAGCTTCGGGGGCGTTCCTGATAACGCGTTCCGCGAGGCCAGGGTCCAGGAACTGTTGATTGAGTATTTCTTGGGCCGACCGGTCCGAAGGCGTGATGGCGAGGATGTTGTTGATGAGCGCCAGGACCCCAATGGTGTTAACGACGGGTAGTTCCTGCAGTCGCCGCCAGTATGTGTCTTCGGCATTGTCAGGGAAGAGGTCCGAGTTCCGGGCGTAGACAGCAAAAACCGGACCGACGTAGGGTGCCGCGCGCTGGCCGTGCGCTACCCACAGACCGCCGCCGGCTATTTTCTGGAACAGCCGTTGAATCTCCTCAAGGGAATAGCTGCGAGCCATAGAATCGGAACCGGTTCTTCCACGGTAGCAAGCGATGACCCTACGCGCGTAGCTAATCTTTCGGCTCGTCGGTAATTTGGAAGCTGGCTGGAAAACGGCGTTCCGGGAAGTTACACCCGCAGAGTCGCGATCTCGTTAGCCAACTGGTGCGCGTGTCGCCGCTGTACCGGACGACCCTGCCCGATGTGGATCACTTCAACAGCCGTCGCGGCTCGAAGATCCCCGTCGACCCGTCAAGAGCGTTAAACAGAGGGCTTGCCAAATCCACGCCTTTCAATTGGCCGGCTACGCTGTGGCAACCGGCCTGGTATTCAGGAGCCCAACGAAGGCGTTGGTAAGTCGCTCGTGCCATTTGCTAGGAGGTCAGCCTCAGGAGCGCAGCCTCAATGACGGGAGCATCCGCGTCGGTCAGGTACTTCAATCGATCAAGCGTCACCTTTCCATCAGTTGCGTGAGCGATCACGTCGCCGAACTTTGCGGGCCAGCCGGGGCGTCCGCTTTCGGCCACTTTGCGCGCGGCTTGAAGCAACTTGCCGCGCAATTCTTCGATGGTGCCGTTCGCCTGCGGTTGGGTTTTGTCAACGCTCGCCGCGGCGGACTCCGTTTCCACGCGCTTCAGGAGCGCGCAAAGCCCTTCGCGATCGGGTATGTCGCCCAAGGATTCGCTGGCGAAATTCAACTCCCGGCAAATCACCGCGTACCGTCCCTCGCCGAGTTTGCTCGACGCCTTGCGGAGGCGCTCGATTCCCTTCGCCAGAT
>JBEBGM010000088.1:0-5085 GCA_040081455.1 Bryobacteraceae bacterium
AGATTCAGGGGAATGAAAACGGGTGACGGACGTGGGGGTGTTTAGCGGGCGTTCGGCTTCGGGTGCGGGTTGGAGCGCGAGCCCTGCGATGGCGACCGCGGCGGTACGGGGGGCCCGGATTGCCCGCACGCCGACGCAGATTGTTCCGATGGGAACGCAGCAGGTGGGCGAGGTGCGGTGCGGTGCGGCATTGAAAATCCGGGCAAGGAAAATCCGGGCAAGGAACTTTTGCCGGGAACAAACGTGAACGCCGAGATCCTCTCGGATAAGGTGGACAACGCGCTCGTCATTCCGAAAGAAGCGATCCGGCGCGAGAACGGACAGACCGGAGTGCTGACGCTTTCCGGCAACGCGCTCGCGTGGAAACAGATCAAACTGGGCATCGCGAATACGACGAAGACCCAAGTGGAAGGCCTGAACGACGGCGAACCGGTGGCGCTTCCGAATGAGAAGACGCTGAAGGTGGGGATGGTTGTTGAGCCGGTTTATCCGTAGTCGGTGAGACAGAAACACTGGTGACGGATTCAATCATCGGGATATCCCGTCTTTCCGATTTCACGGTCGCTAATTTTGAAGCACAGGTAGGAAGCTGCCGAATAGGCGATCGCTTGGCACGCAGGCATCGTGACGTATCTCCATTGCAGACACGATTGCCAGTTGGCGTTGCATTGCCCACCGCCTAGTATCGACGCAACAGAAAGAACGTGCGCTCCGAGGTCCTGCCCAAACGGCCGCCGGCTCAGGAGGACCAAGGTGCGTATACCCAACAAGACGACGGGCAGAATCCAGATCCATTTCGCCGTGACGGACCGAAATTTGTACCAGACAACAACGCTCAGACCAATCGCCGCGCTGATGTTTAGCAAGTAGGTTCGGGTGACGAAATCGGCCATCGTTACGCCCGATCCGCTTACGTAGGCCACGGCGAGCGCATCGCTCAGCGCATCGGCGGCAACGAGGTTCAGCGCGAACGCGCCGACCGTGCGTAAATGTTTTTTCTTTCGGTCCATTTTGCCAGTTACAGACAAAGAAAATCGCGGTCCGGCTATCTTTCGCTAATTGAAATATACACAATCCTACCGACTGCAGACCTCCTGAAAACGAAAAGGGCAGCCCCCGTTCATCGCCTTAACCCTTCGGCACGTTCAAGTGGAAGGCCTGAACGACGGCGAACCGGTGGCGCTTCCGAATGAGAAGGCGCTGAAGGTTGGGATGGTTGTGGAGCCGTTTTATCCGTCGGGGTTAGTCGATCTCAGCCTTACTATTCGACCGGACCCAGTTAATCCATTGAACTAGGTCGGAGAGCGTCGCTAAAGGACGAGTCCAGTCCCGAAGCTTCCCACTGTGCGGAATCTCTAGACCAAGCCGCGGTAAAAGCTCCTTCAATTCATCGTCGAAATCTTCGCCGGACATCTTAAACGTCTCTTCAAATGAGTCCGTCGGAGAAGGCCGATACCCTCTCACGCCGACCATCTCTCTGAAATGGTCGTAGACTTCGCCGGACACCACATCGGGGACGTCGATCTCGGCGAAATATCTCACAAATTCTTCACGGCTAAGTCCTTTGTGCGTCGCTAAACCGCGTTGCCGACGCCACCAAGCGACAACGGCGATTACGATGATGGTTAGCAGGAGTTGAACGACAAATCGCATTGATTCCCCTTCTAATCGGGAGAAGCATGCCACTCAGGGACGGGCCACGCTTTCGCCAATTGAAAAGATACACAATTCTGCCGTGAGACCTGCGAAAACGGAAAGGGCAGCCCGTTTCTCCCCCTAACCCTTCGGCACACCCAACAACTTCTCGACATGCTTTGCGAGCACATCCGCTTCCACGTTAATGCGCGCGCCGGGTTTGGCGGTGCCTAGGGTGGTGTTTGCGAAGGTGTGGGGAATGATGGTGACGCTCACCAGGGCGTCGCCGTTTTCGGCTTGATCGAGTTTGGCGATGGTGAGGCTGATGCCATCGAGGGTGATGGAGCCTTTGTTCACCAGGTAGCGATCGAGCGCGGCGGGGACTCGGACGGTGAGCCAATAGTTTCCATTGCCCAGCGCTTCGAGGGCGACGAGGACTCCCTTGGCGTCGACGTGGCCTTGCACGATGTGGCCGGAAAGCAATGTGGCCGGGGTGACGGGACGCTCGAGATTCACGCGCGAGCCGGGGCGGAGGTCGCCGAGGTTGGTGCGGGAGAGCGTTTCGGGAGCGAGGTCGGCGGCGAAGGAGTTGCGCGTGAGATTGAGCGCGGTGAGGCAGGTGCCGTTGACGGCGATGCTGGAGCCGGTGCTGGCGTTGGCGAGCACTGCGGCGCAACCGATGGTGAGACGGGCTCCGGCTTCGCGAGGCTCCAGGGAGATCACGGTGCCGAGTTCTTCGATGATTCCGGTGAACATGTTTGCGTTGGTTTATTTGCGCCAGGACGAAGCCTGGCTTGCGGGGACGAAGCCCCGCCCTCCGTTTTGCTGGTTCGTTATCACCAAGACTTCTCCAGCCATGCTTCCACGGCGAATTCGTTGGCGGTGATGGTGTGGAGCTTCACGTCGCGGAACTGAATGGCGTCCACACGGCGGCGACGGCCGGTGCCTCCGGCTACCGGGAGAGACTGGGTACCGCCGAGAATTTTGGGCGCGTAATAGAAGTAGATTTTATCGGCGACGCCGGATTCGAGCGCGGTCCAGTTGACGCGGCTGCCGGCTTCGATCATCAGCGACAGATATTTTTCACGGCTGAGGAGGGTGACCAGGGAGCGGAGATCGGCGCGGCCATCGGCGCTTTCGAGCACTTCGACACGGACACCTTGCGATTCGAGGCGCCTGCGGCGTTCGGGCGAACCGGCGGAGGTGGTGACGACCATGACGTCGTCTTTGCAGGAGGCAACCATACGGGAATCGGGGGGCAGGCGGAGTTGGGAATCGAGAACGATGCGGAGGAGAGGGCGGCTGCGCTCTTCGCCGGTGCGGTCGTTGAGCATGCAATCGTCGGCAAGCACGGTGCCGATGCCGGTGAGGATGGCGTCGGAGTGGTGGCGCAGGGTCTGCACGTGGGCGCGGGCCTGGGTACTGGTGATCCAGCCCTGATTGTCTTCGGGGGCGGCGATTTTGCCGTCAAGCGTGACGGCGGCTTTCACGGTGACGAGCGGACGGCCGTGCTGCATGTAATGCACGAAGGGGAGGTTTAGCTCGGTTGCGCGCGCGGTGTAGGCGGAATCCACTTCCACTTCGATGCCGGCGGCGCGGAGCTTTTCAAAACCCTTTCCGGCGACTTGCGGGTTGGGATCTTCCATGGCGGCGACGACTTTGCGAATACCGGCGGCGATGACGGCGTCGGCGCAGGGTGGCGTGCGGCCCTGATGCGAGCAGGGTTCGAGGGTGAGGTAGAGCGTGCCGCCGCGCGCGCGTTCGCCAGCTTGTTCCAGTGCGATCACTTCTGCGTGCTTGACGCCGGACCAGGTGTGAAAACCACGGCCAACAATTTCATCAGAGCCAGCCGCGACCACGACCGCGCCGACGGCAGGATTCGGGCTGACGCGGCCCAAGCCTTCGGCGGCCAATTGGAGCGCTTCTTCAAGAAAACGGGACATGAGGACTTAATGATTAGCTTAGTGGATTGGGGTGGGGGTTCGCCCGGAATCACGAAGAATCCCCGGCTCACGAGTTTGCGTGTAAGGGCATGAAACGGGGACTGACCGCTCTGTCCACGCCCGGGCGATTCCGCAAACTAAAGGATTTGAGCACGGGGACAGAGAGGTCAGTCCCCGTTTCACGCGGGCTGTGCGCGTTAATCGAAAAGCGACGTGACGAACTGCTGCGGGTCGAAGGGGAGCAGGTCGTCGATCTGTTCGCCCACGCCGATGTAGCGGATCGGTAGATTCAGTTCGCGAGAAATGGCCACGACGACTCCGCCCTTCGCGGTGCCATCGAGCTTGGTCAAAATGATGCCGGTGACGGCGCTGGTTTCGGTGAACTTGCGGGCCTGTTCCAGGCCGTTCTGACCGGTGGTGGCTTCGAGAACGAGCAGCACTTCGTGGGGTGCTTCGGGGATGACGCGCTGGACTGTGCGGCGCATTTTTTCGAGCTCGGCCATGAGGTTCGTCTTCGTGTGCAGACGGCCGGCGGTATCAATGATGATGCAATCGACTTTGCGGGCGCGGGCGGCTTGCATGGCGTCGAAGGCGACGGCGCTGGGGTCGGCGCCCTGCTGCTGTTTGATGATTTCGGCGCCGGTGCGCTGGGCCCAGACTTCGAGTTGCTCGATGGCGGCGGCTCGGAAGGTGTCGGCGGCGCAGAGTAGAACGCTCTTGCCTTCCGATTGCAGTCGGCGAGTCAGCTTGCCGATGGAGGTTGTCTTGCCTGCTCCGTTGACGCCGACGACCATGATGACGGCGGGAGGTGTGGAAACTTGGGTCAAGGGGCGCTCGGTGGCTTCGAGGATTTCGAGGAGATGTTCCTTGATGAGGCTCTTCAGTTGGCTGGTATCGCCGACGAGGTGGCGTTCGACGCGCTGGCGGATGCGTTCGAGAATTTCGGATGTGGTGCGGGAGCCGATGTCGGCGGTGATGAGCGCGTATTCGAGTTCTTCGAGAACGTCGGCGTCGATCTCTTTGCGGCCGCTGACGGCGTCTTCGATTTTTTCCATGAGACCGGCGCGGGTCTTCTGGATGCCGGCCTTGAGGCGATCGAGCAATCCGCCAGTGGATGGCGCCTTCGCGGAAGTGGACTGTTCACCCAAAGAAGGATTGTCTTGAGGGGCAGGTGTGCCGAATAACGATTGGATAGCCACGAAAATTCAGTTTAGCAAGGGGGCGGGAAAGGCCGCGACCGCGTGAGCCAGCGCGGCGGAAGCTACGGTACAGCGCGCAGGTTACTGCGGAAGGCGGAATTCGACATGCCTGTCGCGGTTGATTTGTTCGCTGAAGCGGACATCGATACTCGACAGGGGTGCGGTTTTCTCTTCGTGCTCGCGCGTGGTGTAGCGGATGGAATCGCCTTCCACGGTGTAGGCAATTGCGGCGTGGATCATGTGATTTTGGAACGCGATCAGGTAGAAGTCGGGGGTCCGGTAGAAGGGCTGCTCGGGGGGCGTGGTGA
>JBEBGM010000025.1:0-62048 GCA_040081455.1 Bryobacteraceae bacterium
GCACCAACGTTTTGTTACCGGCCTTTGCCAAGCTTGCGGAAGTATTCCGCGACAGCATCCGTGTAACCGGCCGGCACACGAGCCGTTCCGCCGCTACGCACCTGGCCGGGCTCTGCTTCGAGACCCTGGCGACGGAGGAGAACTTCGAGCGCCTCCAGCTTGGGAAGAATCTGCCGACTAATGCGGCCATCGAGCTCAGACGATGCCGTCTGCCCCGTGGTCATGCGCGTGAGATCCCGGCTGAGATCGGCAACCTGACTGGAGATATCCGGATCATCGCGGAACTGCTCTCGCAGATCGTTCAATTGTAACTGTGCATCTCGCATGATCGCGCCGGGATCAGCGGACTGCACATCGGGAACATCGTAGATACCCTCGGGACCAAAGCGGCCAAAGGCGCCGCCAAAGCCGCCAGGGCCAAAACGCCCGCCGCGGTTGAATCCACCACGATTGCCGGCCTGCCCGCCCTGTTGGCCACTCTGTTGCCCACCCGCTTGGCTTCCGCCCTGTTGGCCGCCTGGTTGGCCACCCTGTTGTTGGCCACCCTGCTGGTTGCCACCCTGCTGATTTCCGCCCTGCTGATTGCCGTTCTGCCCAGCCATGCGCTGCATCTGTTCGCGCAAGCGTTCCAAACGAGCGAGCGATTGCTCATTCGCGTTGCGTTGGCCGTCCTGATTTGCCGAAGCGCCCAGCGCCTGCTGCGCGGCTTTCAGATCCTTCGTCAATTCGTCGAGCGCCTGCGTGATCGGTGCTTCGCGCGGAACCATCAGGCCCGCCTGGCCATCACGGATCCAGCGCGAGGAATACTGCATGCGCATCTTCGTTTCGTTCTGCTGAATGTCGCTCAGCCCGTCGCGCACACGAGCCGCGGCTCCGGGTTGCGTACCGGCCAGGTCGCGCGCGGCTTTCTGCATATCGCGCTCCAACTGATCCAGCGCCGCCGCCATCTTGCCTTTTTCATCGGACATGGCTTGCGCCTGCTGCCGGTTCATTTGGCCCGGACCCATTTGATTGCCCTGCTGGCCTTGACCACCGGGCTGCCCGTTGCGTCCCTGCTGTTGGCCACCCTGCTGGCCGCCTTGCTGCCCCTGTTGGCCCTGTTGCCCTTGCTGCTGGCCTTGGCCAACCGCCTGCCGCAAACGATTTTCGAAATCGCGCTGCTGCCCGGCCAATTGTTCGGCGCGCTGCTCCAGGTCATCCAACTGAGAACCGGACTGCTGCTGACGCAGGCCGTTCATCATGCGCTGCGCTTCGGCAAGACGCTCCGCCGCGCGGCGCGCATCGGCCTGTGCGCCCGACTGGCCCTGCTGTTGGCCTTGCTGCGCCTGGCGCATGTCATTCAACGCTTGATTTAAACGATCGAGCGCCTGCTGCATCTGCTGCTGTTGCTGGCCGCCGCGGCCTTGCTGCCCGCCCGAACGCGCCGATTGGCTCGATTGACCCGACTGACCGGCCTGACCAGACTGGCTGGACTGACCCGATTGTCCGGATTGGCCCTGCTGGCCCTGCTGCCCTTGTTGCCCCTGCTGGCCTTGTTGACCGTTGCGCTGCATCTGCTCCATCTGACGGCGCAATTCTTCTGCTTCCCGGCGCAACATTTCCTGCTGCCAGCGTTGTTCAAACGCCTGCTGCTTGTTTTGCGTTTGGTTGCGAGCCAGTTCCTGCTGACGGCGAGCCAGTTCGGACAGCCGCTGCAACGCTTCGTCGATTTCCTTCTGTCGCTGCTCAGCCGAAGGACCACCGCCGCCGCTCCGTTGTCCGGTTTCGTACTGATTCTTTTCCGTATCCAGTTCAAGGTCAAACATGCTGGCCAAGTCACGGCCCGCGCCACCGCCGCCGCCACCACCGCCTTGTGCGCCGAAGGCAAGCTGAATGTCGCGGAACGTCGCTTCGGCCCGCAGCAAGTGCTGCAATGCACGCTGCTCCGGCGCCAACGCGTCTTTCCAACTCTGTGCTTTCAGTTTTTCCGACGCCGGGGTCATCTCCGCCGCCGCCGCTTCCAGGTCTTTCACGAATTCCTGGAACTCCTGGTTCGCGCCCGCCAACTGACGGCTACGCGAACGCTGCGCGAGAGACTGCGCTTGTTCCTTCAACTTCTGCTGCACTTCAGACAGGAACTGCGCATTATCCGCGGAACGTTCCTTGCCAGTGCTCCGGATCGCGTTCCAAGTGGCCGCGATGATTTCCTTCTGGCGCGCGGAGATCTCTTCCTGATCCTGCATGCCGCCACCGCCACCACCGCCGCCACCCATTTGCTGGGACTGCGAGAAGTTCCGCTCAAACGGCTCGGCTTGAATGAACGACATATCGGTCTGTGCCGTGGCGCGTGCGTCCTTCGCGGTAGCGTACATCGCGATGACATCGCCGGGGATCATTTTGTAATCCTCCAGCGTGATGAGCGTTTCGCCGCTCGCGTCCTTGACGCCCTTTGAATTCGGCACGGGAACCACTTTCTCCGGACCGCCGTTCACTGAATAGTGCAACTCCACACCCTGCAGAGCGAAATCGTCGCTGGCCTGCACCGCCACCACTACTTCTTCAATGGGGCTAACGCGGGCATCGGCGCGAGGCCGTACGATCTTCACGGTCGGCGCGTCGTCATTACGGGCTTCAATGAAGTAATCCTCACTGAGCCGAACCGATTCGCCTTGCTCCGTCGCGGCAAAATGATACACGCCGTCTTTTTCAATCGGCACCTTCGCGGTCAGCAGGCGTTCACCGGCGGACTTCAGTTCAATGTGCGAACCGTCATCCACTTCAATGACGCCGTTCTTGAGGGGCTTGTCGGTCTCGATCAGCAACTCCGCCACGGTTCCCTTCACCGCGCGCAAATCGCCGCCGGGATCTTCGGTAGCCGAGGGCATGCCGAGCCATGCCGGGAAATGATAAGTCACCTTCACCTTTTTGATTCCAGGGAGGTCGATCACATCCAGCTTGAAAGTTTTCGTCCTGACGCCGGAAGCTTCCACGTAATATTCAACGGGTTCCGGCAAGCCTGCGAACAGAAATTCATACTGGGTCGCGCCCGCGCGAGGCACCATTTCGGCCTCTTCCCACTTTGCGGCGCTGGCGTACTTCGCCATCAGGCGGACCTTCACGGATTCAAAGCCGAGTAACTGAGCGGTGACCACCTGATCGGACTTACGGCGTACCAGCTTGTTACCGGGCTCTACTTTAATGTCGTAAAACAGCGCCGATCCAGCCTTGGGAGCGCCGGCCCACAAAAGGTTCGCACCGTAACCGAGGAAACCCGGACCCGCCGCGATCAACCAGATCAGCACGGCACCAGCGGCGCCCGCGCCCGTGGCCATTGCCCAAATCGATTTCGGAGGAGCCACACGCTCCGGCTCCGTTCGCGAGGCGACTTGCATTGTATCCATGGCGAGCAAATCGAGCATCGGATCGCGCGCTTCGCTGCGCTCGACGTAGGTAACCAGGCGTTCTTTGAATTCGGGGAAGGAATCTTCCGCGCGGCCCGCGGTACGGCGCCGGTTCAAGCGCAACAGCGGTATCACCAGAGCAAAGCCAATGGCGACCGAGAGCGACAGGAATAACACCAGACGTGCGATCGTGAGACTCGTGGAGGAAAACGCCAGCGCGTTCGTGATCAGCACCAACGCAACCGTGGCGCCAAGCGCGACGCCCAACAAGATGGCGGCGCCTTTCGAGAGCGCCATCCAGCGGAGCCGCTTCTCCAATCCTTCCAGGTAACGATTCAGTTGGTCGCGCGTGTTCATGCCGCCTCCCGCCTCAAACCCTGCCGATCCGGAACCACTGGCCGCAGATAGCCGTTGGCCACCACCGATTCCGCCACTGCTACTAACAACAATAACAACAATATGTAAGGCCAGAGGCTCCACGGCCTCTTCTCATCGTCGCCCGTCCGTCCGCCACTCTGGGCAGGGTCCTCAGCACTTCCGGTGCCCTTCCATAAATCCAAAGTTTCCTGTTCCATCGGCAGCAGATCGGACTCCCGGCGGTCGGCGTGCGCGGCCACAAGACTTCTACGCCCGGCCGCTGTTTTAATCTCAAAGAATCCTTCGCGATTCACGGCGAAGTTATTCGCCTTCACGGCTTCTTCCAGCGAGAGGACGCGCTTGCCGTCCGGGTCCAGCACTTCGGCCGCGGAACCGGAACTCTGCGCGCTGCCGGAGCGAAGTTCGACGTAGGAATCCACCGCAAGATTCACGGGTTGCTCCGCGCCACCTCCGCCCAAATACAGCGCCGATTGCGAAACAAACGGCACCCAAGCCGGATGCAGGGGCAGATCGTTCGAGACATTATCAAACGTGGACGCAATCGCCAGCACCTTACCTTCACCAACCGAACGTTCCAGCACCAGCGGCGAGCCGTCGTTGAGTTTCGCCAGAACGCGTGAGTGCATCGGGTTCACTTTGACGGTTTGGTAAAACTTCACCTGGCTGAATTTATCGACGCTGCGCAATGCCGGATGGCCGGCATCGAGGTCCGTGACGCTGAGGAACCGGTCACCGGCGCGCGTGGCGTAATTCGAGGATTCAATCGCTTCATCGAGCACCGGAACTCTGGGCTGGACCGCCGACGCGGGACCCAGGGAAATTAGCAGCGATCCTCCACTATTCACAAAACGGTTGAGAGAATTTGCAAGGCCTCCGGGAATTGTTCCCACATCCGAGAGAACGACGAACGCATACTTCGAAAGATCGGCAATCGCCGCGGCACTTTCGGCGGTCTGCCCTTCCACCTGGAAAGCGCCGTCGCCGGTCGAGTCAATCGCCGTTCGAAAATACAGCTGCGCACGCGGCTTGCGGCCGTCATCAACAAAGAGAACCTTGCGCGGATCGGTGCGCTCCACCGAGAAATAAAAATGATCGTCGCCCGAAAGCGCATCGTTCGAATCGATACGAATCTCGCCTTTGCTGAATCCGTAAGGCGCGTCCAACGTGAGGAACTCGGCTTGCGCGCGCCCGTTTTCGGGAACATCCACCTGCTTCGATTGCAGCTCCCGCCCGTTGAGGAATAGCGTCACCGTTTTTTTCGCGGCGGGCGACATGTGCCCGGAGACAGTGGCCTGCAGCTTCACGCGCTTTGGATCGTACACACGCCGCGGCGCGGTGACATTTTCCACCGCCCAGTTCTTCGCGTCGCCGCCAACGGAATGAAACACCATGCTCGTGCCAGGATTCAGCCGCAGATCGACAAAGCCAGGGGGCATCGACGACTTTTGCATATCGCTGACCAAGTGCACTTCCAGCCGCATTTTTTGCGCGTCCATCAGCGAACGCAGGTAGCGAGATAACTCTCCAAACGACGAGCGTCCGTCGCCCGGTTCTATCGACGCCACAGCGGCGCGCAACTCCGCTGGATCGCTCACCACTTGCGTCAGCGCCTGCACGTTGCCACTCAACGCGATCACCTGTGCCTGGTCGCCCGGCTTGAGCGATCCCAATATCTTCTGCGCTTCATCCTTCGCTTTGGTCAAACGGTCCGCCGAACGCATGCTGAAAGAGCGATCCACGGCAACAACAACCAGCTTCTTGCCGTCCGCCAAAGACGGTGTCCGGCGAATGAACGGATTCGCAAACAGTAGCGCCAGCAGCAAAATCATGGCGGTGCGCAACGCGAATAAGAGCAGGTACTCCAGACGCCGGTGCCGCACGGAGCTTTGCTCGCGCTGTTCAAAAAACATCAGCGACGGAAACAATTTCGGGTCCGTCTTGTGCCGCTTTAAGAGGTGGACCCAGATCGGCAATCCAACCGCAGCCATGCCCGCCAAAAACCAAGGAGCGAAGAAACCCATTACATTCTCCCTCCGCGAATCGCAAGATACTCGCGCAACGCGGCATCGAGAGGCTTGCTGGTGTCAATCAAGTGATAATCCAACCCCGCGCCCTTCGCCTTCGAGCGCATCGCTTCCAGGTGCGCGTCAATCTTCGCCGGATATTCTTTCGCGGTATAGTCGGGGGAAACTTCCAGCGTGTCGCCGCTTTCCATGTCCTCAAACAATGCCGGGGCCCGCAGCTTGGGGCGAATTTCCTCGGGATCGAGCACATGGAACAAAACCACTTCGTTCCCATGGAAGCGCAACGGAGCGATGGTTTTCACCACCTCTTCGGGGTTCTCCCAAAAGTCCGAAATGCAGACGATCAGGCCGCGACGATGCAAAAATTCCTGCACGTGCCGGAACGGTTTCGAAAAATCCGTGCGCGAGCCCACTTCGGCTTTCTCCACCGCATGAAGCAACCTTGCAAGCTGCCCTTGGCGGGTGGACGGCGGCACGAAACTTTTCACTTCGTCATCGAAAATGACCAGTCCCGCGGCATCGCGCTGCAAGCTGGCCAGGTAGGCGATGGAAGCCGTCAGAAAACGCGCATACTCCAGCTTGTCGATCTTGTGAGAAGTAAACTTCATCGAGCGGCTGGCGTCCAGCAGAATCGTTAACTGGCAGTTCGTTTCGCCGCGGTAACGCTTCAGGTACATGCGCTCCGTGCGTGCAAAGACGTTCCAATCGACGTGACGCAGATCGTCGCCCGGATTGTACATGCGGTACTCGGCGAACTCCTGACTGAAGCCGAAGTCAGGAGACTTGTGCAGGCCGGCGATGAATCCATCCACCACCGTGCGCGCAATGAGGTCCAGTCCGGAGATTCCGGATAGCACCGTCGGATCTAAGAACCGCTGCAGCATGAATGTGACCGCCTCGCGCGTGAGTGCGCCTTACGCCCGCGGAGCCGGCCTCTCTTCGAGCAACCGTTTCAACAAATCGTCGGTCGTCAAACGGTCCGATTCCGCCTGGAAGTTCAACAGAACGCGGTGGCGAAGAATCGGCCGCGCGAGCGCCGTGATGTCTTCATACGCCACGTGATAGCGGCGGTTCATCAGCGCGCGGGCTTTTGCGGAGAGCACCAGGAACTGCGCGGCGCGGACGCTGGCGCCGAAGTTGACATATTTCTTGATGAAGTCCGGCGTGTTCGGATCGCTTGGGCGAGTGGCGCGAACCAGATTCACGGCATAGTGCGCCACGGAGTCGGCGATCGGCACCATACGGACCAGACGCTGAAAGTCCAGAATGTCTTCGGCATTCGTCACCGCGTTCACCTGGGCTTGATGCGTGGTGGTAGTGAGATCGAGCACCTTCACTTCCTGCTCAGCCGAAAGGTAATCGAGCATCACGTTGAAGATGAAGCGGTCCAGCTGCGCTTCTGGCAACGGATAGGTGCCTTCGAGTTCAATCGGGTTCTGCGTCGCCAGCACGAAGAATGGCGGCTTGATCGTGTAGATGTTACCGCGTACGGTACAAGATCGCTCTTGCATCGCTTCGAGCAGCGCCGATTGCGTTTTGGGAGGCGTGCGATTGATTTCGTCGGCCAGTAGTACGTTGGCGAAAATCGGGCCGGGAACGAAGGTCCACGTGCGGCGCCCGGTACCTGGCTCTTCTTCAATGATGTCGGTGCCGGTGATGTCGGAGGGCATCAGATCCGGGGTGAACTGAATGCGGCGGAACTCAAGGCCCAGCGCTTGGGAGAGCGTGCGCACCAGCATCGTCTTCGCGGTGCCGGGCAAACCGGTGATCAGACAGTGGCCGCCGACGAACAACGCCACCAATACCTGATCGATCACCTCGTCCTGTCCGACGATCACCTTGCGCACCTCGGAGAGGATTGCGGCCTGTGCCGCCTGGAACTTCTCAATCCGAGCCTGAAGATCGCCGGATTCGGTCATATTGATTGCAGAAGTTGACATTCCCGCCTATTCTTTCCCGCTCAATTCGAGCAAAAGTTTCTGTGCCGGTTTGAACCCCGGCGCGGCTTCCAGAGCCGATATCACTTCTTCCCGGGCATCGTCGGTCCGCTTTGCCAAAACGAAAGCCTGCGCCAATCCGTAATGCGCGCCGGCCACATCCACCGGCTTGCCCGCCAGCACCGCTTGATACTCGCGAACGGCTCCCGGGCCTTCCTTCAAATCCAAATAAAGATTTCCCAACTGCACGTGTGCCGCGTCGTCTTCCAAATAGATCAGGTTTAGCCGCTCCAGCGTCGCCGCCGCGTCCTTCTTGCGACCCTGCTCCGTCTGCAGCGTAGCCAACTGTTTGAGCAACTCCGGGTCGCGCCCACCCACTTTCGAATAACGCTCCAGTTCCGCCGTTTCCTTTGCCTTATCGCCCTTCGCTTTGTAGGCTTGCGCCAGGAACTCGTACGCGTTACCTGCCTCGACGTAATCGGGATACACATCGCGGATCACTTGCGCGGAGGCTATCACCTCATCCCATTTCTTGTCCTTCGCGACTGCGGCCACACCGCGGATGGCTTTGCGCCAATCGTCGAAGCCATCCACCGTTTTCTTGGTCTGCGGCTCCAGCCACGCAAGGAATTGTTTGTCGAATTCCTCGGGCTTCACCTGCAACTCCTTTTCGATCACAGCCACTGTGGTCATGTTCGCGCCGAAGTCGTGGATCATGGCCAGCAGCTTTTCCCATCCCCACTTCTCCGCGATGAAGTCGCAAATCTTTCCGCCTTGAAAATAGGAAACGGTCACTTGCTCGGGACCCGTCGGATGAATGAAACCCCGATCCAGTTCGGCGATCGGCAGTAACTTCTTCCCCTTAATCGCAGCGATGGAACCGGGATCCAGACGATCGCCCCAATCCGGAGAAGTCGCTGTTTCCTCGTGAACCGCCATACCCTCGGTGAACCAGCGCGGCACACGGTGATTCGTCATTTCCAGCACGTACACGTGGCTCAACTCATGCCACATCGTGCTCGCCCAATGCCACTGGCCGGGCTTGCGGCCGCTGGGTGAATCCATCGCCACCATGTAGCCGAACGTGACACCGAGTGCGCCCAAGCCGGGCATACCCATCGTGCGCACCGCGAAGTCCTCGTGATTGGGATACACCTCAATCTGCACGGGCTTCTGCAGCTTGAACTTGTACTTTTTCTCGTAGGTGGCAAGCGCGCGATCGAACTCAGACTGAAAATAGGGGCGCAGCAACGCCGATTCCTTCTTGTGCAGACGCAAAGCCGTGGTGGGCGTCGTGAATGTCACATAGTCCTTGTAGGAATCGAGCAAGCGCAGCGAGTTCACCGTCTCCGGGCTTTGGTAACCGGCGTTGTAGCTCTGCTCCAATTGCTTGCGGGCTTCGTCTTCCTGGCCCAGGCGCATGAGGTTCACGCCCAATTCGCTGCGGGCATGGTTGAGTGTCGGGTCAACCGCTATCGCCTTCCGGTACAACTCAATGCCTTCGTCATAGCGCCGGTTGATGATGAAGAAATGCGCCGCAGTGGCGTAGGCCTCGCCATACTTCGCGTTGAATTTCAGAGCACGATCAAACCACGGCGTATCTTTCTTGTCATTGAGAAGATCGATGGTGCCGAGAATCGCGTAGGCGTCCAGCGATTCCTCCGACATCTGCAGCGCTTTTTTCGCCGCCTCGGCAGCCTTCTCCGGGTTGTTGTCTTCCAGATGAACCTGCGCGATCACTTCCTGCGCTTCCAAATATTTGGGATCCGCGGTCAGCGCCTTCTCGGCGAACTTGACGGCGTCGGCCTCGAAGTTTTCGCTGGAAAGAATCGCCATGCCGACCAGCGCCGGTGCGTAGTTCTCGTTCAGCTTGAGCGCGTCTTTAAACAGGTCCGCGGCATCGGCCCGTTGCCAGTGGTCCAAATACATCCGGCCCCACCGCGTTAGGGGCGCGGGATCCTTTTCGCGCAACTTTGTTGCCGCGCGGAACGCATCGTTGGCGCCACGAAAATTGTTCAGCGCCCACATTGCCTCCGCCACAGCGGCAGGATTGCTCGATCGCAGCAGCCTCTCGTAACAAGCCGTCGCTCCCGCGTCGCCTTTGCTTTTCAGCCTTGCGCACGCGGCCGATTCCGCCGGTTGCCCGTCTTGCGTTTGGGCATGGGCGAACGGAGCAACGGCACTGATCGCGAGGAAACCGAAGGCTGCGGCGTACTTCACTTGTCGAGCGCCTCCTGCGTCTTGGCCAGGTCCACCAAAAGCTTCTGCAATTGGGCGCGGTATTCCTGAACAGACATCGCCGCCTTGCGGTACTTCAGGTCGTCGATTTTGGCCTCTATCTCTTCCTTCTGTTTGAGAAGAACCTGTTTCTGCGGATCCTTGGCAACCGCGGCGGCAGAGCCCGTGTGCAGCACAGCAAAACGCTGCGCGACAAGCCCCTGACCGCTTTCCGTGCTGGGCGACCGCACGCCTTCGCCTTTGCCCGTATCTTCCAGCAACGGGTGCTCCGTCGCGATACGTTTGTTCTCTTCGTAAAACTTCACGGTTTTTACTTCGGCATACCGGAAGCCTTCCAGCACCGTGATGATTTCATTTTTGTCCGCGTCTGCCGCCGGATCGCGCAACGCTTCAATAAAGTAACGCGCGAATACCGTCGCGTTCTTCTCCGTGCCGGATTTGGTCGCCGTAACAACAACGCGTTTCGGCTTCTGCACCGCCGAAAGCATCGCTCCGCTGGCGCTGGACATATTAATGACGGCAACGTGCGCCGGGATCTTGTCGAGCATAGCGCCCAGTTCGGTGCCCGTCACGTCCAGTCCCGGGACATTGAACTTATAGCCGACCTCATCAAAGCTCCCGTGCCCGATGAGAAAAACAAGGACGCTATCATCCGCCTTGGCGTTCTTGGCGAAATCAGCGAGCTTGGACTGGATGTTCGCCTTAGTCGCCTGCGGACCCATCAGGAGTTCATGCTTGGCGTTGGGTTCATTCTTTAAGACCTGCTCAATTTCCTTTGCCCAACCCGTGAAACGCTGCTCGTACTCCTGCTCACCGCCCAGGCCGGCCACTGTGAGGTAGAACGTATCCGCGCGGCTCACCATGGCCACCGATGCGAACAAGAGCGCCGTCAAAAACGCGCGCCTCATATGACACCCCACTTCCTGCGCAGCACCCATTCGCCGCTCCGCAGAGCCAGCAGAATCAGGAACACAATCGGCATGTCCCAAAGATCGCGCGTTTCACGAACCGTGATCCCCGCCTCGGAGTAGCTGATGTCTTTGCCCAATGCCTGGGCGTCGGCCGGCTTGTAATACTTTCCGCCCGTCTCGGACGACAGCTTTTCCAGCAATTCGCGGTTCTGCTGAATATGGAAATTCTCCGCGACGCCATCCTCACGGCGAAACGTCATCGTGTCGCGGCCAAGCTCTTCGGCGCCACGGTTCGCCACCACTTCCACCAAATAGGAACCCGCCTTTGGCGCGGTCCAGTCCGCTGTGTAGACGCCGTTCTCAAGCGGGTCCGGCCGCATCTCCACCTTTTCCGCAATTCCTTCGGGTCCAAGGATATGCGCTTCCGTGGTCGCATCCGAGGCCGGCAGGTAGGTTTTGTCCCGAACCTCCGCCCTCAGGGAAACATGCGAGTCGTCGGAGAGCACCTGCTTCGGCGTCGAGGTAATCACGCGCCGCGGCGTGTCCGCCACCAGCCACCGGAGCATCTGTTGATAGAACATTTCGTGGCTCTTGTCCGCCAGCGGCTGCAGCATCTGCCAGCGCCAACTCCCGCCGGTGGCGAACACCGCCGTCCGGCCGCGGCCGAAATTCTGCGTCACTAACAAAGGAATGCGCCCGCCGTTCATTGGCTTGGCGTCCACCAGAACCACCGCACCCGGCTTCGGCTGCCCGGGATCCTGGAAGTTCATTACGTAAGGCAACTTCGCGAAACGGTCGACATTTTTTGCCGGATCATCTTCAATCCGCGTGATTAAGCTGTCGCGCCCAGCGGCCGTCAATTCGACGTTTGCACCGATGCGGACGAACGTTCCTTTACGATCCGGCAGAACGGTCGGGATCAGGTCCACGTCGAGCGATTGCTTCCAGCCGCCGTCGGCCAAGGCATCCTTTCCGCCCAGGAAAAGTACACCACCGCCGCGACGGTCAACAAATTCTTTGACTAATGTTTGCTGAGACGGTGTTAAATAAGGAGCATCCACGCTGCCGAAGATCAAACCTTCGAAGCCGAACAGTTCTTCCACCTTGGTTGGGAAGCCATCCTTCAATTCATCCGGGGACGCCACACCCTGGCGGTACAGTTTGTTCTGAGTGGTCCGGAGAATGGTGACCAGATCGATCGTCCGGTCGTCTTCCACGGCCCTACGGAGAAACTTGAACTCCCACCTCGGTTCTCCTTCTAAATAAAGGATTCTTGGCTTCCGGGAATCGACATTAATTAACCGCGTAACCACGTTGTTCTTGACGTTCTCTTCACCCTGCAGCGGCGCGATGGAAACCTCAACGCTACGGACGCCCACTTGCCCGGCGTTGAACGGAACCGCTTCGGATTGTTCGACTCCATCCTTGGAAAGCGTGACATCGCGCTGCGCGAGGATCTTCGGGCCATCCTTTAAGGTGAGGCGCGCTTTCTGGCCGGAGTAACCATGTTGATGGAACGTCACCGTGGCTCCCAAACGGGAATCCGGCAAGGCGCGGGCCGAGGTCTGGACGTCGCTGATCTCAACGTCGTGCTCAGCGGCTTCACGTCCAAAGCCAATCGTATGGATGGGAATGCGTTGCCGGCGGATTTCGGAGATGGTTTCCAGATCCACACCGCCGGAGTTGTCCGCGCCGTCGCTCGCGAGAACCACAGCTCCAATCGGCAAACTGGCGGCATCGGCTACCACCTGCTTCAAGGCATCGCCAACATGAGTCGCGGTGGCCGTCGAATCGAGTTGCTCCAACTTATCGATGCGGTCCAGGTGGTCCGTCATCTTATAAAGACGAACTTGAAATTTGTCTCTTAAAGCATTGAGCAAGCCGGAATTAAGAACGTTGGCAGCAGCCGTCTTACGCGTTGCGCCGCCGGATTCGTCGGGCTGAGCCATACTGGCGGAATCATCGACAACCACGGCGACGATGTTCTGCTGAGGGCGCAGAGTGGCAACGCTCAAAGCGGGGTGCCAAAGCATCAGCAACAGCAGCGAAGCCATCAAGGTCTGGAACAACCACACCAACACCTGGCGAGCGCCGGTAACGTGGCTGCCTTTGCCGCTGGCGCGCTTACGGACTAGAAACCAAAGTCCCGCGGCGATCCCGGCGATGCCAAGACCCAGCAACCACACCGGCCAACCGCCCAGCAGCACGAAAGTACCGCGAGAGAATACCGAGATCGGGTATTTGAAGAGGAACTCGAACATGAGCGGGTGGCCGTTTTCGCTAACGCGTCCTATCTCCTAGAACATCTTGTCGTCACCAACGTTACTTCCAACCAACGGTACGCCACCGCACGCCTTAGTGTGTCAAATCGTACACGAAGTAGTTTACTGCAATACGGTACGCCAAAGCCGCAAATCTTTCAGGGTACGCAGGGTTATCGGAATGCTCCCATGCGTCGCCGAGATCCATATTATGACAGATGGCCACCATCACCCTACCATGATCGTCATAAACGCCCCGCCACTTGCCCTCATAGCCGTCATACTCGTACCGGGATTTAGTGTACAGGAATTGAAGACCCGGCACCTGAAATTTGTCGTCCAGATCATATATGACGTGAAAGATGGGATCTTTGTTATCCAAATCTGCGATCCGCCTGCCGGGAAAGACCTTTTTCATGCCCTCGTTGAAGTTATTCCACTCGATAGTGCCGTGGAAATCGTCGGTCATGAGGAAGCCGCCGCGAAGCAAGTATTCGCGAAGCTGGGCCGCCTGTTCGTCGGTCAGATTCCAATGACCCGGTTCCACGACGTAGGCCGCCGGCCAATTGTAGATGTCATCGTCGCCGTCGAGGTCGATCACCTGCTCCACCGAGCGCACATCGATCCGGCTTAAGCGGCGGATTCCTTGCAAAAAGTGGCGGTCTGAGCGCGGGTAATCGACGGTCCACTGCATCAAGCCGTCGCCAAAAGTATGGACACCACGGAAGGAATTGTAGCGGAGCCGCGCGCGAGTCCATTCCGCGGGTTGGTTCCAATCAGGAGGCAGCGGGAAGTTTTCGTATTCCTGCCCGCGAAATTCCTTAAACGGCCGCTGGGCGTGGAGCAGGCCCCATCCGGAAAGTGCAACAAAAAACACGGGAAGTACAACGCGGAGGCGTGCTTTCGACAGGCGTACTTTCAACAATGGAGCGAGTCCTCAAACCGGCTTCAGGATACCACAGAGCCAGTGAATTAGACGCTGGAAACGGAGAGTTGTCGCGGACAAAACAGGCGAAAGTGGAAGAAAACCTACCACGATGTGGGTTGTTCAATGGCGTTGACGCACACCGGTTTCAGGCATCAGGATACTCACTTCTTCTTGTACTGGCGGTGCCACGCGCCTAGTGCGTCAAATCGTAAACAAAATAGTTCATCCCCACGCGATACGCCAGTGACGCGTACTTTTCTGGATAGTCCGGATCGTCGGAATGCTCCCAGGCGTCGCCGAGGTCCATGTTGTGGCAGATTGCGAAAACGATGCGGCCTTTGTCGTCGGACACGCCGCGCCAGTGCGGTTCGACGCCGTCGCGTTCAAAGGTGCGGCCGGTTTCGAGAAACTGCGCACCGGGAACCTGCATACGGTCGTTGACGTCGTAGAGCGTGTGAAAAATGGGATGCCCCGCCGGGATATCTTCCCATGGCCGGTCCGGAAACACGCGTTTCAAGCTGGCCTCAAAGGCGTCCCACTCCTGCGATCCATGGAAATCATCCACCATCAGGAAGCCGCCGCGCAGCAAGTATTCACGCAGTTGTTTGGCTTGCTCCTCGTTGAGAATCCAATGGCCGACCTCGACGCCGTAGGCAACCGGAAAATTGTAGATATCGTCAGTGCCATCGAGTGTCACCACCTGCTCAGCCGAGCGCGCGTCAATACGCGTCAGGCGGCGTACCCCGGTGAGCACATGGCGGTCGGAACGTGGGTAATCCATGGTCCAGTAGCCTGGAAACCGCAGTTCCATGCCCATGCCTCGCAGGTATCCCACGTTGTCTGGATAGCGCAGGCGCGCTCGGATCCAATCATGTGGCGCCTTGTAATCGGAAGGCAGTGGAAAGTTGCCGTACTCGATGGCCGGCCACTCCCGAAACGGATTTTGCGCCTGAAGGATGGCCCATGCGGCGAGCAGTCCCGCAACGGTGGCGATTGCCGGTCGAATACGCATCGCGATTCCGGTCTCAGAATAACAGACGCGCGAAGTGCCCCGGTGGTTTTACGAGCATCCGTTTCCGCGGAAGGGAACGAGCGACCGAAGCAGCGGGGCTACTTCCCTGCCTTCGCGTGCTCGCTATTGGCGGCTTGCGTTGAGGCTGCGTCGGTATCCGGCTTCACCGGCTCATCGTCGGCGTTGCGCTTGTCCCAATCCGACGTGCTGCGAGTGGTGCGCCAGTATGAATTCCCCCACCAGTCTTCCTGTGGGCGCTTCGACTTCCGGCCGGTCTTTACCAGCAAGTAATCGCTGGTTTGCACCGCGGCTTCTTCCAGTAATTCCAACGTCATCGACTGTTCCTTGCCGTCGGCATCTTTAAAGTTCAGCGTCAGGTTCTGGAACGTCGGCTTTTCGGCCAGGAGGCGTTTGTGCAACTGCCAGACGCGGTACAGCGGCACATCCACGCTGTGCGTGAGCGTCGCGCCCAGTTCCACTTGCGTCAGTTTCTTGTAGGGAACTTCCACCGCCAACTTTCCGGAGCGGAAGACCAAATGGCCGGAATCGACGGTGAGGACGCCTTCAGCGCCGGCTTCCATGCCTGCAAGATTTCCCACCACGTACGTAGCTTCGCGAGTCGTGGCAGCCGTGGCGAATCCACAGGCCAGAACAGTCAGTGCCGCAATCGAAAGAAGGCGCATAGCCGATATTCCTCCAACAAAGAACATCGGCAGTACCAAAGGCGCACCACATCGGGCAGGAACCTTAGAAATGCATAGGAGGAAGCCCCTGGTCTGGCATCCGGCAAGAACATCCGGCAAATAAAGCTAGCTTTCGCCGCCGCGGAAAACGTCGTGAAGCCGCAGAAGCCCCTTGCAGACATGCGATTCCGGATCCACTACCGGGAGTACGTAGATCTGCGACGGGCGATTCTCCATCAGCGTCAGCGCATCGTGCAGCAACGCGTCAGGACCCACCGTGACCGGTCCGCGAGTCATGACATCGGCAGCTTGTAGCAGACGAATGTCCTCGTGGCTCCGCAGCGCGCGGCGCACATCGCCATCGGTGACTAGCCCACGCAAATGGTGCTCGGCATCCACAACGCAAGCGCCGCCAAGGGGCCGCACGGACATCTCAATCACCACGTGCTTCAAGGAATCCTCGGGACTCACCCACGCCACTTCATCCCCCGAATGCATGACATCTTTAACGCGCATCTTCAGGTTGTGGCCCAATTGACCGGATGGATGGAAGCGCCGGAAATCCTCGCCGGTGAATCCACGGGCCTGCATCAACGCAATGGCGAGCGCGTGCCCTAATGCAAGCGCCACCACGGTGCTGGAGGTGGGCGTGAACCCGCCCGGATCCGCTTCCTTTTGGACCGCACCATCCAAAACAACGTCCATCTCACCGGCCAACGGCGAGCGCACATTCCCCAGAATGCCGATGAAACGAGCGCCCAGTTCACGCAACGGACCAATCAACTCCATCAGCTCCGCCGTCGATCCGCTCTTTGAAATCATGATGACCGGATCGCCGGGCTGGCACACACCCAAATCGCCATGCCCTGCTTCGGTCGGATGCAGGAACACCGCCGGAGTGCCCGTGCTCTGCAGTGTCGCGACAATTTTCCGGCCGATGTAGCCGGACTTGCCCATGCCGGTGACCACTACTTTGCCCTTGTGGCCAAGGATCAGTTCCACCGCGGCAAGTAGACAGTCGTCCAGGCGTTCGGATGCGGCGCGAACGGCGTCGGCCTCCAGGCGCATGGCCTCACGAGCGGCTGCCAGCCATTGCGATTTTTCCGTGGACTCCTTCGCGGTCATTCTTTTCATGATAGGCGGTTGAGCCCGCGGCTGTGAACTGCGGGTGAGCGAAACGCCGGAAAACAAACGCGAAAAGAGATTACAGTGGGCGGAACAGAGAACGGCTGGTCGTGCGGTAATCGATATCCTCCACCAGCCATGCGTTGCCGGACCGCGTCAGTCGAACGGTCGCCGTGCCCTCCGCGCGCCGGGGCACTTTGGCATTTTTCAATTGGCCGATCAACATGTAGCGGCACTCCACTACGGCGCCGTTCTGCGTAATGCGGGGTTCAGCGCTCGGCTCCAGCGACAACGTGACGGCACGAGTTTCATTGAAGGTGTCCTGCAATCGGGTGACGTGTTCGCTTCCGATGGTGGGCCATAGCGTCCGTACCTGGCGAATGTCTTTGGAGGAATACGCGGCCTCAATTCTGCGGAGGAACCCGGTTACCTCTTGCCGCAATGCCGCATTCGCCTCCGCGGATTTACGCGCCGCGGCCTCGGCGGCTTGTGCCTCCAACCTCTGCGCCAAACTCAACGCCTCGGCGGCATGTGGACTTTGCGGGAAGCGCGCGTGAAAGCTACGAAGCGCGGCAGGATCCGTGCTCAATGCCAGCGTCTCCCAGACTCGCGCGGCCTCCTCCGCCGCAAGCTGTTCCGGAGTTTTTTGCGGAGGCTTCGGGGGCTCCACCACTGGAGCAGGAGCGGGAGCAGGGATCGGAGTGACCACTGCGGTGGCCGGAGTACGCGCCGGTTCCTGGCGAGTGCTCGCCACCTTCTTCGGTTCGGGAATCCGCGCGGAAGGTGCGGGTGCCACCGCTGTGGGACTCAAACCAGTTTTGTTAACCGCAGATGCGCTCGCGGCCGGCTCAACCACGGGTTCGGCTGTCTGTGCCGCCGGAGATTCGCTCGGCGGGTTCGAAGTCATCCGGTATATTCCAACGCTCGCAAACACGACAACCGCCGCCGCGCCAATCCCGATCCAAAGTCCGGATGATTTCTTGGACTCCGCTGCAACCGCCAGCGTGGGTGTCTCCGGTTTAACAGGTTGTGCGATTGCAGGTTGTACCTGCGCAGGCGCCGGTTCTGCGGCCTTTGCAGGTTTCTCCGCCTCCGGCACTGGTTTGGGAATCGCGATCAGCGGCCGCATCGCGACGGTGGCATCACCTTCCGCGTTCACTAAGAGCGTTCTGGTCACCGGCTTCACGGGGGGCGCGGGTGCTTCAGTTTCGAGCGCCGTCGACTGTAAGTACGGAGCGGGTGCCGAGCGCGCAAACTTTTCGAGCGCGTCGCGAAATTCTTCCGCCGAGGCAAATCGATCATTCGCGTCTTTTGCAATCGCGCGCAGCACCAAGTCGCTCAGCGGTCCCGGAACATCCGGATTACAAACCACAGGCGGCGTGGGATCCAACTGCAGATGCGCCGTCATGATGGCGTAATCGCTATCACCCTGAATCCCGCGCACGCCGGTGAGCATTTCATACATCGTCAGTCCGAAGGAATAGAGATCGGACTTCGCCGTCAGCAACTCGCCTCTCACCTGCTCCGGAGCCATGTAGTAAATGGAACCCATGACAGCACCCGTCCGCGTCAGGCGGCGGTCGAAACCCGCGGAAGCAAGACCGAAGTCCATCAGTTTCGCCTGCCCCGCTTTGGTCAACATAATGTTGGCGGGTTTGATATCGCGATGAACAATGTCGCGGCGGTGCGCATAGGAGAGTGCATCCAGAATCTGGCGGCCGTACTCAACGCATTCGCCCACACGGAACGGACCGCGCCCCAGACGCTCGCGCACGGTTTCGCCGTCCACTAACTCCATGATCATGATCAACTGGCCGTCGATGCGCATCGCCGTGTGCAGGCCGGTGATGTTGGGGTGAATGAGGCTGGCTTGAACCTGGATCTCACGCAGAAAGCGCTCGTTCAACTCGTCTGACTTATCGGGAAGAACAACCTTCATCGCCTCGACGCGATTCGACAAGATGTTTTGCACCCTGTAGACGTTTCCCATGCCACCGGCTCCCAGCAAATCCAGAACGCGGTAATCCCCGATTGTGTCACCTGCGCGCAGCGCCATTTCAGCAGCATCATAGCATTTGAGGCACCCGAAACTGCTCTGGGTGTGAGGTCCGTTGCCCCGTGACGCCAAATCACTATAATGGTCGGCGTGGGTCACGCGCCCAAAATGAAAACGCCCAGACGGAATGTTTTGAAACTCGCGTTCGCCGCCATCGCTGCCCTAGCGGCCGTGGGATCGGCACTCGCTTGGCAGATGCCCTTCCGTGAGTACCCGGGCCAAGATAACGCCGAGCTTCCTCCCGATTACAAAGTTCAGGCCGATTACGTCTTCGCGCGCCTCATGTACCCGCCCTACTACGGCGGCTTCGGTGGTTTCCGCGGCTACGGCGATTGGCGCCAGGGAGGCTCCAGTTGGACCACAGACTACTCCGCCGCCGACCGGCATGTCGCGGTCGCATTACGCCGCTTAACGCGCGTCAATATCCGCTCCGTTGAACAACCCGTGAATCTCGACGACGGCGATGACGCGTTCAACTGGCCGTGGCTCTACGCAGTGGAAGTGGGACGTTGGAAGCTGACCGATACCCAGGTCTTGAAAATGCGCGATTTCTTGAATCGCGGCGGCTTCTTCATGGTGGACGATTTCCATGGCGGCGCGGAGTGGCAAATCTTCGTCGAATCCATGCAGAAGGTTTTTCCCGACCGCCCCATCGTCGATATCCCAAACGAAGATTCCATCTTCCACACCATTTACGATCTTTCCGACCGCATCCAGGTGCCCGGCGCGCAGTATATGCGCAGCGGACGCACGTATGAACGCGCGGACGGCGTGGAGCCGCACTGGCGGGGCATCTATGACGACAACGGACGCCTGGTGGTCGCTATCTGCCACAACATGGATCTGGGTGATGCGTGGGAGTGGGCCGATTATCCGCAGTACGACGAAAAGTTCTCCGGCATGGCATTCCGGATTGTTTCAAACTACATCGTCTACGCGCTTAGCCACTAGAGTCTGCGCGAACTCACTCGCCTTGCGCTAGTGCACCGTGTAGCGGGCCTTCAATCCAAAGGGCGCGATCTCCACATCGAAGACGTCGCCGTTGGTGCGCTTCATTTGATACGTTCCGTGCATCATGCCGATGGGCGTTGTCAGCGGGCACCACGACGAATATTGAAACGATTGTCCCGGAGCGAGCACGGGCTGCTCACCCACCACACCAGGCCCTTTCACTTCGCGAATCTGATCGGTGGCATCGGTAATCACCCAATGACGACTGATCAACTGAATGGTCTCGGCGCCATGGTTCGTGATGCGGATGGTGTACTGGAACACCCATTCGCCGTAGGCGGGGCGCGAGTTCTCCTGCGAAAACTGTGACATCACCTCCACTCGAACGCTATTAGTGGTGACATCGGAAAGGATCGAAAGTTCTGTGGGAGAGATGGCCATGCTTCCACGTTTATGATATCAAGTTACGCAAAATCGCCTGCACGCCTCAACCTCCCGGGCGAGCCGCTTCGCTATAATCGAGTGACCCCGCAGCCCATTCCGCGGCCAGTCACTCATGACACCTGATACCCTCTTCCTCGGCATCACGTGGTACGTGGTCTTTCTTCTGTCCACCACCTGCCACGAAGCCTCCCACGCCTTTGCCGCGAAGCTGGGTGGCGATCTCACTGCGTTTCACGGCGGACAGGTTTCGCTGGACCCTCTTCCGCACATCCGCCGCGAACCCTTCGGTATGGTGCTGTTTCCCATACTCAGCTTCGTGACCGGCGGCTGGATGATGGGTTGGGCCAGCGCGCCCTACGATCCTCGCTGGGCCATGATTTATCCGCGCCGCGCCGCGTGGATGTCGCTCGCCGGCCCCGCCGCCAATCTCACGCTGGCAGTTCTGGCCGCAATCGGCATCCGTATCGGCATGATGATGGGAGTGTTTCAAGTTCCGCGCGGCTTGAGCTTTGCGCACATCGTTTCTTCCGCCAATCCTGGCGCGGGCGACGGAGCGGCGACGCTGCTCAGCATTCTCTTTTCCCTGAATCTCCTGCTCTGCGTGTTTAACCTGCTGCCGCTGCCGCCGCTCGATGGATTCGAAGCCATTGGCGTGTTCCTTCCCGAACGAATCGCGCGAAAGCTGGTGGAGTTTGGTATGCAGTTGCGGGGCTGGAGTATTTTCGGCTTGCTGATCGCCTGGCAGGTGTTCGATCAGGTGTTCTATCCGGTGTTCACCTTCGCATTAAGCACGCTACTGCGGCGCTAGGGCACGAACCGGCACTGCCATTCGTTCCGCCGCTTAACCTTTACGCAATGCGAGCAGCGCTTCTTCGGAAAGATCCAGAAGCCGTTGCGCATACGCAAGTAATATACGTCCGTCATCGGTGAGGACAACCGCCCGGCCAAAGCGGCCGTATGGGCTCCTGCATGTAAGGAAGTCATAAAAGTTTCATAAGAACATCGTGAAGTGCCAAGATGTTCGGAGGGCGCGGCTCGCGATCAAAGGTATTGAACTTCTTCTTCCAGTTCGACCCCGAAGCGCTCGGAAACGCGGCGCTTCAAATCCGCAATCAAGTCGCGAATCTCGGTCGCCGTGCCCGTGCCCTGGTTGTAGATCAGATTCGCATGGTACTCGGCCACGCGAACGCCGCCATTCACCAAGCCCTTTGCGCCCGATTGCTCCAACAAGTACGCCGACGGAAGCTTCCCTTCTCTTACCAGCTTGGCGGGAATCTGCGCTTGCACGGCGGCGGGGAGTTTGTCGAAAAACAGATTTTTGAAGATGCTTCCGGCACAACGCATGGTGGGCGGATACTTTTCGTTACGGATTTTGAGAATCGCATCGGCCGAAGCCTTCAATTCGGCGGCGTCAGCTGCTTCCAACTGCAAAAGCACCGAGAGAACGATCCAATCCTTGCGGCGCTTGAAAATGCTCTCGCGATAATCGAATTCGCACTCCTTGTTTTCGATTTCGCGAATCATCGCACCATCAAAGAAGCGGACACGCACCACTCGTTCATGAATTGAGTGACCGTAGGCTCCCGCATTCCCGTAAACCGCACCGCCAACCCACCCGGGAATGCCGGTCATCGTATCCACGCCGCGCAGACCATGGCGGATCGTTGTATCCACAACATCCTGCAGCACCGCGCCCGCCGCCGCGTTGACACGCGTCCCTTCAATGAGAATGCGGCTATCCGTATAGCGGAGCACCGCGCCGGAATATCCGTCGTCGCTCGCCACCAGATTGCTGCCGCCGCCGATCACGACAAACGAATCGCCGCATTCGCGCATAAGCGCCAGCGCGGCAACCAGTGCTTCTTCGGTGGGGGCATCCACTAGAAGCCGCGCGGGTCCACCCACACCGAACCGCGTGTACTGAGACAGCAGCGGGTTGACGATGAGCGTGAGTCCGGGGATGCCTGCCAGGCGCGCTTGCATGATGGGGATGCTGCCCCGGAAAGCTACTTCTTCGAGGTCTTCGAAAACAGACCCAAGAGGCTTCCAAGGCCAGAACTCTTTTTCGTGCTCTCCGCTTTGCCGCCCAGGCGTTCCACCAACTTCACCATGCCTTTGCCGAACGTGGTGCTGGTAGGAATCGGTTTGCCGTCGAGCAAGGATTTTTGGACGGATTCGTAATCGCTCGGCAGCGTTTCGAACACGTCAAAGTGCAACGCTGTGCCGATCACGTCCCGGTTCAGGCCCACATCCTGCAGATAGCGATTGATGATCAGGCGGATCTTCCAACGGCCGATGCGGTTCGTATCCAAATACGAGAGCGCCCGCTGCGTTGCTTGCAACGCAGGAAGCTCATTGGTGGTCACCAGCAAAACTTCGTTGGCAGCCCGGGCAAGGTTCAGGTTCCAGTCGCCATAAACGCCGCTCGCATCCACCACCACCACATCGTAATGATGCCGCGCGTAGTCGAGCACCGGACTGGGATCGCGCAACTCCTGTGCATTATCCACCATCATTTCGGGAGCGAGAAGCACATCAATCCCGTTGACCGATGTGATCATGGCGTTCCAAAGATCCTCGTCCAACTCCTGGGCGCGAATCATGGCATCCAAAAAACTGAACGTTGACTTCACCTTTAGCAGGAACGAGAGAGTGCCGGTGAGCGGATCAAGATCGGCCAACAGGACCCGCTTCGCCCCCATGCGCTTCCATTGGAACGCAAAGTTCGTCGCCACCGTGGTCGCTCCGCACGCTCCTTTGGTCGGCATGACCACGAAGAGTTTTGCCGTTTCCTTAATGGTCCCGTCGCCAGAAGTCTGCAACCGGGCGAGTTTGGAGAACGCCGCGTCCGCCTGCTCGGCGGTGAACGGCTGAATCAAAAAGTCGGAGGCCCCAGCTCGCAAACAGCGCAGGATGAAGTCCGGATCATTGCCGGTCATCAGCGCGATCACCTGCACGCCTGGCCCAAGGCGATTCAACTCGGTGAGAAGATCCAGCGCCTGATCCCGGTCCGAAGAGACATCAATAAAAATGACATGCGGAGCGCTGCTTGTGATGATTTTCTGCAGGTCCCGCGGGGACGGGTAGGCCTGAAGGTGCGTCGCACCTGAGCCTGCAGGGAAATAGGGTTGCAGCACGCTGTCGAGTTCACCCACCATCGGGTTGTTCGGACTGACGTAAACGACCCGGCGGGAACTCAGCGCCTCACGATTTGCCATGAGTAAGGGACCAGAATGGTATGCGTTTCAATTCAGTAGATCGACTAGACCCGATCATAACATGAGAGTCTTTCCTCATTCCCGCTACTAACAAAGTGATACACCCGGACGATGAGTCCCCCAATAAGGGCTAATCACCCGGCGAGTCGGATTGTACACCCGGGCAGTGGAGTATCGCTGCCTTGGGAGGAGTACCGGTAGTTTTGGGTTCCCCGGGCAGCCCAGAAAATAGCCCGTCTAGACCATGGAGGAAAGCTGGAGTATGACAAACGGAACACTTGGAACCATCGGATTCCCTACCTCGCCTTTGGATCGGCCCGGCCAGATACAGACAGAACTGCCGGCGGATTTGACGCAACTCACCAGGGATAGTTACGAGGAGCGCGATTCAATTCACGCAGACGCGCCGGTCTGGCGCGAGCAGCAGCGGAAGTCTGTAATGATCTGCGACACGCAACCAGTGACAGCGGAAGGACTTCGCACGCTGCTCCGGACCAGCAGTGACATGGAGTTGCTGCAATCGATCGACTCCCTCTCTCACGCCCGGGAATTCGTACAGCAGGAACGGCCATCGGTGCTGGTTATCGACAAAGCATTTGGCATCCAGGCCATTCTCGACTGGCTGCAGGACAGCCGTATTCGAGATGCAGGCACATACTCGCAAGGCAATTTACGGAATGAAACCGCGCGCGAACCTCAAATCGGCGTGGTGATCTGGGGAACTTCGATCACGGAGGCGGAAGCGTTGCGGTTTCTGCAGGCCGGAGCCAAGGGCATCCTTCGCAAGACGGCCGGTGTTCCGATGATTCTTTCCTGCTTGCGGACGGTGTCGGAGGGGCGCAGTTGGATGGAAGATTGCGTGTTTCGCGACTCTGGACGTTCGGACCGCTACCCGCGCAGCGAATTAACCCACCGCGAACAACAGGTGCTGGTGTTGGTAGAACAGGGCTTCAAAAACAAGGAGATCGCGAACGAACTCGGCATCCGCCCGGGCACCGTCAAGATTCACTTGAAACACATTTTTGAGAAGACCGGCGTCCGTGGCCGCTACGGCTTGGCGATCAATGGTCTGCGGGACCGGACTTTGGCGACCGCCCCGGCCTAGCCGCGCTCCAAGAAGGAAAACGAACCGCGCAAACTGCGGTGAAAAATCTTGCACTTAGCGGCGAAGTTCGGCTCTGGGATTCGCGATTTGATATATCCTGAAAGGCGTGCGAAGCCTTTTTTTGATCGCGTGTTTGTCCGTGAGCGCATTGGCGCAATCGCCGCTAACCAAGATTCTGAGCGCGGAACTGGATCGCAATTTCGCTGCGCTGAAGCAGAAGGCCGATCCCGCGCCCTATTTTCTCGGCTATGCGGTGATCGACAGCGAAACGGATGTGATCATCGCCAGTCGCGGATCCATCAACGGAGAGAGTCATCGTCATAGCCGTGTTCTCGACACAACTATTCGTGTTGGCTCGCCACAATTTGATAACTACCGGCGCGTCGGGGGACAGATTCCGCGTTTTACCGCAACGACGCCGATCACGCTTGAGGATAACGAAGCCGCCATCAGACAGGCCGTGTGGCTTGCGACCGATCGCGTCTATCGCGCCTCCGCGCAGCGCCTGATTCAGATTAAGGCCGACGAAAAACTGCGCGCGGCCGCGGCCAACGAGAAGGCCGCTGACTTTTCCGAGGAGAAACCGCAGGTCGCGTTCACGCAAACGCCGACGGTCAAAATGAATCCCTCCGAGTGGGCCACGCGCATGCGCAAACTCTCCGCGGAATTCACGAAGTATCCGGGAGCACTCAACTCCGACATCGGCCTTGAAACCGAACGCACCGTGGAAACGCTGGTCACCAGCGAAGGAACACGACTCGAACACGGCCGCCTGTTCAGCCGCATCATCATTAGCGCCAACGGCAAAGCTGCCGATGGCATGGACCTTAGCACAACGGAAACGTTTGAGACCGACGACCCATCGAAGCTCCCGAGCGATGCCGAAATTCTGAAGGCCGTCGAGAAAGCGGGAAAAAACCTAACCGACCTCCTTCGCGCCGCGCCGGCTGACCCGTTCGTTGGACCCGCCATACTTTCCGGCCGCGCCGCCGGTGTTTTCTTTCATGAAATTTTTGGCCATCGTATTGAGGGCCATCGCCAGAAGGACGATAGCGAAGGACAAACGTTCACCAAGAGCGTGGGCAAGCCGATCCTGCCGTCGTTCCTCTCCGTCGTCTTCGACCCCACACAAAAGCAGTTCGGCTCCGTGATGCTGAACGGAGCGTATCAGTACGATAACGAAGGCGTTGCCGCGCGGCGGGTTCCCGTTGTGGAAAGTGGAATCCTTAAAACGTTTCTGATGTCGCGCTCGCCCATCGATGGGTTTCCAAATTCGAACGGCCACGGGCGGCGAGCACCGGGCGCCGAAGTTGTCTCGCGCCAATCGAACTTGTTCGTTGAATCGACCAGGCAGGTTAACGACCAGCAGTTGCGCCAGATGCTGATCGATGAAGTGAAGAAGCAGGGCAAGCCTTACGGACTGCTCTTCGATCAAGTCACCGGAGGCTACACCACCACGCAGCGCCGCGGCCTCCAGGCATTCACTGTGATTCCGCTGGTCGTCTACAGGATTTATCCCGACGGCAGACCCGACGAACTCATCCGCGGCGTCGATATAGTTGGCACGCCGCTCTCCAGCTTTGAGAAAATTTTGGCCACATCGGAGAAACGCGAAGTGTTCAACGGCATCTGCGGCGCCGAATCGGGCAGCGTACCCGTCGCCGCCATCGCGCCCGCACTCCTCGTCGAAAGCATCGAAATCCAGCGCAAAGATCGAGCGCAGGATTCCCCTCCCTATCTTCCCAGGCCGAGCGCCTTAAACAGCCCAATGCTAAACGCACTGGAAGCGAGGGCCAACTAATGTCGCGGTTGACTCGCCGGGGTTTCCTGATAGTGGCCGGGGGTTCCGTTCCGGCAGTTTTTTCCTTCGCGCAGAATTCTGACGGCGATCCCGTCCTCAAAGCTCTGCTCGACGAACTGGAACGCTCACGCCAGTTGCACGTCACGGGCGGCGGAGGCGACGATACTCCCTATTTCATCGCCTACACACTGGGCGATCAGCAGACCTATTCGGTCGCCGCAACGCTCGGAGCCGTTACCGTCTCAGGTTCCAATCATCAACGCGTTCCGATCATCGAAGTTCGCGTCGGCAGCTACGATTTTGATAACACCGGCCACATCTTCAGCGGAGCGTATTCCGGCTCCCGCTATGACACCGAACCGTGGCCGCTCGATAACCACTACCAGAACATGCGCGAAGCGCTGTGGCTGGCCACCGATCATTCCTTCAAAGCCGCGGTGGAATCCATCGCGCGCAAGCGTGCCGCACTGAACAGCGTGGTTGCGCCAGGAGAGAAACTGGCCGACTATTCGAAATCCGAACCGATCGTCAGCCTTGCGAAACTGAGCACGCCCAAAATTGACGAGAAGGGCTTTTCGGCAAGCGCCGCAAAATTGTCCGGAGTCTTTGCCGCCTACCCTGAGGTCATCGCGTCCGGGGTTGAGATCAGCGTGAACGTCGGGCCCACCTATTACGTGAATACCGAAGGAACGCGCCTTCGCTATCCCGATGACGCGATCTGGCTGACCTCGCGGGCTGAGGCGCAAGCCGCTGACGGCATGATGGTGCGTGAGGGCCTGTCCATCGCCGCTCTCGATCTCGATCATTTCCCCACCGAAGCGGAACTGGAGCAGGGGGTGCGGACAATGGCCGAGCGCGTAAAAGCGCGCCTGAGCGCTCCGGTTGCAGGAGCGCCGGGCGATTCATTCACGGCTCCGGTGGTGTTTGAACCCTACGCCGCGGCGCAATTGTTGGCGCAGTTGGTGGGCGATAACGTCCGTTCCCCGCGCCGTCCGGTGAGCGAACCGGGCCGCCAGGTGAATTTCACTCCCAGCGAGTTTGAAGGCCGCATCAACAACCGAATCCTCCCGGAATGGATTGACGTCATCGACGATCCCACGCAAACCACTCGGCAAGGAAAACCGCTGCTGGGCTTCTATCCCTACGACATCGAAGGCGTCCAGCCCAAGATCGTGACGCTGGTGGAAAAAGGCGTTCTCAAAAGCTTTCTTTGGACCCGTCTCCCCGGCAAAACCTGGACCGGATCGAACGGCCGCGCACGCCTGGGTGCCGGTTACGGCTGGCGCTCCGCCTCGATCAGTAATCTATTCATCAACACTTCGCAATCCGAGTCGATGGCGAATCTTAAGACGAAGCTTGTGCAGATGTGCAAGGACCGCGACAAACCTTACGGTTTCCTCGTGCGCCGCTTGGACTATCCATTCTCAAGCGGTGGCGGCGAACTGCAATCGCTCCTGGCTGGCGCGCGCACGGGAGGTTCGGCGCGGGCGATCAGTCCGCCAACGCTCATTTATCGCGTTTATCCCGATGGCCGCGAAGAACTGGTTCGCGGATTACGCTTCCGCGGCGTTTCCATCCGCACGCTGCGCGACATTTTGGCCGCATCGTCGGAAACCGCGCAATTCGATTTCGTCAACAACGGCGCACCGCTGGCGTTGCTCGGTGGCGGCGGACTCATTGCACCGGCATCCGTGATCGCACCGGGACTCTTGTTTGATGAGATGGAATTCGAACGCCCCCAGGATCAACTGCAGCGTCCGCCAATTGTGCCGCCGCCAAACGCGAAGAGCTAAGCCGCGTTTCTAAAGGCATCGCTGTTACACTCAAGCTAGATGGATTCCCGTCGACATTTTCTGGGAAAAGTTGCCTCCGGACTCGCCGGCACTCTCGCCTCGGTTCCGGCGCGCGCTTTGGGAGCGAATGACCGCATCCGAGTGGGCATCGCCGGTGCGGGCGATCGCGGACTGGAGCTTATCCACCAGATCCGCATGTGTCCGGGCGCGGAGGTCGGCGCGATTGCCGATGTTTACAACCGCCGCCTGGAGAAAGCAGCCTCGTTCATTCCCTCGGCAACGTTGGCCACTGACTATCGAGCAATGCTGGACGATGCTTCGCTCGACGCCATCGTCATTGCAACTCCCACGCACCTTCACGCCGAGCAGTTTTGCGCCGCGATCGAAGCCGGAAAACACATCTATCTGGAAAAAACACTCGCCCTGAATATCGCGCAAGCCAACCGCATGCGGACGGCTTTCGAGGCGAGCGGCGGCAAGCTAACGGTGCAGGTGGGCCATCAGAGTTGTTCCTTCGGACAGTTGGACGATGTCCGCCAGTTTCTTGCGCAACCGGCGAGAATGGGAAGGGTCAGCGCGATCCACATGCGCAACTTCCGCAACACGCCTCATGGAAAGCCGCAGTGGGCGCGTCCGGCTTTGTTGACCGCGGATCTGCATCCTCGCAACATCGCGTGGGAAGCTTTTGAAGCCACCGATGCCAAGCGCGCTTTCGATGCGAATCGCTTCGTCCACTGGCGCTACTATTGGGACTATTCCGGCGGTGGCGTGAACGAGCACATGAGCCAACAACTCGTGTTCTGGCACAAAGCGCTGCGCCTGGAAATTCCCGAATCCGCGACCATGACCGGCGGACTCTACGTTTGGGACGATGGCCGCGAGACACCGGATACGATGGACATTTCCTTCGCGCAGCCCGAGAAGATGCTGATCACGTGGTCGTCCGGTTTCGGCAACAACCAACTGGGTGTGTCCGAAGATGTCCTCGGCTCGGCGGGCACCATCTCGCGAAGCAATCAGGTTCGCTATATTCCGCAGAAGATCAACAATCCGGCCGGAACGGAAATGACCGGCCGCGCCACGCATGCGCCGCACGTGCACATGCAGAATTTCTTCGATTCCATTCGCACCAGCCGCGAGCCGAACTGCCCGTTTGAGCTGGGATATCGAGTCTCCGTTGCATGCTCGATGGCAGTGGAAAGCTACCGGCAGTCGCGCACCGTGCGCTGGAACGCGGCATCGCGCGAAATCGTCTAACAATCGGGTGAGGCCCATGGACTTCGGTTACACGCGCGAGCAAGAGCAGCTTCGCAAAACTATCCGTCATTTTGCGGAACGCGAAATTCGTCCGCACGTCATGGAGTGGGACGAAGCGCAGCACTTCCCGCTCGACGTCTTCCGCAAGGTCGGCGATCTCGGCGTGCTCGGCGTCGTCTTCCCGGAGGAATACGGCGGCACTGGCGGCAGCTACATCGACTATTTTCTCATCGTGGAGGAACTGGCACGCGTCGATCCTTCTTTCGCACTCAGCGTAGCCGCACACATTTCCCTCTGCACGAATCATATCTATACCGCTGGCAGTGAGGAGCAAAAGAAAACGTATTTGCCGAAGCTGACCTCGGGAGAATGGATCGGCTCATGGGCATTGACGGAACCGGAATCGGGCTCCGACGCCGGCGGCACCCACACGCGCGCCGTTTTGAAGGGCGACACGTGGGAAATCAACGGTAGCAAGACGTTTACAACCAACGGCTCCCATGCTGATGTTTGTGTCGTGATGGCCATGTCGGATCGCACCGCCGCCGCCCACGGCATCTCGGCGTTCATCGTCGAAAAAGGAACTCCGGGGTTCCGGCCAGGCAAGAAAGAAAACAAACTGGGCATGCGCTGCTCGCCGACGAATGAGATGATCCTCACCGATTGCCGCGTTCCAGCATCGCAGTTGTGCGGAAAAGCCGGGGAGGGATTCGTCGACGCCCTGCGGATTCTCGATGGCGGTCGCATCTCCATCGCGGCCCTTTCCGTGGGCACCGCGCAAGGCGCCTACGAAGCCGCGCTGCATTACTCCAAGCAGCGGAAGCAGTTCGGGAGGTTCATCTCCGAGTTTCAGGCGATCCAACACAAGCTGGCCGACATGGCGACCGAGATCGACGCCGCGCGCCTACTGACGCTTCGCGCCGCGTGGATGAAAGATTCCAAAATGAACGTGAACAAGGAATCCGCCATGGCGAAGCTGTACTCTTCGGAAATCGCCGTGCGCGTGTGCAATGAAGCCGTGCAGATTCACGGCGGCTACGGATTCACCAAGGACTACCCCGTCGAAAAGTTTTACCGCGACGTCAAACTCTGCACCATCGGCGAGGGCACCAGCGAGATCCAAAAACTGGTGATTGCACGGCAACTGCTCAAATCCGATCACAGACATGAACACTAATCCGCTCGAAAATGGCGCCGCGATTGATCACTTGGGCATCGCCGTCAAGTCGCTCGATTCCGCTCTTGCTTTTTGGGAGAAACAACTCGGGTTGACCGTGTCCCTGAGGGAAAACGTCGCCGTCGAAAAAGTAAACGCGGCCATGCTTCCCGTGGGCGATTCGCGCATCGAGCTTTTGGAACCCGAAACCGCGGACTCCGTCATCGGTAAATTCCTGGAGAAGCGCGGCGAAGGAATCCACCACGTCGCGATCAAAGTGCCGGACCTGAATGCGGCCATCGAGCGCCTTCGTGCATCGGGCGCGAAAATCCTGAATGAGCCGCGTCCTGGGGCGGGCGGGCATCTCTATTCCTTCATCCACCCTTCGTCGACGGGCGGCGTTCTACTCGAATTGATTCAGTCCTGATTAGGGCGCAGGTGTGGTGATCGCCGCGTCGGCCTTGATGAATTGCCAGTCCGGCATCTCATAAACACGGAGCTTCGTGATCGCCGTACCGGAAGCGTCTTTGGTTTCCAGCGGCCCCAACCCCGTCACCTTCGCATCGAACTCCGTGATCGGCGGATCGCCCGCTGCCGCGGCGGTGGTGAGCAACTTGATGTGCAGATCAACATCGCCTATATCGGCGTTTGAGTGATTGATCACCGCGAACTTTACGGTCAATTTCCCCGCCCCTGATTCTGACAATCGAAATCCGGCAAGTTCCAGGTACTTGGCCACTGGATGTTTGCTTGAAATGACGGAAGAAACCGCCTGCGGCGCTCCCGCCTGTTTTTGCTTCGGGGTCTCCGGCTCCGGCGAGGAACACCCCGTCAGCGCGGCAATACCCGCGGCAACCACAAATGTCCGGATCATCGTAAAGGGAGAAACGGTAAAGGGAGAAACGGTTTGCACGTTCACCAGCATAATACAGGCGATAATAGGGACAAACGCATCGAACGCGGGTGCGCCAATCCCCAGGTGCGGGGTTGAAAACCATGGCCAGCGAGATTCGCGAGCAGATTCAAACCATATTCCGGCGCGACCCGGCGGCGCGCAGCGTGCTCGAAATCGCGCTCTGCTATCCGGGTTTCCACGCCATCTTGCTGCATCGCGCCGCGCACAACCTGTATCGCAAAGGTTGGTACACCGTCGCGCGCCTCCTGAATCAGTTTTCCCGGGCAGTCACAGGCATCGATATCCATCCCGGTGCGCGCATCGGCCGGCGCTTCTTCATCGATCACGGTATGGGCGTGGTGATTGGCGAAACCACCGAGATTGGCGACGACGTGCTTGTCTACCAGGGCGTGACCCTTGGCGGTACCGGCAAAGACACGGGCAAGCGCCATCCCACCCTCGGCAATGGAGTCGTGGTCGGCACCGGCGCGGCGATTCTCGGCAACATCAAGATCGGCGATAACGTCAAAATCGGCGCCGGCAGCGTGGTGGTGCACCCGATTCCCGATCACTCCACCGTGGTGGGCGTTCCCGGCCGCGTGGTCCGCGATTCCGCCGAGTTTGAACCGCTCGAACACGGCAACCTGCCTGACCCCGAAGGCGATAGAATCGACGACCTCTCGCGCCGTGTTGCTGAGCTAGAAGCATTGCTGCAAAATATCCGCGACGAGAAGCTGTCGCAGAAAAGATAAACGCGTGCGTGCGATTACGCTCAGTCTGCTCACCTGCCTTGCGTTCGCGCCCACGTCGCACGCCGCCGACATCACCTACTGGGTGGAGCCGTGCACGAAGGCCACCACAGGCTGTGTCGGCGGCGACACCGACCTCGCCCGATGGGCTTTCGAAGCATGGGAGAAGGCCTCCGAAGGAAAGCTCCGTTTCGTTGAAACCAAGAACCGTGACGACGGCCGCATTCGCGTGCGCTGGGCCGACCGCGATAGTGGCCTTTTCGGCGAAGCCGTCCCCATAAACGTCAACGGACAGCGTGGAGCGGAGTTGCACATCCTGATCGCAAACGAGAACGCCGACGGATCCGGCAAGAGCGATTCACTCATGCGAGACGCCGTGCTTTACCTCACCTGTCTGCATGAATCAGGACACGCCTTAGGTCTGAACCACACGCGCGCCTTTGCCGACATAATGTACAACTTTCAGTACGGCGGCAACATTCCGGAATACTTCGGCCGCTACCGGCGCAAACTCACCAGGCGCGACGATATCCGCAGCAACTCCGGCATGTCACCGGCCGATCAACGCGCTTTGATCGAGAGCATAGCGAAAGGCATTCTCCGCTAAGCCCGCCAGTTCCACATCGGTAAATCCAAACTGGCTTTTCGCCAGCGCATACTCACCCGTCAACGTGCAATCAAACAATGCGGGGTCATCGGTGTTCAAGATAATCGGCACGCCCGCGTCGTACAACTTGCGCACCGGATGCGCGGCCACCGACGGCACGGAGCCCGTACGAACATTGCTCGTAATGCAAACCTCCAGCGGAATCTTCTTCGCCGCCAGATAGGCCACCAGCTTTGGATCTTCAATCGAGCGGAAACCATGCCCAATGCGTTCCGCGCCGATTTCCAGCGCATCCCACACACTTCGCGGCCCAATGGTCTCGCCCGGAGTCTCACCCGCATGACAGAGCAATCGCAATCCCCGTTCGCGCGCCTTCTGGAACAGCTGCTTAAACTGCAGTGCCGGACCGCGTTCCTCATCGCCGCCCAATCCGATCGCCACCACGCCTTCGTTCACACGCTCCGCCGCGAGTTCGAACACGGGCGCGGCGGGCTCCGCTCCAAACTGCCGGATGGCATCGAAAATCCATCGCACGGCGATCTTCGTTCGTGCGGCCTCTCTTTGCAAAGCCTCAAATACGGGCGTAAACGGCAACTGCTTCCACAGAATCACGCCGACAGAGAGCGTCACTTCCACATACACAACACCCTCGGCTTCCAAGCGTTCCAATAACCGCCGAGCCACCATCGCATAATGTTCCGGTTGGGTCAGCTTGCGGTTCACCCACACGAAGCTGTCGATAAAGCCGGGAAAATCGGTGTACGCCGTGGCAGCAGCAATCTCCTCCCTTGTGAGCGAAGGATCGATCGCAAGCAGTGTCTCCGGCTCAACAGCGCCGTCTAAGTGAAGGTGGAGTTCCGCAAGTTTCATGAAGATGGATGGCGTGGAGTGAGCGTGCATCACGCCCTTCTTGCCATAATAGCGATGTGCAGGCCGTTGAATCCGCTCCGTTGCTGACGCCATTTGAACTTCACCTCCACGGTGAAGGAACCCACTACGAAAGCTATCGAATGATGGGCGCGCACGTGTTGCGCGCGGGCGATCCTCAAACCGGGACCGAAGGCGTGCGCTTTACCGTGTGGGCGCCCAACGCCGAACAGGTTTCCGTCGTCGGCGACTTCAATCATTGGGATGGCACTCGGCACCCCATGAACCGCCGCGATGGAGGTGTGTGGGAACTGTTCATCCCGGGCCTCGGGCAAGGCACTCACTATAAATACGTCGTGCGCTCGCGCAGCGGGCAGGAACAGGAGCGCATCGACCCCTACGCGTTTTTCGCCGAAGTGCCTCCGCGCACGGCGTCCATCGTCTGGAAGCTCGATAACCATCAGTGGAATGACAGCGACTGGATGGAAACCCGAGCGCAGCGTAAGTTCCTGCATGAAGCGGTGTCCATCTACGAAGTGCATCTGGAATCGTGGCTGCGCGGCCCGCACAACGAGTGGCTGTCGTATCGCGACATGGCGCACAAGCTAGTCGATTACGTTGGCCGCATGGGCTTCACTCACCTGGAACTGATGCCCATCGCCGAGCATCCTTTCTCCGGCTCGTGGGGCTATCAGGTGCTGGGCTACTTCGCCCCCACCTCACGCTTCGGCACCCCGGACGACTTCCGCTACCTGATCGATCTCTGCCATCAACGCGGCATCGGCGTGATTCTCGATTGGGTCCCCGCGCACTTCCCGCGCGATCCCCACGGATTGGTCCGCTTCGACGGCACCGCTCTATACGAGCACGAAGATCCGCGCAAAGGCGAGCATCGCGATTGGGGTACGCTCATCTTCAACTACGGACGAAATGAGGTCCGCAACTTCCTCATCTCGAACGCGCTGTATTGGCTTCGCGAATTCCATATCGATGGACTGCGCGTGGATGCCGTCGCATCCATGCTCTATCTCGACTACTCGCGCGAGCCCGGCGATTGGATTCCCAACTACTACGGCGGCCGCGAGAATCTGGAGGCGATCGATTTTCTGAAGCGCTTCAACGAACTCGCGCACCAGGAAAACGGCGCCATCACCATCGCCGAGGAATCCACCGCATGGCCCGGCGTTTCGCGCCCCGTTTACCTCGGTGGCCTCGGCTTCACCATGAAGTGGAACATGGGCTGGATGCACGACATGTTCGATTACTTCGGTAAGGAACCTATTTACCGGAAGTATCATCAGCAACTGGTCACCTTCAGCATGTTGTACGCGTTCACCGAAAACTTCGTACTGCCGATTTCGCATGACGAAGTGGTGCATCTGAAAAAGTCGCTGGTATCGAAGATGCCCGGCGACGAGTGGCAGCGCTTTGCAAACGCGCGCGCCTTCCTCGCCTACATGTGGGCGCACCCCGGCAAGAAGTTATTGTTCATGGGCAGCGAGTTCGGGCAAACCTCCGAATGGACGCATCAGGAAAGCCTCCCGTGGTGGTTGCTGCAATTCCCGGTGCATTCGAAGCTGCAAACGCTGGTGAAGGAGTTGAACTGGATGTACCGCCGGGAAGCTGCGCTCCATCAGGTGGACGATTCCTACGGCGGCTTTGAGTGGCTGGATATACTGGACGCCGAATCGTCCGTCATATCGTTCGCCCGTTTCGCGCACAACCGCGAAGACACGATCGTCTTCGCCTGCAATTTCACGCCCGTGCCCCGCTACAACTACAGACTCGGCGTTCCCCGCCCCGGCCGTTATCGCGAAATCCTGAATACCGACTCGGAAATGTTTGGCGGATCCAACATGGGCAATGGCGGAGCCGTCGATTCCGCCAACATCGCTTATCACGGGCGTCCCGCAAGCATTGAGATCACACTGCCGCCGCTGGCCGTAGTTGCGTTCAAAATCTAGCCCCAGGCTTGAGCTGTCCTAAAATCAGCCACCTCCAAATAAAAACCCACCCTCTTCGGGTGGGGCCATGCACTCGCGATATCTCAGAAACGTTTATCCCTTCCAGAGCACCCGTTCCAGCGCTTCGCAGAAAAAATATTCGCCCCACATCACCGATTCATCCACGCCCAGGCCCTTGTGCACGTGATACACACCGCCTTTGAGGATGCCTTCCCACTTGGGATCAATTTTCGCCAAATGCTTCTCGCACAACGCGCGAAGGATCTGAACCGCGGTCGACCAGTACAAGTGTCCTTTCATCGAATCCGGCACCAGCCGGCATAAGCGCGTCAGTCCCGCTGCGAAAATGGCAGCAGCCGATGAATCAAGCAACGTGCGGTTCTCCGCCGGAGCGCTGAAGTCCCACGGTGGCACGCCATCGGAGGGCGAATGCGTGATGTAGTAATCGGCGCACGCCTGCGCTGTTTCAAGGAAATGCGGATCCCGGCTGTACTCATACGCCGTCGTGAATCCATACGTCGCCCAGGCCAATCCGCGCGACCAGCACGAATCGCCGCGATAACCCTGATGCGTCGTCTGCCGCAGGAACTCGCCCGTGTCCGTATCGAAAATACCTTCGTGGCCAACCGAGCCATCACCGCGCACCAGCACTCGCCGCGTGGTCCAGCAATGGCGCATCGCGATATCGCGTAACTTGCGGTCACCGGTTTCGCGCGCAGCATAGAAAATAATGCCGACGTTCATCATGGTGTCGATGAACAGAGAATTGTCGCCCACAAACGAGCGCAGGTATCCGCCCTTGTCTTTGTAGCGAGTCGCCAGGGTCTTCCCCGCCTCAATCATCGCGTCCCGCTGCGCAGTCTCGTGCGTCAGGCGATGCCAGCGGTAATACGTCGAGAGGAAAAGGAACCCAAGGTCGTGCACCTCGCGGTCTTTCTTGCGCTCCTCAATGGGCTTGGTGTAGCGGATCGCATTATCCAGCCAAAACTTCGCTTCCGCCGAATCACGCTCGGAACGCTTGGCGAAGATCCACATCATACCCGGCAGGAAACCATCCGACCAATGCGTCCACACCTGCCCTTCGTGCTTCCAAACACCGTCCTGTGTGTGCAGCGGGTACAGCATTGGGTGCTTTTCGATCAGGCGGCGCACTTGGCGTTGCGCAAATTGGAAGGAATGTTGAAACAGTTCCCCGGTATCGGCGGTCAAATGGATCACAATGTCCTTCATTATAGAATCCGGACACGGTCCAGTTGTGAAAAAGAAGAGGCGGGTAAATCCCGATCCCATTCGTTGCTTTTGGAACCTTGGTGTATACTGTGGTTAGTTGGCGAATCGTTGAGTGGGCGCAAAGCCCACTTTTTTATTGGCCGATGGGATTTTCGGCGTCCGGCTCCGGCCAGGGAGTTCGAAGATTTCATAAGAGTAACGGGAAGAATACGATGGCGGAAAAGAATCGCGACGCGGTCCGGGCAAAAATCCTGGATATTACCGAGCGCGCGGCACAAAGCGAAGGGATTGAAGTTGTTGACGTCGAAATCCTCGGCGGCGGCAGCAATCGCGTTGTGCGCATTTACATCGACCGCCCACCTGCTCCCGGTCAAGTCATCGATCCCCACGCGCCCCAAGGAGTGACGCACGAAGATTGCGAATTGATTTCGAATCACGTCGGCACAGTACTCGACGTCGAAGACGTCATCCCGGGCGGCGCCTACACGCTCGAGGTCAGTTCACCGGGCATTGAACGAAAACTGACCAGACCGCGCGACTTTGAACGCTTTGTCGGCCAAAAGGTGAAAGTGACGCTCCGTCAACCCGTGGAGAAATCACGCCACTGGACCGGCGCGCTCACCGGATTCGCCGCCGGCGTGATCACCCTGGAGCCTGCTCCGGGAAAGCTTCTTCAATTCCCTCTCGACCAGGTGGAAAAAGCCAACCTGAAGTTCGATTGGTAACCGCTAAATCTCTCGAAACGGATTCATAACATGTCCATGGGAACCCTCTATCAATCCATCGAAATCCTCAGCAAGGAAAAGGGGATCGATCCGCAAATCATCCGGGATGCTGTCAAAGACGCCATGTTGGTGGCGGCTCGCAAGCATTTCCACACCGAAGAAGACATGGTGGCGGATTTCGACAACTCGGGCGCGATTCAGATTTTCAGCGTGAAGCACGTCGTCGAAACCGTGGCCGATCCGGTTCGCGAAATGTCACTTGAGGACGCCCACAAGATCGATCCGGCATTGGAAGTTGGATCTGAAATGCGCACCCCCAGGCCCACCGATGTGCTGGGCCGCATCTCCGCGCAAACCTTCAAACAGGTGATTCTGCAAAAGGTGCGCGAAGCGGAGCGCGAAAATATTTTCTCTGAATTCTCGGGCCGCGTCGGCGAACTGGTGAACTGCGTGGTGAAGCGCATTGAGGGTCCGGATCTCGTCGTCGATCTCGGCAAAACCGAAGCTCGCCTGATTAAGAAGGAACAATCGAAGCTCGAAAATTTCAGCGTGGGCGATCGCGTCCGCGCCGTGATCAAGAGCGTCGAAAAGACCGGCAAAAACGCCGGCGTCATTATTTCCCGCGCCGCTCCGGAACTCGTGATGCGCCTGTTTGAACAGGAAGTGCCGGAAATCTACGACAACACTGTCACCATCAGGGCTTGCGCGCGTGAAGCCGGCGAGCGCACCAAGATTGCCGTCTCCAGCCGTGACCGCGACGTGGATAGCGTCGGCGCCTGCGTTGGCATGAAGGGCATGCGCGTGCAGTCCATCATCCGGGAACTGCGCGGCGAAAAAATCGACATTATCGAATTCAGCGATGACTCCGTCACCTTTGCAACGCACGCCTTGAGCCCCGCGAAAATTTCGCGTGTCACCGTGCTTGATCCCATGGGCAAGCACATGGAAGTGATCGTCGACGATACCCAGCTCTCGCTTGCCATCGGCAAGAAGGGCCAGAACGTGCGTCTGGCGGCGAAGCTGCTTGGCTGGCGCATTGACATCAAGAGCGAAGAAGAAAAGCGCCAGGAAGTGGAATCGCAAATGGCCGCCATGGTTGTTCCCGGCGCTCCGGTTTCCGCGCTGATCGAACACGGCATGAGCGACGCGGTGGCCCAGAAACTTGCGGATGCCGGCATCGCCACCGTGGAACATTTGGGTGAGATGACGCCCGAACAGCTGGAAGAAATTCCGGAAGTAAGCCCGGAGATGGTGCAGGAGATCCAAACCGCGGTGGTCAGTTATTACCAGCAATACGAGGGTGCTACCGAAGCCGCGGCGCCGGAAGCCGGGGAGAGCACAAACGTCCCGGAAAATGAATCTGTTACGATAGAAAACGCGGACGCGTCCGAGCAACAGCAGTCGTAGCTCGTCTACGGTTTTAGGATCAGGAACGCAGGAAGGTATCGACGCAAAACTCCGGTGTAAAGTTGTACGACGCCGGAGACTCATTTATGAGCAAAATTCGAATCAACGAGCTGGCACGAGAGCTGGAAGTAAAGCCAAGCGTCATCATCGACATGCTGCCCGAGTTGGGTGTAGCCGACAAGAAGACGCACTCCAGTTCGCTGGATGACGACGTCGTCCTGCAGCTGCGACGCCGGTTAGCCGATGGCGCGCCGCATGATGCATCAGAGTCCAGCGCCAGGGCCGAAGATACCTTTCACGACGCCGAACCTCCCGTGGCCGAAATTACCGCACCCCCTGCTATCTCCACACATGCCGCAACTCGCGCAGCCGACCCTGCCGCGGAAGCGAGCGATCCCGCGCCGGCGGCTCCCGCGAAATCAGAACCTGCGCTCGCGCCGTCACGAACTTTCCCGCTGCGTCCCCCGTTAGCGACGGGCGGTGGAGCCATCCATCCCCCGCTGACGCATGCGCCGCATCCGCAGGCACCGCCGGCGCCGAATCCGGCTCCCGTGGCCGCAGCGGCACCGCAGGCCTCTGCGCCCGCCGCCCCAGCGGCACCGCCTGTGTCTCGCGGTCCAATGATTCCTTCGCGTCCTGCTCCGGCAGCCGCGCCTTCGATTCCCGTTCCGTCGGGACCCCGTCAACCGCTTCCTCCGGGAGTGGGTGATGCTCCCAGGCCAACGATGACTCCGGGCCATGCGCCAACGTCAGGTCAACCCATTCGTCAAGGCGGTTTCCCCGGTCAGGCCCGTCCTGGTTCGGTGCCCGCAATTCCGACGCCGCGTCCGCCCCGTCCCGCTGGGCCTTCCATGCCGGCGCCCGGTGCCGCGCAATCTGGCGGCGCTTCTGGTGCCCCAGGCACCCCTGCCGCGCCCGCCAGTGGCCAACCGTTGCGGCCTCCAGCACGGCCGAATTTAGCAGGACAACCCGCCGCAAGACCGGTTGTTCCCCCGCGTCCCGACATGGTGGCTCGCTTAACCCAGCGGCCTGCCGTTCCGGGTGCCCCGGTTCCTGGCGCTCCGCGTCCCGGCATGCCGTCGCGTCCGTCCAGCCCAGTCCCGGGCCGTCCGATTTATACGGGCCCCGTGCGTCCGGGTCAGCCGTTGATGCGCGGTCCTGGCGGACCCGGCGGCGCACCTGGTGCTCCGCGTCCCGGCGGTCCAATGGGCCGTGGCCGTCCCATGCATCCGACGTCGCCTCTGCGCGCCGAGCCCGCCACGCTTCCCACCGAAGCCGGTCGTCGCCATGCCACCAAACCAGGAGCTCGTGGTGGCGGCGATCGCCGCCGCGAGGACGAAGAGGGCCGTCTGCGTCCAGTGGCCCGCCGCCAGGAGGCGTTTCAGCCGCCGCCGGTGGACCGCGAGATCACCATCGCCGAAGGTGTCACCGTAAAAGAGCTCGCCGAAAAGCTCGGCATCAAGGGCAACCTTGTGGTGAAACGCCTGGTGGAAAGGAAGATCTTCGCCACCATCAACCAGACTTTGGATGTGAAGCTGGCCGAGGAACTGGCGCGCGACTTTGGCGCCTCCACCAATAAGCTCAGCTACGAAGAAGAAACCACGCACGAGATCCAACAGACCGAGGTAGACGAGGATCGCGAGACCCGTCCGCCCGTGGTCACCATCATGGGTCACGTTGATCACGGTAAGACCTCGCTGCTCGACTCGATCCGCTCGGCGAATGTTGCTGGGAAGGAAGCCGGTGGCATCACGCAGCACATCGGCGCCTATCACGTGGAAAAGAATGGCCGCAAGATTGTCTTCATCGACACTCCCGGTCACGAAGCCTTCACCCGCATGCGCGCCCGCGGCGCGAAGGTTACCGATATCGTCATTCTTGTGGTGGCCGCCGACGACGGCGTCATGCCGCAAACCCTCGAAGCGATCGACCACGCTAAAGCAGCCGGCGTGCCGATCATCGTGGCGATCAACAAAATTGACAAGCCCGACGCCCAGCCCGACCGAATCAAACAGCAGCTCGCCGACCGCGGCCTGCTCGCCGAAGACTGGGGCGGCGATGTGGTCATGGTTCCCGTCTCCGCGAAGGCGAAGCAGAATCTCGACCTCCTGCTTGAAATGATCTTGCTGGTGGCCGAAATGCAGAACCTGCGTGCGAATCCGACGCGGCCTGCCATGGGCTCGGTTCTCGAAGCGAAACTGGATCGCGGACGCGGTCCGGTGGCAACGGTTCTCGTCCGCAACGGCACGTTGCGGGTGGGCGATTACTTCATCTGCGGCTCCGTTTTTGGCCGCATTCGCGCCATGTTCGGCGATCACGGCGATCAGGTGCGCGAACTCGGGCCCTCCATGCCCGGCGAAATTTTGGGTCTCGAATCCCTTCCGGAAGTGGGCGATACGCTGCAGGTGGTGACCGATACCGCCAAGGCGAAGCAGATCGTCATTTACCGTGAATCGAAGGCCCGCGAGCAGGCGATGTCGAAGACGAATCGCATTACGCTCGACCAGCTCCATGACCAGCTGAAGGAAGGCGAAGTCAAGGAACTGAACATTATTCTCAAAACCGACGTAGGCGGCACCGCCGAAGTGCTCACCGATACGCTGCAGAAGCTATCGAACGACAAGGTCAAGATCCGCGTGCTGCACTCCGGTGTGGGCGCCATCACCGAAACCGACGTGCTTCTCGCGTCGGCCTCGAACGCCATCATCGTTGGCTTCAACGTCCGCCCCGAACGCACGGCGCAAAACGTCGCCGAGCAGGAAAAGGTGGATATCCGCCTGCACACCATCATCTACGAACTCTCCGATGAGATTAAGCGCGCGATGACTGGTATGCTCGAACCCGTGTTCAAGGAAGTTTACAAGGGCCGGGCACAGGTGCGCGAAGCGTTCCGCATCTCGAAGGTGGGTATGGTGGCCGGTTGCTACGTCGATGACGGCGTCATCGGCCGCAACAACGAGATCCGCCTGCTGCGTGACAACGTCGTCATCCATACGGGCAAGATCGACGCTCTCAAACGATTCAAGAACGACGCGAGCGAAGTGAAACAAGGCTTCGAGTGCGGTATCTCGCTCGTGAACTTCAACGACATCAAACCGGGCGACATCATCGAAGCCTTCGTTACCGAACGAGTGGCTGCGGAAGCGCTGGTTTAGATTCGTAGGGCGGCCCCTTGGGGAGGCAGCCGCGCTTTGCGCGGCTTATCGATTCACTATTGAGCCGGACGAAAGTCCGCCCTTTTCGGCATGCCTTCCATCGGCGTCACCTTTGAGCTGCGTATCGACGATGCGCAGTCTCTCAAGGATAAACGTCATTACGTGCAGGGTTTAAAGGACCGCCTCCGCTCCAAGTTCAACGTTGCTGTTGCGGAAATCGACGCGCAGGATTCCTGGCAGCGCGGCGTCGTCGCCTGCGTCACCGTATCGCCCGATCAACCGTTCGCCGAAAAAGTTCTGCAAGCCGCTGAGCGCGAAGCCGCCGCGTTCCTGGGCGGAATTCTGGTGGACGCTACCGTCGAGTGGGTAGCGTAATTCAGCCGCGGTACCTCACAGCAGCCATTGCATAAAACTCGATCCCACGTTCGTAAATTCGAACGCGTGCAACCCGAAGTGGCTGGCCATGTCCCGGCACGCCATAATGCCGCGCACGCTGTTTCCCTGCGCATCCAGCTTCGGCGAGTACACACTGATGCCGAGCTGCCGGTTTACCACGCCGAAGATGCCGCCTCCGACGCCGCTCTTCGCGGGTAAACCGACCTCATACGCCCAACCACCGGCGTAATCGTACAAACCGCACGTAAACATCACGGTCAGCACATACTTCAAGTACTGAAAATCGAATACGCGTTTGCCCGTCACCGGATTCGCGCCCATGTTGGCGAACGTGGCGGCCATCATCGCGACGTCCTGGCACGTCACCAGCATGGAACATTGCGCGAAATATTGGTGAAGCGATTCATTCACGTATTCGTCGATGATGCCGAAATTGCGCATCAGGTACGCAATCGCGCGGTTGCGGTTCCCGGTTAGCGACTCCGATTGCAGCACCGCTTCGTCGACACGCAACTGCCGTCCCGCCGCGTCGCTCATCTTGTCGACGAACGCCTGAATTCCCGCCTCCACCGGGTCTTTCTTAATCAACGAAGCGATTGCAATCGCGCCCGCATTGATCATCGGATTGAACGGCCGCGAGGTCTTCGCGTCCAACTCAATCGAATTGAACGCGTCGCCGCTCGGCTCCACTCCGACGTGCTTCAGCACTTCGTCCAACCCGTGCAGCTCCAGCGCCATCTGAAAAGCAAAGGGCTTGCACATCGATTGAATCGTGAATTCCTTGTCCCAATCGCCCGCGCGGAAAACGTGACCATCCGCCGTCGCCAGGCAGATGCCGAAGTGCGATGGATCCGCTCTGCCCAGCTCGGGAATGTACGTCGCAACCGCGCCATCATCGACGTTCTTGTAACGTTCGTAAATCTCTTCGATGATTTCCTGGATCTGCGAGTGCGACGATTTCGCCGCGGCGTCAATGGCGGGGTTTGAGATTACGGTTGGATTCGACGACGGGTCAGCGCTTGCGGGGCTCTGCATCTGGTACGCTCCGTGGGTGTAATTTTAGGAGACACACCGCCTGCGGGCGTGGCAGGAGGTCGACGGGAGTTGGCTCTCCGAAAGTCTGAGTGTAACGAATGCCCCATCCATTGACCAATCAATTCTTTCCATCGGTTCCAAAACAATTGTGAATGACGGCGAATGGGGGAGCGTGTACCCTGAAGATTCGGCCTTGTAATTACCTCAGACCATGATTACTTCAGATCAGGAGCGCGCCTACTTTGACCGCCAGTACGCCCAGTTCCTGGCCCTGCCCGACCACGCGCTGCGCGTCGACCGCACGCTCCTTGAACAAAGCATCCAGGACCCCTCGCAGCCCTTCTACGAGCGGCGCGCGCTGTATCTGGCGACGCTCCGCGCGTTGGAAGAAGAGCCGCTGATCGGTGCAAGCGTGCTCGATTACGGCTGCGGTCCCGCCGATTTCGGCCTGTGGATGGCGTGCCGCGGCGCGGAGGTGACACTGCTCGATCTCTCCCCCGCGGCGATTGAGTTGGGTGAGCGGCGTGCGAAGGCATCGGGTCTTTCCATCCGCGGTGTCGCCGCCGACGCCAGCAGTCTCAATATGCTCCGGGACGAGGAGTTCGATCTCGTCTTCGCCTGCGCCGCGCTCCATCACACTCTGAAATATCCGGGAGCCGTTGACGAACTGGTCCGCATCATGAGGCCCGGCGCAAGACTGGTTCTGTGTGAAACCTGGGGCGGCAATCCGCTGCTCAACTTCGCGCGCCGCCTGCACTGGAAACTCACGGGAGCCGGCGAAGACGATGGCGAAGATATCCTGATGTCCCGCGATCAACTCGCGCTGTTGGAACCGTACTTCCGCGACATCACTGTGCAGCCCATGAATTTTTTCGCGATGGGCAAGCGCCTGCTCCGCGGCCGCTTCACACAACCATGGGCTCGCGCGGCGGTCCGCATGATGGAAGGTCTCGACGCAGTCGTGCTCGGCGCGCTCCCTCCCTTGCGCCACTGGTGCGGCGAAGCCGTCATCACGGCGCGCCGGAAAAGGTAGTTCGAAAGCAAAGTGGGGCGTGCTCGCAGCCCCGCGCGGGATTGGAAATCCCGCCGGCAAAAGCCACCAGCCCGCCCCACAAGGAACGAATTCAACAACAGTTATTTCGGTTGCGGAACAATGCGCAGATACGGCTTCGGCGCCTTCCAGCCTTCCGGATACTTCTGCTTCGCTTCGTCATCGCTGACCGCGGGCAGAATGATTACGTCCTGGCCGTCCTTCCAGTTCACCGGCGTCGCCACCTTGTGCTTGGCGGTCAACTGGATCGAATCGAGCACGCGCAGCACTTCGTCGAAGTTCCGGCCGGTGCTCATCGGGTAGATCAGCATCAACTTGATCTTCTTGTCCGGACCGATCACGAACACCGTGCGGACTGTCGCGTTGTTGGCGGCCGTGCGGCCTTCCGACGTCGTACCGGCGTCCGAGGGAAGCATGTCATACAACTTCGCCACGCTCAGCTCGGTGTCGCCAATCATCGGATAGGTGACTTTCGCGCCCTGCGTTTCTTCGATGTCCGCCGCCCACTTGCCGTGGTTGGTGACCGGGTCCACGCTCAGGCCGATGATCTTTGTATTGCGTTTGGCAAACTCCGGCTGCAGCTTCGCCATGTAGCCTAGTTCCGTTGTGCACACCGGCGTGAAATCTTTCGGGTGCGAGAACAGAATGGCCCATCCTTCGCCAATCCATTCATGGAAATTGATGGTGCCCTGCGTGGTCTCCGCAGTGAAATTGGGTGCTTCGTCATTGATGCGTAGGGACATGTATCCTCCTTCAGTAATCGCGTGAATCCGGCGAGCCGCGGCTCGCCGGCTATTCCACGGCTCTATGCCAAATCGAATTTTTCCTGATGCAGTTGCGGGTCGCTCTTGATGAGCACAGGGCGGCGCAGCAGCTCTTCCAACTCTTCCAGATACTTGTTCTGGTGCGACTTCAGCACCTTGGCCACTTCCGGATGAACGCGCAGGACAACGTCCTTGCCTTCCACCGTTTTGGCCATCTTGCGTGCCTCAGTCAGGATTTCGGAAACCACGGTTTGCGTGCTCTTCACATACCCCGCGCCATCGCACTGCGGACACGGAGAACAGAGCGTGCGCTCCAGCGATTGCTTCACGCGCTTGCGCGTGATCGCCACCAAGCCGAAGTCGTTGAACTGCAGAATCTTGTACGGAGCGCGATCCACCCGCATGGCTTCTTCGAGCGCCTGCATCACCTTTTGGCGATTCTTCCGCTCGTCCATGTCGATGAAATCGATCACGATAATGCCGCCCAAATCGCGCAGGCGGATCTGCCGGACGATCTCTTTGATCGCCTCGGTGTTCGTCTTGACGATGGTGTCTTCCAGGCGGTTCGTCTTGCCCACGTACTTGCCCGTGTTCACGTCAATCGCCACCAGAGCTTCCGTTTGGTTGATGACGATGAAGCCGCCCGATTTCAGCCACACCTTCGGCCGCAGAGCTTTCTCCAGCTCATTGGTGATATTGAAGGCGTCGAAGATCGGAGCGTCCCGCGTATAGAGTTTCACCTTGCCCACCAGCGTCGGCTGGAAGCGTTCGACGAAACGCACCACGCTTTCGTACATTTCCTCGTTGTCGATCCAGATGGCTTTGAAGGCATCGCCCAACTGGTCGCGCAACAGGCGCTGCACAATGTCCAGATCGTGATGCAGCAGCATCGGAGCGGGCTTTTTTTCCGCCTTGGTGCGCATGTCCTGCCACAAGTTGTACAGGAACTGCATATCCGCCGCGATCTCTTCTTCCGTGCGTCCTTCCGCTGCCGTGCGCGTGATGTAACCACCCACGGGACCCGGACGTTGCGCCTGCAGTACGCGCTTCAAACGCAAACGCTCTTCGTCGCTCGAAATCTTTCGCGAAACGCCCATATGTTCGAGCGTCGGCATGTAAACGACGTAACGTCCAGGCAGAGCAATGTGCGACGTGATGCGCGCGCCCTTTTGCCCCAGCGGCTCCTTCGCAATCTGAACGATGATTTCCTGACCTTCTTTCAAAAGGTCAGCGATGGACGGCTGATTCGTATTCGGACGGGATATCGTGCGCTCCTGGCGCCCTTCCCTGCCGTCACGACCCTCGCGTCCTTCCGGTTTGGCTTCCGGTCCACGAGCTTCCGGCGCCGGTCCACGATCACCACGATCGCCTCGGTTGTCCCCTCTGTCTCCGCGGTCGCCACGTCCACGGCGGCGGCGGCGGGAAACACGATGCGGCAGGCGATCCCCGCGCTGACGGACCGAAGCGCTTCCGCTTTCGGCGCCCTCGGCGGCAACTTCGCCTTCGGCGGACGCTTCCCCAGATTCTTCGGCGGCTTCGTCGCCTTCGAGCGGCTCAATCTCGATGCCTTCCACGTCGCCCAGGATCATGGCCTGAATGTCGTGGTCCTCATCGTCATCGAGCATCGAAGAGACGGCTACTTCCTCTTCGCCGGCTTCATCAGCGGATTCCGAGTCCGCGTCTGTGGCCTCCTCGACCGCGTCCCGTGCATCGAGAGCAGCTTCCGCGGCTTCTTGCGCTGCTTCTGCCGCCTCCTGCGCCGCTTCCGCGTCCGGATGCTCGAGAACGGCGTCGTCGTCCTCCTGTAAAGCACTCGGGAGGAAATCGTGCACCGGCGCGTCCGGCAGTGCGTTCTCCGGCGGGTAGTGGATCGGCTCGTCGTAGGCGTTCTCGATCACTTCATCCGCGATCTCTTCATCGGCTTCTGCGTCGTCGCCTACAACCGGTTCAGCCGCGGCGGACACTTTCCTGCGCTCTGCCTGGGAATCCGAAGACGGTTGCGCGTGCCGGTACTTTGCAAGAGATTCGCCGGGCAGAACGATGGGTGGAAGTTTATCGGCCACTCCTTCGTCGCTACCTTCCGCATCGTCCACATCCGCGGCATCCGCTTTGGCGCCTTCGTGAGTCTGAGGTTCGTCGCCCACGTACTTCGATTCGGGGAAACCACGTCCACCTCCACGGCGGCGGCGGCGGCGCCCACGGCGTCCGTCCCGATTCTGGCGTTCGCCACGATCCTGTTGCTGCGGAGCGGCACCTTCGGCGACGAGTGCCGCCGATGTCTCCACCGTGGGCGCTTCGCCTTCAACCAAAGGAGTCGTGTCTCCCTCAACTGCGGGAACCGCTTCGCCATCGGCTTGCGCGGCTACGGGAGCCGGCTGGCCTTCCCGTTCCGGACGAGGACCCGATTGGTCACGGTCACGGCGGCCATCGCGCCGGTCTCGCCGGTCGCCTCGGCCTCCGCGCTGCTCGCTCCGGGATTCCCCTCGGTTTTCGCCACGGGATTCACTCCGGACGGGCCGCTCATCGCCCGTGATCTTATCGAAATCTTCGTGCTCTTCCAGGAAATCCGAGACGTAGAGGAACGTGTCGCGTTCCAGTCCCAGATCGACGAATGCGGATTGCATTCCCGGTAGAACGCGTGTCACGCGCCCTTTGTGAATGCTCCCCGCCAGTGAATATTCATTCGACCGCTGGAAATATGTTTCCACCAGCAAGTCATCTTCAAGTATGGCGACTTTCGTCTCGTGCCGATTGGCCGAGATCACCATCTCCTTGCTCATCGCTAATCCTTTCCCGGGTTGGCGCGCGGCGTAACAGCCGCTCGCGGCAAACCACGGAGCCAGGTTCCGCTAGGCGAGGACGTAGGAAGCGGTTCGGGATGCACTGCGGACAGCGCACCTGGAATGGAGAGATTGCTCAGACATCCCAAATGCCTCGGTGCACTGCCAACATAAAAACCTGCGGCCCGGCTGCGGGACGGCTGCGTACCATTCGCGCCATGTCCCTGCCCGACGCGGGCTTTGAAAATCCTTTCCGAAATCCGCTTGAAACGCCCGGCGCTCGCGGAGCGCCCAGCCCATTTCCCTTCAAAATACCTTAACTGACAAACCGCCGGAGCCGGACATTATTCACCAACCCCAGCATCATGAATACCGAAAACATGTTCGAACCGCCCGAACTCATGAGCGGCAAAGGAATCCCGGTGACGGGCATCCTTCCAACGACCATTCCTACGTTCACCAATACGTGAAACAACAGCAACGCCGCCACGCCCATGCAGATATACATTCCCGCCCGGTCGGGCGCGGTCTGCGCGTTCTGCACCACCTGCATGAGCAACAAAAAGTACAACCCCAGCACCACAACCACCCCTATGAATCCATGCTCCTCGGCAAATGCCGAAAAGATGAAATCGGTGTGCGGCACCGGCAAAAACCGCAACTGCGTCTGGGTTCCGCGCGTTACGCCTCGGCCCCACATGCCACCATCGCCCACGGCGATTCTCGATTGAATCACCTGATAGCCGGAACCCTTCGGATCCTTCGAGGGATCCACAAAAGTCACCAGCCGCGCCTTCTGGTAGTCCTTCAGAAATACCCAACCAATGGGCAAAACCAAGGCCCCCGCCAGCGCGCCTATGGCGAGATAACGCCATCGCAAACCAGCGATTAAAACTCCAGCGGCAAGGACCGGCAGGTAGGTTAACCCTGTCCCCAGGTCTGGTTGGTACATAACCAGAAGCGCCGGAATTCCAACCAAACAACCCAACTTAAATAAGTCGCGAGTGCTCACCTCGTTGCCTTTCAGCTCTGAGAGATATCTCGCTACCACCAATACTATCACCAACTTGACGAACTCTGAGATCTGAAAGTTAAATCCAAAAACGTGGATCCATCGCCGCGATCCGAACACGAGCCGCCCCACCGCCAGCACGCCCAGCAGCGCGATCAATGAGCTCGCATAGAGAATCGGGATCTGCCCCAATAGCGCGTGGTAATCCACCACGGTTACCACGAACATCAGACCCATCGCCAATCCAACCCAAATGATCTGCTTCCACCACGCGTCCTGCCATTTTGTATCGTGGGTGGCGGAAAAAATCTGCAGTATACCGAGCGCGCAGATAATCAGCGCGATGGCCAACATGGGCCAATCGATGTCACGAAGGCTGCGATAGCGAACCATGAACTAATTTCAATCTCTACTCTTGAATAGTGTAGCGCGGCTTAGAACATTTGCCGGAGGGCCTTATCTCATTGCGCATTTTGGCAGTGGTGAGATGTAACCCAGTTGTTACACTGAAGGCATTCCCCGCGAAATACAAACGGACTTCGTCGTCGTCGGCGCAGGTGTGGCCGGACTCCGCGCGGCGCTCGAACTGGCGGAAACCGGACGCGTTCTCATCATCACCAAGGACCGCCTCAGCGAATCCTCTTCCGAGTACGCGCAAGGCGGTATCGCCGCCGCCCTCAATGACGATGATCAGGTCAGTTTGCACGAGGCAGACACCTTAAGCGCGGGCGACGGCCTTTGCGATGTGCCCGCCGTCCACACTCTGGTGGCCGAAGCACCCGCCGCAATCGAGCAACTGATCGAATGGGGCGCCGCCTTCGATCGCGAAGGCGACAAACTCCAGTTCGCGCGCGAAGGTGCACACAGCCGCAATCGTGTACTCCACGCGCATGGCGATTCCACGGGCCGCGAAATCGTCCGAGCGATGCGCGAGCGGGCAACCCAGCACCCGAACATCCGTTTTCAAAGCTTCGCCGCCGTCACCGATCTCCTGATGAGAGACGGCATCGTTGCGGGCGTGCTGGCATTCGATGAATCCACCCACTCCATGGTGATGATTCGCGCGCGCGCCGTGCTCCTTGCCACCGGCGGATTAGGCCGCGTTTTTGAGAACACGACCAATCCTGATGTCGCCACCGGTGACGGCGTAGCCATTGCCTACCGCAATGGCGCGGAGATCGCGGACATCGAGTTCGTTCAGTTCCACCCCACGGCTCTGTTCGTCGAGCAAGCGCCGCGCTTTCTATTGAGCGAAGCCCTCCGCGGCGAAGGAGCCTACCTGCGCAACGAAGCGGGCGAGCGCTTCATGCACCGCTATCACGATCTGCAGGAACTCGCTCCGCGCGACGTGGTGTCGCGGTCGATTGTCCTCGAATGCCGCGCCACGGGAGCACCTTGCGTATTTCTCGACATGACGCACTTCGCCCCGGGAGCCTTGCCCAAGGAGTTTCCACGCATCTATCAGACGTGCCTGCAGTACGGCATCGATCTCGAAAAAACTCCCGCGCCGGTTCGCCCCGCCGCCCATTACTCGATGGGAGGCATCCGCACCGATCTCGACGGACGTTCGAACCTCGCCCGTTTGTTCGCCGCCGGTGAAGCGGCTTGTACCGGAGTCCACGGCGCGAATCGCTTGGCCAGCAATTCCCTGCTCGAAGGCATTGTGTTCGGTGCGCGTGCCGGAAAGGTGATGCGGGAAATGGACGCATCGACTCTCGAAGGAAGAATTGCCGAACCACCGCCGCCTCGCTTTCCGGTGATGCCGGAAATGGATATCCGCGCGATCGCGTGGAACTCGCTCGGTATCCTGCGCAGCGGGCCGGAGTTGGCGGCGGCACTGAAGCGCCTTCGTTCGCGCGCGCGCCACACCATCGCATCTCCCAGGCGCGCGGACTTCGAACAGCGCAACATCCATCTGGTCGCGTTGCTGATTGCCTGCGGCGCCGTCGCGCGCGAGGAAAGCCGCGGCGGACACTTCCGCACGGATTTCCCCGCCAAAGCCGCCACCGCGCAACATTCCTTGATTCGCTACGCGAAGGAATCGGGCGAACCGGAAGTCACCTTCGTTCCGGTAACGGAGTAGTCACAACCTAGCGAGGCAGGCGCAGCAGCGCAAGCGGCTTTTCCTGTTCCGCCTTTTGCGACGTGCGCACTTTTTTATCGAAGTACGATTTCACCACGTCGCGAGCCACCGGAGCCGCCAGGTTGCCGTGTTCACCGCCTTCGAGCAGCGCAACCACAACAATCTCCGGATTCTTGCGCGGAGCAAAACCAACAAACCACCCGTTGTCGAGCGCTTCATCACGATCGAGTTTTCCCGATTTGCGCAGTTCATTCGATACCCGCTGCGCGCTGCCCGTTTTGCCGGAGAACTCGACACCTTCAATGCGGGACGCCGCGCCGGTGCCGCCTTCATTCACCACGCCGTACATGCCTTCGACGATCGTTGCAATATGTTCGGGATTTAATTCCGCGCGGCGAGGATCGGGGGCCGCCGCCGTCTTCACCAGATGCGGCTTATACCAGGCGCCTCCACTGACAATGCCACCGACAGCAGAAGCCAGTTGGATCGGCGTCACCGTCACTGCGCCCTGCCCGATCGCGACGGAAATCGTTTCTCCCGCGTACCATTTCTCGCGTTGCGTGCGGAGCTTCCATTTGCTGGACGGCATCAATCCTTCCGCTTCGCCCGGTAGATCCACGCCCGTCCGCTTTCCCAGGCCCGACATCTCGGCGTACTGCGCAATCTGGTCGATTCCCAGTTTGTTTCCCAGATTGTAGAAAAACACGTCGCAGGATTGCACCAGGCTGCGATGAATATCCACCGTGCCGTGGCCCTTCGGGTTCCAACACTTGAAGTAACGCCCGTAGAAATTCGCTCCGCCGGGACACGCCCAGGTGTCGTGATCGTCAATCGTTCCGGTCTCGAGGCCGGCCAGCGCCATAATCGGCTTGAATGTGGAACCCGGCGCGAACTGGGCCTGGATCGCGCGATTCAACATCGGATTGTCGCCGCCCGAAGTGAGTTGCTTCCAATACTCCGAACTCACATGCGAAGCGAACGCGTTTGGATCGAACGCCGGACGGCTCACCATCGCCAGCACCTCACCGCTGCGCGGATCAATCGCAACCACCGCACCCTTCTTTCCTTCCAGAGCCAGTTCGGCAACCGCCTGCAGATCCAGATCCAAAGTCAGCTGCAGATTATTGCCAGGCGTCGCCTCGGTTGCTTCCAACACTTCGCGCTCGCGGCCCACGCTATCCACAACAACACGGCGCTGGCCATCGACGCCCACAAGAAGATCGTTGTACTGCCGCTCCAGACCCGCTTTGCCGACGATGTCGCCCTGCGAATACTTAATGAAGTCCGCCGAGTTCAACTCCTGCTCGGAAACTTCACCAACGTAGCCGATCGCATGCGCGGCCAGTCCATCCCGCGGGTAAAGCCGCTGTTGGTTCTGCACCAATTCCATTTCCGGATACGTATTGGCATCGCGGTGCGACTCGACAAACGCGATATCGGCCTCAGTCAGATCTTGCTTGATCACCATCGGCACATAGCGGGGACGCGATTGAAAGCGCTTGAGGCGGGCGCGAATTTCGTCGGCATCCAGATGGAGACCGGCCGCGATGCCGTCGACGTGATCCAGGTTTAGGTTTTCGCGGCTCAACAGAAGCGTGAACGCTGCTTTGTTGTCCACAATGATGCGTCCGTCGCGGTCCAAAATCTTTCCCCGTGGAGCCAGAACCGGAACGGTTTTAATACGATTGCGTTCGGCCGCCTGCGAATTCACCTCCGCATCGCGCACCTGCAGCACCCAAAATCCCGAAAGCAGGAACACAAACACCGCAAGCGCGACGTACTGGAAGACGGCGATGCGCCCGAGCGCAAATCGCGTGTCGTCCTGCGACAACCGCCGCGTCGCGTCCTTTAATTGCGGTATTTCGGGATCAACGCCTGCCATGAGAACCTGCTTAGACCGGCACCTTCAGTTTATCCAATACGCGAAACAACGGAACCGCAACCAGAGCGTTCAGAACAGAAACAACAATGGTCGTCGCCAAATTCAGATCGAGCGCCTCACCCAGCAGTGCGCGGCTCAGCACCCAATACAGAAACTGATGAAAGAAGCAGAAGAACAAACTGATCACCAGCCGGATGCCCGGGTTCTCCACATTGAAACGAAGGCTCGCCGTGGCCGCGAAGTATCCCACCAGCGTTTTCACGATGCCGAACATACCCAGCGGATTGTGCGAAAGCGAATCCTGCGCCAGCCCGATCAACGATCCGTACGCCACGCCCGCCATCGGCGAACGCCGCATCAGTGAAAAATACACGGTGATCAGCAGCGGCAGCTCCAAATAGGACAACTGCGCCAGAAACCGCGGCACATACACCTGGAACAGAATCGCCGCCAGCGCCACGGCCGCAATGACGGCGGCATGATAGCGGTAGACACCGCTCTTCGACGGCGACCCGATAAAATCTTCGCGAAGCCCGCTGTGCAGATCGCCCATGTTCACCTTGCGGGTCTCGCTTGAGGAGCCGGCTTCGGCTGCTGCCCGGCGCGCTGCTCTTTCGCCTCGTCCGGCTTCTCCGCACTCGGCGGCTCGGCCGGCAGCGTGATGTTGAAGTTCGGACCGCCTCCGCCGCCTTCTCCGTACGTACGGCCCTCCACCGCGCCGATTTTGCGGTAGCGGTCGAGCAGCTTATCCGCATCGGTCGCCTGTGGACCGGCCTGCGCGGGTGACGCATCCGTATTCGTCTCCGCCGCCGGAGGATCCTGCATGTGAACCGGCTGGCTCGCCAGCGGCGCCTCTGGAACTTCGGCATGCACGCCGTTCACAACGATCAAAACTTCTTCCAATCCGTTCTGCAATCCGCTGGGAGTAACGAAAATTTCCTTGCGCGCCCGGCCTTGCCGGACCACCACGGCCTGCCCGGCGGGCAAACCCTTGGGATAGATGCGGTCATCGCCTGAGGTGTAAAACCATTCGCCCGGCTCCAGCTTTTGTTCGTTCTGCACGTAATCGACGATCACGGTGCTGTTTCCTTGCCCCTTCAGGGTTCCGCGCACGCGGCTCTTCTGTGAAATCACCCCGGCGGCAAAGGTTTGATCGGTGATCAACAATACGTAGGCGGCCGTTGGAAACGCGCTAGTCACCTTGCCGACAATGCCGTCCGGGGTGATCACGGCCATGCCCTTTTCCACGCCGCTGGCCGTGCCGCGGTCCACGATCACCACCTTCGCCCCCATGCCTGTCGTATTGCCGATCACGTGCGCGGCAATCGTTTTCGATGGCGAGGTCTGCTGGAAGATGGCGAGCGACTTGGCGCGATCAGCCGTTGAGAGCTCCGTGCGCAGATATTGATTCTCCATCTGCACGCGGTCCAGATCCGCTTTCATCCGCTTGTTTTCCTCGCGGACATTGAGAAGGACAAAATAGTCGCGAAGGAAATGCGCGGAGCTGCTACGGCCCGCTTCGATAGCTCGGGCTAAAGGAGTAACGGCGCTGACGGCCCAGATGCGGATCAGGCGCACTTCGCCGTTACTCTTCACCTGATAGGCGAGCAGCATCAGCTGCGCGACGATCACGGCGAGCAAAACAGCGACGTTACGATACCGCTGCAAAAGCAGGTCCATTCTTCTATACCTGCGTGTCCTCTATCCCTGAGAGTCTTCCAACGGAATAACCTGGGCGATCCCCTTACAACCTGCGGTTCCGGAAACTATTCAATCGCGATGCGCCGCAGCAGCTTGAACTCGGTCAGCATGCGTCCGGTGCCCAGCACCACCGACGCCAGCGGATCTTCAGCGATCGACACCGGCAGTCCGGTTTCATGGCGGATGCGCTTGTCTAAATTCTTCAGCATGGCCCCGCCGCCGGTCAGAACAATGCCGCGGTCGCTGATATCGGCGGAAAGCTCGGGCGGCGTGCGTTCCAGCGCTACACGAATCGCATTCATGATCATCGCGACGCACTCGGCAAGCGCTTCACGGATTTCCGAATCATCCACCACGATCGTCTTCGGCACGCCTTCAATCAGGTTGCGGCCCTTGATTTCCATGGTGAGCGGCTTATCGAGTTCAAACGCCGAGCCGATCGCCATCTTCACCTTTTCCGCCGTCGTTTCACCGATCAGCAGATTGTACTTGCGTTTCATGTACTGGACAATCGCGTCGTCCATCTCATTACCCGCCACGCGCACCGAGCGCGAGTACACAATACCGGAAAGCGAAATCACCGCGACGTCGGTTGTGCCGCCGCCGATATCCACCACCATGTTGCCGGAAGGTTCGGTGATCGGCAGCCCCGCGCCGATGGCGGCCACCATGGCCTGCTCCACCAGATATACTTCGCTCGCGTTCGCGTTGTGCGCCGAATCAATGACGGCGCGCTTTTCCACCTGCGTGATTTCACTGGGAACGCCGATGATGATGCGCGGATGCACCAGCATCTTGCGGCCGTGCGCTTTGTGGATGAAGTAGTTCAGCATCTTCTCGGTGACTTTAAAGTCCGCGATGACGCCGTCCTTCATCGGACGAATGGCAACGATGTTGCCAGGCGTACGGCCCAGCATTTCCTTGGCCTCTTTGCCTACTGCTTCCACATCGCCGGTATTCTTGTTCAAGGCAACGATCGAGGGCTCATTGACGACAATTCCCTTGCCGCGCGCGTAGACCAGCGTGTTGGCCGTGCCCAGATCAATGGCCAAGTCAGACGAAAACAAACTAAATAAGGACCGCAGGTTCATAAAAAGACAACACGTTTAAAATACAACACTTGCGCGGCATGCGAGAGCCGCTCCCGGATGGCGAAGACTGGTGCTCGGCGCGCCCCATCTGAAGGTAGCACAGGCGGAACATCAGGGCAATGTTGTGTTTTATTTTCAACGGCTTGACCAAATGTGTCAGACTGAGAGGGTGATCTCCCGCCGGGCATTTCTAAGCCTTCCCGCCGCGGCCGGCTTCGCCACGTTTGCGTGCCGCCGGAACCAGGGGGGCAACGGCTTTCGCGGATACGCGTTTGTCGCCAACGAGGAAGGGCAGGCCATCGCCGCCGTTGACCTCGAAGTGATGGCTGTCGCGCGGCATATACCGGTTGCCGGAAATCCGTCCGCCGTCGTCTCTTCTCCTACGCGGCCTTTCGTTTACGCATTGACGAAGGAGAACGGAACTATTCATGAAATTGCAGTCGAGCATATGACGCTCGCCCGCAAACTCACCGTGGCCTCGGCGGTGGAATCGTTTCATGTTTCGCCCGACGGGGCGTCGCTCTACGTGCTGGCGACGGAGCCCCGCCTTTTGATACGTGTGGCGCTCGATTCGTTTCAGGTGGATTGGAAACTTCCTCTCAGTGAAACCACTAAGGCCATCGCACTGGCCGCCGACGGCAAAACCGCGGCCATTAGCTCCGGCACGTCCATCCGCCTGGTGGATCTGGAAGCACGCAAGTTGCGGGAGCCTTCCGGCACCGGCGATTTTGGCGACGTGCGTTTTCTTGCCGATTCCAAAACGTTGATCGCAGCCGATCGCGGCGAGCGCCGCTTATCGCTTTACGATGTGGCTTCGTCGCAGTTGATCACGCATCTGCCGCTGATCGTGCGCCCGGATTATCTCTGCTTCAACGCCGATGGCGGCCAGCTCTTCGTCACCGGCGAAGGCGCCGATGCCGTTGTCGTGGTGTATCCCTATCACACGCCCGAAGTGGCGGAAACCGTGCTCGCGGGCCGTGCGCCCGGAGCCATGGGCGCTTCGCAGCAACTCCTGTTCGTCGCCAATCCCGGCTCAGGCGACGTAAGCATCCTGCAAATCAATGCGCGCAAACTGATCGCGGTCGTCTCCGTCGGCAGCGACCCCGGATTCATCACCGTGACGCCCGACGATCAATACGCACTGGTACTAAACCGCAAATCCGGCGACATCTCCGTGCTGCGTGTAGGCACCATCACCAAGAACCGCGATCGCAGAGCATCCATGCTGACGGTGATCCCTGTGGGATCAAAGCCGGTGAGTGCGGTGGTGAGGGCGGTTTAGCGCTTACTGCGCAGTTACGGTGCGGACCACCAATCACCATTGGGCTTCCGCAATATAATGACGCCGCTCTGTCGATCAAAGTCAGGCTCCACCCGCATCTTCACAGCAGCTAGACTTCTTCCTGGCCGTCTGACATCCAAGCCCCACTCGGGGATCTTTCGTTCTCCAACTGGAGGAATATCGTTATCGTCCAATGCCCCGAGAACAACGCGCGCCGCGGATATTTCGTCTCCCAGATAGAGGATGGAAGCACCTTTCGCATTCGAATCGCTGCCCCAGAATGAAACCGTGTCGCCGTCCTTTCCGTACATGCTCACAAACGCACTTGTGTTCTTCGCAAAGGTACCCAATTCAAGCGCGGCATGAGAATTTGAATTTCGAAAACGGAGGACAGTCTTCTCTTTCTCCGACACTAATTCGGCGGCTGCACGCCCTTTATCATCCAGGAGAACGAGGTGCTTCGTTTCAAGTTTTTCAGCGGGCATCTTCAGAAAATACGCGACGGTGAGGGCTCCGACGATTCCACCAAACAGAGCCGAACATGCCGCCACGACATAAATTCGCATGGGTCCTCCCTTTGCTACACCACCCGCAGTGCCCCGGATGGAAACTCGATCAACCACTCCTTGTTCTCCCGCTGTCGTTCGTATTCACTGCGCGATACGTTCACTCGGATCGCTGCACCCGCAAACGCAGGGCTGGTGAATTCCAAACGCAGGCCATGCGGACGTTCAACGACTCGTTGAAGGTCACCGGGGATTTGATTCACTTCGGGTTTGCCCATTCGTGCGGCCACTTTCAGTTGCTCCGGCCGCACGCACAGCGTGACGCGGTCGCCTTTGAGGTGGCCGGGAAAGTACGGACCCTGCAATTCGAACTCACCGGCCTGCAGACGGCTGATATCGCGGCCGGGGTCGAGCGTACGGATCTCGGCCTCCAGCAAGTTGAACGCGCCCAATAGCCGCGCGACCTCAATGTTCGCGGGCTCATCCAAAATATGCCGCGGCGGACCTTTTTGAATCACGCGGCCATCCCGCAGCACCAGCATCTCTTCAGCGAGTTCGAAGCACTCGGCGAGATCGTGCGTGACCAACAGCATCGGCGTTTTGAAATCGGCCTGTGCCTGCCTTAAGATCTCGTAAAATTCAGCGCGCAGCGGAGCATCCAAACCGGTTGCCGGTTCATCGAGCAACAGCATCTTCGGCCCGCCGATCAACGCGCGCGCTATGGAACACCGTTGGCGCTGGCCTCCGGAAACCTCATGCGGACGGCGTCCGGCGGCGTCATTCAACCGGAAATGCTCCAGCATTTCATTCACGCGGCGATGGCGCTCCAGGCGAGGGCGGCGCTCGGCGGCAAACTCCAGATTTTCGCGCAGCGTCATGTGCGGAAACAGCGCATAATTTTGAAACACGTAACCGCAGTTGCGCTGCTGCGGAGGAAGATGGACACCGCTCGCGGCGTCGTACAGAATCTGATCGTCCAGCAAGATGCGTCCTTCGTCGGGTTTCACAAATCCCGCCACCGCATCCAGCGTCAACGTCTTCCCAGACCCGCTGGAACCAAACAGCACCGTCACGCCTTGCGATGCCGTGAACTCCAGATCGAGTGCAAAGCGGCCCGACTCCGAGCCCGGCGTGAACGTTTTCTTAAGGCGCGCCTGTAGCATGGTTAGCTCCGCGGCCCCGCTTCCGGCGTGAGACGATTCGCCAACCACAGAATCGCCAGAGCCACCACCGACACAACCACAACCAAGATGCGCGCCGTGGCTCCCGCGCCGGATTCGACGGCATCGTAAATCGCCACGGCCACCGTCTGCGTGCGCCCAGGGATGTTTCCCGCCACCATCAAGGTGACGCCGAAATCACCCAATGCGCGCGCGAAAGCCAGCGCCGTCGCCGCAAAGATGGAACGCCGCGCGATGGGAAATGTCACGCGCCAGAATAATGTCCATTCCGATGCGCCCAAACTCCGTGCCGCGCGCTCATAGTTTCGATCCACCGATTCCAGCGCCGCGCGCGCCGATTTCACCAATAGCGGCAGCGCATGCAACAGCGCCGCCAGCACGGCCGCTTTCCAAGTGAACAACAACGGCGATCCCGTGAGCGCTTCCCATAATCTGCCAATGGGACTGGCAGCGCCGATCAAGACAAGAAGGTAATAGGCGAGCACGGTCGGCGGAAGGATCAGTGGCAAGGTCACCGCCGCGTCCAGCGCATTCTTGCCACGGAAGTCGCGATTGGCGAGGAGGTAGGCGATCCAAAGCGCGCCCGCGAAGGCAACGGCGGTTGCGATCGCCGCCACGCGCAGGCTGAGCCAGAATGGAAACCAGTCAATGGTCATAGCAATCGCCGCGACAGAGCCAAAAACAATAGGGACCGGGAATGTTTGATTATAGCGGGTCAGTGCGACGAAGCGAACCCCGGTCCGTGGGGAGTTGCCGCGGCATCTCGCCGCGGCGTCATTGTGTAGAATGCAGAGTGGCTTGATCCTGCAGCCATTTCAAACACGGAATTCGGGAGGTCTATCATGGGGCGGTTTCCGGAGTGTCGTTTCGCAAAAGTATTTGCTCTCACCTTCGTTCTCGCTGGCGCGGTTGTGGCGCAAAACAAGCCGGACTCTGCGGCCGTGAAAGACCATATCGAGAAAGCAAAAAAGCTGGCAGGCAAGGAGTGGGCCAAGCAGGAGGACTTTTTCTGCAACAACCCCATTCCCAATAGGGCGAACGATCCGCTGATTGAGCCCGTCAAGCTATTCGACAATTTCTGGGCCCTTGGAAGCATCAGCACCACGATTTACGCCATCACCACCACCGAAGGCATCGTACTGATCGACGCCGGCTATCCCGATCAGATGAACACCGTGCTTCTGCCGCAGCTGAAGAAAGCCGGGCTCGACGAGTCGAAGATCAAATATGTTTTTCTCGGCCATGGACACGTCGATCACTACGGCGCCGCGAAGTATCTGCAGGAAAAATACGGTACCAAAGTCGCCGCGGCCGGACCCGACTGGGACCTGATGGTTCCCCCACCGAACAGCGGCAAACAGGCCCGCGACGACGCGCCGCGCCGCGACATGGTCCTTACCGACGGGCAGACGGTCAAGATCGGCGACTTCCAAATGCAAGTGGTCACCATCCCCGGACACACCGAAGGTTCCGTCAGCTACATCTTTCCGGTGAAGGAAGGCAAAAAGACATACGTCGCCGGGCTTTATGGCGGCACGGTGTTGGTACCGCGTATCGCCTGGAATCTGGACGAGTATCAAAGATCGCTCCTCAAATGGGCGGACGCCGCGAAAAAAGCGAACGTGACCGTGCAGTTGCAGAATCATCCCCATATGTTGGACTTCCCCTCGAAGCTCGACCAATTGCAATCGCGCAAAGCAGGAGCGCCCAATCCATTTGTGGTGACGAACGAGGCCTACGGACGCTACTTCCATATGATTCAGGAATGCACGGCGGCGCAGAACCAGAGAATGGTCGACAATCCGCCCGCGAACGCCGCCAGATAGAAGTGCGCCGCGACAAAACTTGAACCGCCGCATCGGGCCACGGTGCGGCGGTTGAGTGGGCGATTCCGGACAGCGGCAAAATTTCGCACGTCTTGATCATAGGTTCAAGGTTTCTTGCTTCTTCGCCGATATAACAAGTGCATGGACCGCAGGATTGAACCTCGCTTCGAGTGCGCCGATGACGTACTCATTTACTGGAAATCACACGACGAAACCCGCCAGCAGGAAGCGACGCTCATCAACATTTCACGCTCTGGAGCCCGTCTGCTCGCGCCCGGCCAAGTGCCTGTTGGAGCGACGGTGACCATTGCTTATCCCAATGGAGAATTTGCGGGCCGCGTCACGCACTGCCTCACCCGCAAGCCGAATCACATCCTCGGGGTGGTGTTTGAGCCGGGTTACGAGTGGTCGCGATACCTGTACGTTCCGAAGAACGCGCGCGGACTCGGAAGACTTCCGAAATCCGCCTGACCTTTTTCTAAGCGAGGGCGCGATCGGGCACCCTCTTTCCCTGCGCTTCGCTCACAGCGTCGGTTACCATGAAAAGACACCCTCAACATGGCCTTGCGCTTCTACAACACTCTCACGCAGCAGGTGGAGACGTTTACTCCGCTGCACGATAACGTCGTGAAGATGTACACGTGCGGACCCACCGTGTACAACTTCGTGCACATCGGCAATTTGCGTACGTTTACGTTTCAGGATATTTTGCGCCGCTGGCTGCAGGCCCGCGGCTACACGATGGATCATGTGATGAACATCACCGACATCGAAGACAAAATCATCCGCCACGCCGCCGCCGCGAAACAGACGATTTTCGAGTACACGAAGAAGTACACACAAGCATTTCTCGAAGACACGTCCACGCTGCGGCTCCAGCGCCCCGAGCGCATTGTTCTGGCCACCGATTGCATTGACGATATGGTGACGGCCATTCAGAAGCTCGAAAACAACGGCTTCACGTATTTGAGCGAGGGCTCGGTTTACTACCGCATCTCCAAGTTCCCGGAGTACGGCAAACTTTCGCACAACGATTTCAGCGGGATCCGCGCGGGCGCTCGTGTGGATGTGGACGAGTACGACAAAGCCGACGCGCGCGACTTCGTGCTCTGGAAGGCCAAGAAGGACGGCGAGCCATCGTGGGACACGCCGATCGGGGACGGACGTCCTGGCTGGCACATCGAATGCTCCGTCATGGCGA
>JBEBGM010000089.1:0-4974 GCA_040081455.1 Bryobacteraceae bacterium
GAAAGCCATCGTGCTTCGGTTGCGTCATCCCGATGGGAAGGCGTTGCGTGCTGTGACGATCAACGGCCAGCCGCACACCGATTTCGATACCAGGAAGGAAACCGTTCGGATTACATCTGAAGCCACGAAACCCATCACGATCCGAGCCAGCTACTGACGTCATGAAACAGGTCTCCGTACTGCTGCTCGCTCTAGCCAACCTTGCGGCTGCCTTTGGAGGAACGAACGAGACTGCGGATGTGGCCTTCATCGCCGCAGTGGATGGCACGGAGCAACGCTACGTGATGGTACTGCCGGCGGGCTTCAAGCGTGAGCAACCCCACGATGTGTTGATCGCGTTGCACGGGCACGGCTCGGATCGCTGGCAGTTTGTCCGTGACCCGCGTGATGAATGTCGGGCGGCACGGGACATAGCGGCAGCGCACGGGATGATCTTCGTCTCGCCGGATTACCGCGCGAAAACTTCATGGATGGGCCCGAAGGCAGAAGCCGACCTCGTCCAGATCATTGGCGAGTTGAAGAAGGCCCATCGCATATCGCGTGTGTTCCTGTGCGGCGGCTCCATGGGCGGCACGGCGAGCCTGACGTTCGCGGCGTTGCATCCGGAACTGGTGGACGGTGTCGCGGCAATGAACGGCACGGCGAACCTGGTCGAGTATGCCGGATTTGCAGATGCAATTGCGGAGTCGTTCGGTGGCAGCAGGGCGGCAATCCCCGAGGAATACAAAAAGCGCAGCGCCGAATTCTGGCCTGAGCGCCTCAACATGCCGATTGGGATCGCGGCGGGCGGCAAGGACGACGTAGTGCCGTCGCAAAGTGTCGTGCGCCTGGCAAACGATCTCAAAGCACGCGGCCGCAACGTGCTTTTGATTCACAGAGACGCAGGCGGCCATTCCACCACCTACGCTGATGCCCGTGACATCCTTGAGTTCGTCATTCAGAAATCAGGAGACGCAAGTACTAGCTCCAGTCAGGCGTCACCCCGGACGTTGATCGAGTGGCGGTTTGATCGCCTCGGCGAACTCAATGGCTGGCAACCGAACAGTCACCTCACGGATGTCGTCATCACCAACGGCGCGCTCCGCTGCCGCGCAATTGGCAGTGATCCCATTCTCGAACTTCAACCACGTCTCAACATTCCCGTGACACCGTGGCAGGTGGTGGAGATCAGACTCAAGGCGGACCACGATGGCATTGCCGAACTGTTTTGGAGCGGGACGGATCAAGGTCGCTACGGCGGATTCGCACAGGAAAAGACAACGAGATTTCCCGTGACCGGCGATGGCGCGTGGCACACGTATCGTCTCCGACCATTCTGGCATGCGGAACGACAGCTTGTGCGGTTGCGATTTGACGTCTATGACGCGACCCGCTACGAACTGGAATCGCTTCGGGTGATTGAGCCGGCACTGTCAACTGCCACGACGAACGCGGAGTTCGATTTCCGAACGGACGGATCAGCCTGGCGGGGTGAAGACGGCGCAACCGTGACCAACCAACCCGGCGCACTTTTGGTCACGTTAAATGAGCGAGCTGGTTTCGCTGCAGCACCGCCAATGGACGTGGACGCGGGAGAGCGCAACTGGGTTAGCGTGCGCATGGCGGTAAATCGCGGCCGGCATGCAACGCTGCTTTTTGCCACGTCTGCGCACAGCGGTCTCCACAGTTTTTCATTTCCCATCCACGCCGATGGTAACGAGCACACCTACAATCTCGATCTCCTCGCCTCACCGCATTGGCGGGACCGGGTGATAGCGCTGGCGCTGCGCCCCACCGACGATCCCACCGCGACGGCGCGCTTGAGTTGGCTCAAGGTGGCTGCGGCCCCGCAGGGCGAACCCGAACTCGAAGTCAGCTCGTTGGCAATCGAAGAATTCCCAACCCGAGCAAATCGTCCGCTCACGCTGGCCGCAATCGTGGAGAATCGCGGCGGCGACAGGGTTTCCGGACTCAGTGGTGAAATTCGATTGCCGAAGGGCGTGCAAATTCTTTCCAACCTTGTGACAACCATCCCCGCGTTGGCGCCGGGCGAGAATGCAACGTTGCGCTGGCGTATCCAAGCGGGTCGTCCGCTGGATGCCGAAGCCTCGGTGACAATCAGCGCAGTAAATGCTCCAGCCGCCAGCGCCACCACCAGCCTGCATTTCACAGCGATCCCGAAAGTTTCAGTTTCGCAACGCGACTATGTGCCGAAGCCGAAACCTGTGCGAGGGCCGTTCGAAGTTGGCGTCTATTATTTTCCCGGCTGGCAGACGGCCAGCCAATGGCAACCGATCCAGCGGTTCCCCGAGCGCCGTCCGGTGCTGGGCTGGTATCGCGAGGGCGAACCGGAGATCGCGGACTGGCACATCAAATGGGCGGTCGAACACGGCATCACCTTCTTTGCTTACGACTGGTACTGGTCGCGCGGCGGACGCCAACTCGAACACGCCTTGCATGACGGTTACTTCAAGGCCCGTTACCGCTCGATGCTGAAGTTCTGCCTGCTCTGGGCCAACCACAACGCGCCAGGTTCGCACTCGCTCGACGATTGCATGGACGTGACGCGCTTCTGGATTGCCAATTACTTTCACAGACCCGAACACGTCACAGTAGATGGCAAACCGTTGATGATCATTTTCGCGCCTCAACGGCTGTACGAGGATCTGGGCGCGGACAAAGTGCGCACGGCATTCGACCAGATGCGTGCTGAGTGTGTGCGTGCAGGCCTGAAGGGGCTTTATCTGGTGGCGTGTGTAGCGGACGCGGCACAAGCACGCAAAGCGGCAGCGGCCGGATTCGACGGTGTTACCGGATACACCTGGCCGCACCTGGGCGTGCCGGCCGGGGAATTCCGCGCACCGTTCGCCTCAATCCTCGAAGGCTACCACCGCAACTGGCAACACATCCTCGACACGGCGAACATTTCGTTGCTGCCACCGATCTGTGGCGGTTGGGACAGCCGACCGTGGCACGGCGAAAATGATTTCATCCGCTACGACCGCACGCCGGAATTGTTCCGTCAACATTTGCGCGATGCGCGGCAACTGCTCGAATCCCGGCCGGCCAATCCGCGCCTGCGGAACGTACTGATCGTTGAGGCCTGGAATGAATGGGGCGAAGGCGCGTATATTGAACCGCACCGCGAGTTCGGCTTCGGTTATCTGGATGCGATCCGTGATGCGCTCACGGATTCCCGCAGCGCTCACACCGACATTGCACCCACGGACATTGGTCGCGGACCATTCGAGGTGACAACCAGCGATGCTCACCAGACAGCGTGGGAGTTCAACGAGAACGACGGCGGCTGGCATGGATTGATGAATGTCTCCGCAGCGATCGTTACGAACGGCGTGTTAACCTTCCGCACGACGGCGGGAGATCCCGCGCTCGTCAGTCCACCACTCGCAGCACGGGCTGCGGAATTTGGCAAGTTGCGCTTCCGCATAAGGCTGACCGCCGGGAGCGGGAGTTCGGTGACAGACCATGGACAGGTTTACTGGAGCACGGATCAGTTCCAAGAAAGCGCCGCGACCGTCGCGAACTTCGACGTGTTGACCGACGGCCAATGGCACGACCACGAAGTGGACGTCGCGAAGAATCCCCGCTGGCGCGGGCGAATCACGCGACTGCGCTTCGATCCCTGCGAGCAGAGCGGTTTGAAGGTGGAATTGGACTGGCTGCGCTTAACTCCATGAAAACTCAAATGCAATCGTGGCATGTGCTTCCAGGCCTGTTGCTGATCACCAGTGCGTTCGCGGCGGACCAAACCCTCCTCAAGTTCGCTGGCGCGACCGACCCCGCGAAATTTCCCGTCAGCGACGCTGTCGTCAGGATCGTCAATGCAGGCGCGGGTTCGGCGCTGCTCCTTACCACCGGCACGAATCAAACCTGGCCCGGCGTCACGTTGCCCGCGCCGGATGGACGCTGGGATTTGTCGCCGTTCTCGCAAGTGGCATTGAAGGTAAAGAACGTCGGCACCAACCGGGGCACGCTGAATTGCCGGGTGGATAATCCGGGCGCGGATGGCACCAAGAACTGTCTCAACGGCTCGCTCTCGCTCAACCCAGGCCAGAGCGACACGTTGAGGGTCCTGCTGCGGCGCGCGAGCGATGACAAGCTGGGCGGGAGACTGTTCGGCCTACGAGGATATCCAGTTGCCGCTGGAGGGGCGGGGACGGTCAACCCATCGAACATCACACAAATTCTTCTCTTTGTGAGCCAGCCCAAAGAAGGCCACGTCTTCGAAGTGGAAGAACTTCGCGCCACGGGTGATTACACGCCTCCGACCGCGTGGACCGCTGATGCTGATCCTTTCTTTCCGTTCATTGACACCTTCGGCCAATACCAGCACAAGGACTGGCCCGGTAAAATCCATTCGCTCGCCGAACTCCAACAGCGACGCGAAGCCGAAGCGAAGGAACTCGCTGCGCAGTCAGGCCCGAAGGATTGGGACAAATACGGTGGCTGGGCGAAGGGGCCGAAGCTCGCGGCCAGCGGCTTCTTTCGCACGGAGAAGTATCGCGGCAAGTGGTGGCTTGTGGATCCCGACGGCCACCTGTTCTTTTCACACGGCATTGATTGCGTGCGGATGATTGACACCACACCCGTTGAAGAGCGCACGAGTTGGTTTGCAGATTTTCCGGGCGAGCAGCCGGAGTTCAGGGAGTTTCTCGGCAGCGGCTACGCGCTCAAGGGGCATTACGCGGGGCGGTCTCCGAAGTGTTTCGCCTTCGCCGCCGCGAACTTGAAGCGCAAATACGGTTCGGACTGGAGACCGGTTTATGCCGAAGTGATTCACCAGCGCCTGCGAAGCTGGGGACTCAATACCATCGCGAACTGGTCCGACTCCGGCGTGTTTCTGATGCGCCGCACGCCTTACACCGACACCGTTGGTTCGCATGGCGCGCGGATGATCGAAGGCAGCGAAGGTTACTGGGGTAAATTTCCCGATGTGTTCGATCCCAGTTTTTCCAACAGCGTCCGTCAAGCAAT
>JBEBGM010000062.1:0-17003 GCA_040081455.1 Bryobacteraceae bacterium
TCCGTAGGGATAGGCAAGATCGGCGCAGGGTTTTCCAGTCAAATCTTCCAACGCCGCCTTGGATTCGTAGAGCTCTGCGTGGGCTTCGCGCAGGCTCAACGCCGGTAAGGCCGGGTGCGTCACCGTGTGCGAACCAATCGACATTCCGCCCGCCGAAAGCTCCCGAATCATCGCGCGTGTCATTTGACCTGGTGTGCCGATCAAGCCGGATGGCACGAAAAACGTCGCCCGGGCGTCGAGTTCTCGGAGCAGAGGATACACGGCGGTGTAGTGATTCAGCAATCCATCATCGAAGGTGAGCGCCGCTCGAGCGACGCCGTCATCGGATTGCGGTTCGCACAGAATATCTTCCAGAGGAACAATGCGAGCCGCTTGTCTTAACCACGCAACAAAGCATTCAAACACCGATCGCGAGTGCAGTGGCGTGGAGTTGTCGTATTGGTAGGAATCCTTCGCCGATTCGATTCCATGGAACATGAAGATCATTGATTTCGATGGGCGCACGGCGGCCATGGCAAAAAACGTTGCCGAATCCATAAGTCGGCCCGCGACGTTCACAAGCATCTGAGGGAGTGCGCGATTGGTCATGCGATTCAGTTTGGTGACGGGGGCCTTATGCATGTACACACGTATTCATGTAAATTGAAAAAAGTGTAACGTATCCGCATTCGGACTCCTCTTCCGTATACTTTCCCGGACTCAAGCGGCCGATCTCGTCAGAAGCAAGCACACTACGTGTGGACTTGCGGCGTCGCTTGAAGACGGAACTCCATATCCAAGAGGTGTTTGTAAAAATGAAGTTGCTTTTCCATTACCAAAACCATAGGTGTCACAATTCGATCCGCTTTCGGCGCGGCCGCAATGTTCTTTTGCTTGCGGCCGTTGCCTTTTTGGCTCGGCCTGGTCTTGCACTGACCGACGTCCGAAACGCCGGGGCAACCGGCAACGGATCGACCGATGACACGCTTGCAATTCAGAGTGCGATCAACTCCGCGCCCTCTGGCGACACAGTTGTTTTTCCCGGTGGGACTTACCGGATTACATCCACAATCTCGGTGCCTTCGAATCGAATCCTTCAGGGCCAATCCGGCGCGATGTTGAAGATTGCAACGGGGCAATTCGCTCTGAGTTTCCCGTATGACTCCGCAAGCAACATCACGATCGACGGCTTGACGATGGATGGCGGGGGCGTCAATGTCAACGGCAACTCGGTGCCGGCTTACAATGTTCAGATCAAGAACAGCACGTTTCAGAACATCGTAACCAGCACCGGTGATTGGACCACGCACAATGCGATCTTCATACCGGGTGGATTGACGCAATCTTCCATCACGGCCAACCGTTTCCTCAACATTTTGGAAGGTGGCCTGACGGACTATGTCGACCGTATGGCCAACGGCATCATGGGATGGCGCCTCAATGCCGTTACCATTTCCGACAATACCTTCGATACAGTCAATCAAGGCATTTCGTTGAAATTTGACCGCGTCGGCACCTACGGAGGCGTGGCGATTCTCCGAAACGTCGGCACTCGTGTACATCGCATGGGCGTTGAGACCCAGGGATCCTACACGCAGGGCATGCTCGTCGAAGGCAACCAATTCAGCAACTTTCTGAATCCCTTCTGGAATTCGTTCGGTATGTCCATCGTGGTCGATGGCGGCGCCGGTACGATCATCCGGAACAACATGGTGGACGCGTCTCCGGCCGCGGGAAGCGGAAGTCGTTACGGATACGGCCTGGAGGTTTCCGGCACGAACACAACCGTAAGCGGAAATACCGTGAAGAACGGCTTCTCGACCGGCATCGCGATTGGCTGGGCGCAAGGCATGGTGATCACCGGCAACTACCTTTGCGGCTCCACTCAAGCCACGGTCATCGCTTTCGAAGCGGCCTCGCAGCCCGATGCGCAGATCGCAAACAATACTAAATCGGCGACCTGCTCCAGTGCTGCACCGCCGCCTGCTCCAGCCCCAGTTCCACCCGCCGTCAGCCTCGCCGCACCCATCAGCAATTCCACCGTCTCCGGCACGGTCACCATAACCGCGAACGTCACATCGGCCGTAAGTATCGCTTCCGTCAGCTTCATTCTGGATGGATCGACGACGATTGCGCAGGATGCCAATTCGCCGTATTCGATGAGTTGGAATTCCGCTGCGGTCGCCGACGGTGCCCACACCCTCAAGGCCGTAGCCGTCGACACCAATGGAGCTAGCGGCACCTCCACAATCATCAGTTTGACAACGTTGAATTCCGCAAATCCCACTCCGGCGGTGACGAAGTCGGGATTGAAGCTGTGGTTGAACAGCGCGGCGGGCGTCACGACACAGGTGGACAAAGTCTCCAAATGGCTGGATCAATCCGGCAGCGGCATCCAGGCATCGCAATCCAACTCCAACGCGCAGCCATCGTTGGTCACCACCGCCCGAGGGCGCGTGATCCGATTCGACGGCACCGCGGATGCTCTCACTTTCCCGATGCCTATCAACGGCTGGAATGGCATGACCATTTTCCTGGTGTCCGCAACGTCCCAAAAATCGACCGGCGGTTGGTCGAAGGCCGAAAACGCGGCCCTGTTCTGGGATGAGTCCGCCTGGTGGGGCACAACGTACTTGTCGCCGTGGCAGAGCAATGTTGCCTTCCGCTTCGGAACAACACAGGCCAACAACTGGCCACTTTATTCGCGCCCCGTTCCGGTGAGTTCCGGCTTGACGTTGACCGAGGCGGTCAAGGCGAGTACGGTGGACAAACTTTACCTCAACGGAGTGCTTGCCTACTCCGAAGGCGGAAAGTATTCCACCGTAAAGGGCACCTCGAACACGGGAGTGCTCGGTCAAGGGTACAACAATACCTTTTTCGCGGGTGACATCGCGGAGGTTCTGGTTTACAACCGGGCTCTGACTGATGCGGAACGTCAAGGGGTGGAATCCTACCTGATGAATAAGTACGGGCTAAAGTAGACTGCTGGCTACCGGGGGGCCCATCCGGCCCTCCGGAACCAAGCGGACTCCCGGAGTCACGGCCGAGTGGGAGACGTAAAGATGAGATTTCGACTGCCGCCGCAGCGTTGCTTCGTAAACCCGCATCAACATCTGATGGGCGCTCTCCTCGCAATAGCGATGTTCGAATTCGTTACGCGCTCCGACGCCCATTTGCTGCATGTCCATTGAGTGGCTCACCGCCCATCGGATCATGTCTCGGAGGCCCGCGACGTCGCCGGGCGGGACGAGTAATCCCGTTTCGCCGTTTCGGATAATTTCCGCCAAACCGCCGATCCGGCTGCCGATCACGGGCAAACCCCATGGAATACGCCTCGATCACATTGATGCCGAATACCTCATACCAGATGGAGGGAACAACCAGGAATGCGGACGCTCGCATTTGTTGCTCGATTTCGGCCTTACCCAGCCATCCGAGATAGTGGACGTTCTCCATCCGCGCGGCCGCTCGTTGGACGATATCCCGCAAAGGTCCATCGCCGACGATCCGCAGCGGGATGGACCGATCGACGGCCCTCCACGCGTCCAACATCACCTCGATACCTTTCTCCGGACTTAATCGTCCGACGAAAAGTCCTCCCTCGCGCTTGGTTTCTTGCGTTTTCGCTATCGGGAACTCGCAGAAATTCGGTTTCACGAAAAGTTTCTCGGGGGGAAAACCGGCATTGAGGAACGTTTGTTTCCCGAACTCCGTCGGCAATATGTAGGCGTCTACCAATTTGTGCCACGTTCGCAAAGCGCGGTGTACGGCGAGCATGGTGGAAACAACCGCCGACCCGGCACGACTGTCCCGGTAACACCGGTGTTGCACCGCGGGCCACGCGATTGGTTTTTGAACGCACTTCGTACAGATTTCACCAGACCGGCACAATGTCGCCGCGGGACACAACAGGCGGTAGTTATGCAGAGTCTGAACGACGGGAACACCCTCCGCCCTTGCGGCATAGTAGATGGACGGCGAGTAAAGCGGGAACGTGTTGTGCGCATGAATCAATTGAGGACGTTCCTGACGAAGGAGAGATCGCATCTTACGATATGCGTCCCAATTCCAAATTGTTCCCACCGCGGCTTTCAGCGGACGTGCGCCGATCGAGGTGTTGTGAACTTCGTGCCGGAGAACGCGATGTCCGCGCAAGGCAAGCGACTGGACCTCCGACTCAAACGCCCGATCTTCGCCACCCGGTTGTTGGTAGTGGTTGTGGACAAAAAGAAGGTCCATAAGTGAATTGCTCGATAACTGTTTTGCGCAAAGGAGCTGCGGCCGCTCCAATCAACAAGTAGTAGGGGATGGCTCCGAAAGGTGTTTCGAACATGTTGCCGAACAGTCCACCTACCATCGCGATGACCCACATCGCAAGTCCAAACGCTTGGCCCGTAGCCTGCCAAACGCGCCATAAAAGTCCGAGTAGCGCGAACTGAAGACCAAAAAATAGGATCACGTTGATCCAGCCGCCGTAGCCAAGCGCAAAGAAGAAGATGTTGTGGGGTGTACGGATATCCGTCCCTCGCAAGTACGGCACCAGATCGTGGAGTGGATACCCATAACCATGTCCAATCATCGTGATCGCCGGCGTTTCCAAGGAGGCATCCCATATCGCCCTCCACCACCGCGTGCGCCAGGAGACGGTGCCGGCATAGATAGCGGAGTTCGTCGTGTATTCGTGCGCAGCTTCCTCATCAATGGACGCGAGTGCGCGGCCCACAATCTCGCGCGTCGATACAACTCCGCCACGGTCAGAAGGGGACGGCATACTGAAATCGGTTACATAGCCGACGATCAGCAGCCCGGCTATCAATCCGAAGCTCGCCGCTACGCGAAGGTACCGCTTACCGATAAAGCCCACCACAAGAAGCGCCAGGATGATCCCCACCCATTGCGAGCGCATCTCCTGCGCCAGCAGGAGAAATGTGTTGATGGACAGCGGTAGCCAAACCCGGCGAAGATCCTCCTCGAAGGAGATCAACCCAATAATCACCAAGGTGGCGCCACCGGCTTGGCCGAACAGGAGAACGTCGGTGCCCGGTATGTGAATCGTCAGCTTATTCAGAAAGAGCAAGTAGAGAGGCGCGTAAACGCAGTTCCAATAGCCCAGCGCGCGCACCGCGCGCGGAAGCCAAGCTATTGGCGTTGATCCAGTCCACCAGCCAAGAAAGAAATAGAGCACATACGCGTGGAAGGCGAACCCTTGAATGGTCGTGAGTACCGGGTATTCCAGATAGATCCCGCGAATCACCTCAAGGAGCCCGAAGCACACGAACAGCAGCATGAACCAAATGGTGGCGGACGTATCAGCGGAACCAGTGGTACTGGTAATCACCGTTTTCGCGATGATGTCAATGGATAGAAGCAGAAACAATAGGAGAAAGACATCGCCGATGAATATGTTCGCCGCGGGAATCCCGAAATAGGCAAAAGATTTGCCAAGGGACCCGTATCCGATAATGAGCGCGAACGCTACTTTAGACCATTGCAAAGCCGTCATAGAATTTACACCAGGCCGCTAAAAATGTTTCTGCGCCGAACGGTTGTACGGCTTCGCGGGCAAGCGCCCCCATGCGCTTCCGCGCCAATGAATTCATCCCGGAAAAACGCCGCAACGCATCGGCAATAGAGTCCTCGCGCGGCTCAACAAGGATCGCGTTGCTCTCGTTTGCGATCTCGTCGACGCCGTGCACTTTCGAAACAATCAGCGGCAGCGCGGCAGCAGCCGCCTCGTAGGCCACAAGGCTGAACGTCTCATAGTGCGAGGGGAGAATAAAGCCATCCGCCATCCACAAAAAGCGTTTGACGTCGGACTGCATTCCGCAAAATACAATTTGCTCCGCGATGCCATTTTCCGCCGCTCTCTGGCGATACGGCCGCACCTGACCCTCGGTCCCGCCGACAATTAGAACCTTTAGCGAGCTGTCATGCACGTGCCCGATTGCGTCGATCACGCTCGGGAGCGCCTTGCGCTCAAAGTGACCGAGAGCAACGAAGGCCAGCACGCAGTCGTCGCGCTTGAGCCCAAGAAGCGCTCGTCCGCGAGGGCGGTCGAAATCGGGAGGGCAATCCAGATTGCCTAGATCTATGGGATTACTGATGACATCGATTCGTCCACCAAGATATGGATACTCTTCGCGAAGCTCCCTGGCCAATCCCGCGGACGGCGTCACGATTCGCGCGGGCCGTCGATACAACCAGCTCTCGGCGACGGCGTGCAGCTTATAGTCAAGCCACCTCCCGATTCGTCGAAAGCCTGATGGCCGGGAAAGCCGCCAGAATGACTTCAAATAACGGCGATGGCAGAAGTGAACATAACGAACATCGGCGAAGGCCAAGTTGCTTTCCACACACTGGATCAAATCGAACTTTACGCTGCGTCTCCAGCAATGGAGGTAATACACAATCGGGGCAACAATGTGAAAGGCAATAAACAGGAGCGCGAGCGGGCGCATGGGAACGGGAATCCTAACCCATTTAATGCGATCCGGCATCGGATTGGCGAACTCCACCGCGAACACCGTGAACTGATGTTCGTTTGCCAGTTGTTCCAACACACGCCGGTGGCAACCGCCGATGGGGTTCGTACTGGTGATCCGATAGTCAAACAGCGCGATACGCATGTACGGCTTCCTGGTAGACCACGGTCATCGCCTGTGCGCGTCGGGCCCACGTTTGTGCGCGCGCGAACTGTAAGGCAGCGGCTCGCATGGGACGCAGTGCTGCCGGATTTTCAGAGATAGTTTGGATAGCCGCCGCCAGATCCTGGATGGTTTCCTTCGGCGAGGACACCCTCAGCTTGATGCATGCTTCGGGCGGCAAAAACGTCCCCACGCCTTGATGCTGGAATGTGACAACCGGAAGAGATCGCGCTAACGCTTCCAACACCACGCTGCCAAATGAATCGCGAAGGCTGGTAAACACGAACGCGTCGCTTCTCAACATGAGATCGGACAAAGCGGACTGCTTTAGGTGTCCCACGAACGTGACGGCTTCACTCAAACCCAGTTCATTCGCCAACTTCTCGCAGGCCTCGCGCTCCGGTCCGTCACCCGCCACAACCAGTGTCACCGGCTGTCCAGGAAGCGCACCCATTGCGTGGAGAAGCAGCGGCAGAGCCTTGATTTGCTCCAGCCGGCCAGCCCACAAGAGCGTGATGCGCGAATTCGGATTGCGTGAGGAGACTTCGCGCGCAAGGTCGGCATCGTTAACGCCGGAGTCTAAAAATAACTTGGTGCGTTTCGCTCCCGCCAGTTGTAATACCTTGAGCGTCTCCGCGTTGGACGCCAGCACCATTTGAGCCGCTGCTACGGTCCGGCGCAGGTGCTTCGAATACGGCAAGAGTTTCACCCGCAGACTTCGCAGCGATTCTTTCATCCACGTACCCCTGAAATACGAGCGGAACGCGGACGGCGCGCACTGGCCGCCACCAACGGGACCCCACACAAACGGGGCGTCCAACTGCCAGAACGAGGAAGGCGCGCTAATGCTCGAGAGACTGACGTGATGCACGATGTCGAAGTGGATCTTGTTATGCAACTCACGCGCAAGCTTCGCCGCCTTGGGCAGCCACATCAAATAATGAAGACGGATTCCGTGTTGGCCAGTGGCGGGTTTCCACGGATCGAACCGAGTAAGTTCCAGCCAGGCGAAGTGAAGGCGCGGATTGGGATTGCGCACGCAATCCTCTTCAATTTCCTGGCGATGCTGCGGATGCGTCAGAACCCACACGTCGTTCGAATGGGCGAGTTCTCGCGCCAGGTTCCAGGTAGAGCCCGGCTCCGAGCCGCGGTTCGGACCGCATGCGTGACCTATGAGTAGGATTTTCACAAACTGCCTTAGCCGCCTACACGCACCACAGTTTGGAGTGAAGCCCCAGCGTTTGCAGCGTTGTTGCGATTTCCTTCGCGTAGATCGGATTCATAACGATCACCAAATCCGGCGGCGATTGCTGTAACTGTTCCGGAGCGACTACGGGATGGCCGGTTCCAGCCATGAACGTCCCCTGGCGGTGCGGATTGATGTCCACCGCGGCGCGAATGTCGCCTGGATTCCGCAGGGAAGTTAAGAACGACACGCCTTTCGACCCGGATCCCCAAATCACCAGGTTCTCGCCGGCCGTCACACGGCTCGCGATGCGCTGATTCCAAGACGCTATCGTTTCGGCGACCACGGAGGAGAAGTTTCTGATTCGTTCGCTGGTCCATTCCAGCCACGGATCCTCTTTAAGCCGCCCCATGGGCTTTTCCGCCGGCACTGCTTCTATCGCCAGATACTGTCCGTCATATTCCGAGCGAATGTCCACGATCTCAAAGCCGGCGCGTTGAAAGAGTTGCGATAGGGCGTGTTTGGTGAAGTACGAACAATGCTCGTAATAGACGTCCCAAAACGCGTTGTCCGTCAGGATGCGCCTGAAGTCCGGCACTTGAAAAAACACCGGCGTTCGGCGTGAACCAATGGAACGGCGCACCATACTGACGAATGCGTGAGTGTCCGCTATATGTTCCAACGTCATTTTGCAGCAAAGGAAGTCGGCGTCGCCCACGGCATTCTGTTCGCTGTAGAAGGCCTGAACGAACTCCACATTCGCTTGTCCCTCCGCCGGGTTGCGTTCCGGAACAAACGCCGGATCAAAGCCCACGCCGGAATTGCCGCCCAGTTTGCACAGCAACGACAGGAACTCGCCTTTACCGCATCCGACTTCGACAATGCGCTTGCCGAATAATGAGTGCCGCTTCACCAGACGCTCTGCCAACTGTTCCTGGAAGAGCTGGAATGTGTCCGAGTAGCCTTGCGTCTCTTCGCAATCACTGCAGTATTCCTGAAGTGACGAATCGTATGCGGTGTTCGAAACGAAGCCGCACCCCTCGCACCACGCAAGTGCAATATCGCCCTTTGGGAATGCAAGCGCTTCTTCCCGCGTCCGAATATTCACCACACTATGCACGGGGACGCCGCGCACTTCATAGAATGGTTCCAGCGTGCCTGTCCGGCAATTGGGACATGGGGAACGCTGGGCGGTTAATCGCTCTTCTTGTACATCCACAGCCGTTCGAAGACTCACACCCGCGCTCCTTCCTGGTTGGGGCGGAACACCAGAACATCGTCCGGCGTCTTGGTCTCGCCCCCGTACCGCAATGCGAGTTCCTCCGGCATCGGTGCGAAATCGGATGCCCGGACAAAATCCCGCAGTGACGTTCCCGTGCATCGGGAATCTAAGTTCGGTGCACCCGCGTCTTCCTCTAGATCCCGCAGGTTCACCGTGCGGAAGTCGATGCTGTAGCGAGTGAAGCCGGCGGTATTCGGTACCGTCGAATGCAATTGTGCCGCGGAAAACAGCAACATCCCATCCGGCTCGGTGACCACTCGCACTTCGGGTTGAAGCTCCAAGGGTTGCTGCGGCCTGGGCTGCTTGCGCGTATCCGTTTTGATGTGCGCCGCTGCATTTGCCCGCCCGTCGCTGTTCCAACGGTAGTAATTGAATTGATCGGAATCGTTCTTTACCGTTCGATCCCAGTACTGCGGATGAAATGCCATCGATTGATCCGACTCCAAATCGTAAATCGGTAGCCACCAATTGATTTGGCAAAGCGGTGCAGAGTACCACGTATCGCGATGCGCCGGATGCGCAAACCCGACACCCGCCGTCAGGTAGCCGCCATGCGTCACCATACGTAGTCGCGGCACGTCGAGATAGGTTTGGTCGAGATCACAGGCCATCTCCGCCGCAATTTCGCGGAGAATGCCGCGCGTCTCCGGATGATGAATGAACTTCGGCTTCAGTGGAGCGACGATGGATACGTACTCTTCCACTGGCATGAAGAACTGTGCTGTTCGCGGATCGCGCGGGTAAAACGCTTCCTCAATCATGCGCCGGGCGAGAGCACCTAGTTTTTTTGAGCCTTCGGTGGGGGCATATACATAGAGCTGCCCTGCGTAGAGGCGGCTGCGGCGCAAGTTATCGTTTACATTCGCGTTCGTATAGATGGTGTGCATGGCAATGAGAACCTTTCTTGCGGTGGGCTAAACGATAGCGGGAGTCGGGATCGGAATTATGAATTTTCCGCCGGCGTCGCGATAGTCTTGTTGCTGCGATATGATTTCATTTGCGAAATTCCAGGCGAGAATCAGCACGTAATCGGGCCTGTCCTCCAATAGCTTGTTGGGCGAAAGGATGGGCAGACGCGTTCCCGGCATAAAACGTCCGTGCTTGTGGCGGTTCAGATCCACAACGTAGTCCAGTTGTTTCCTGCCGATATCGCAGTACGACAGCAGGGTGGTAGCTTTAGCGGCCGCGCCGTAACCCGCGATTCGCTTTCCCTCTTCTTTCAGCCGCGAAAGCAACAACCACAGCTGGCTGCGGATGCTTGCCGCGTTCTGTGCGAAGTTGGCGTAATACTCAAGCGTCGCCACACCTGCTTTTCGCTCCTGGTCTTCGATCTCGCGAACCGAGTCGGTCGGCTTGTTTTCCAGACTCACTCGCAACCGAAGCGATCCCCCATGAATCCCGGTTCGGTCCACGCGATTCAGGAACAGTCCGTGGCGTTCGAAAAGAGCCTTCAGGGCGATGACGGAGAAGTAACACAGGTGCTGGTGGTACACCGTATCGAATTCGCAGTGGCCGATCAGATCAATCAGATACGGAACTTCGATTACCGCCATCCCGTCCGGTTGCAAGATCCAGCGGATGCCTTCGACGAAGCCGTTCAAGTCTTGAACGTGCGCCAAAACATTGTTTGCCAGAAAAACATCGGCGGCCGGCCCCTCGCCCCTCAGCTCCAACGCGAGTTTACGGGAGAAGAAATCGAGGCGCGTTGGAATCCCATGCTCCCGGGCCGCTTTCACTGGCCCCTCCGCGGGATCGATGCCTAATACCTGAATTCCTTGTTCAGCGAAGTTCCGCAGCATGTAGCCATCGTTTGATGCAGCTTCCATCACAAAGCTGTGGCGGTTCAGGTTCTTCTCGCGAATGATCTCCTCCGAGCTGGCCCGAAAGTGCTGCATCAGGCTGTTCGATACGGAAGAGAAGTATGGATAGTCCCTGCAAAACAACACTTCGGGCGGAACCGTTTCCCGGATTTGAACCAGCGCGCAGTCTGAGCAGAAGGCCAGAGTGAGGCCGGCCATGTACTCACTCTCGTTCAGCTGATTGCTGGAAAGAAGATTGTCCGCAAGCGGCGTCTGGCCCAGAGAAAGAATGGGCAAAAGGTTTTGCGAATCACAGGACCGGCAGGTGCTGCGAAGTTCGTAGGTCATGTCGTCGCCCCTACTTGACGTATTTGCGCCTTTTGTACCACCGTGGTCCAGAACAGTCTGTCCGTCAAAAGGCCGGCTCCAATCAATTGCTGGATGTGGGCGATTCGCTTGTACCGGGGCCCTTCGAAATCATTGCCGGAGAGTCCTGCGGCCTGAAACGCCTTGTACAATTCCTCGGCGCCGCGCTTCACCGTCCACTGAGGCTTGAAGGCCGGCAGGGTGTTGACGATCTTGTCGCAATTCACGCGATAGCAGCGCGTGTCGGGACTGGCGTCCTCCGCATACTCAACGCGGCAACCGGGGATGGTCTGGGCAACCACGTCGGCGATCTCGGAAATGCGGAAGTTCTCGTCCGTGCGGCCCACGTTGAACGCTTCGTTGTGAACCAGCTGCAAGGGCGCTTCGAGAACAGCGAGGAACGCTCGTGAGATGTCTTCGATATGTACGATGGGCCGCCACGGCGTGCCGTCACTCTTCAAGTAAATGCGCCCGCTCGTATAAGCCCACGCGCACAGGTTGTTCAGAACAAGATCGAAGCGCAATCGCGGTGAAACACCATACGCCGTTGCGCTGCGCATGAACGTGGGACTGAAGTTGTCATCCGCCAACTTCGCAACTTCCTGCTCTACCATGACTTTCGATCGCCCATAAGGCGTGACGGGATGGAATGCGGATGTTTCGTCCAGCATGTGATCGCCGCCGGCGCCGTAGTTGCTGCACGATGAGGAGAACACGAACCTCGCAACACCGGCGGCTTTCGCCAGTCGCGCCAAACGGACGGACGCGACGTGGTTGATCTCGTCCGTCAAAGAAGGATCGAAATCGCCAAGCGGGTCGTTTGACAGGCCGGCGAGGTGAACTACCGCGTCAAATCCCTTTAGGTCTTCTATCTCCGCTTCGCGGATGTCTTTAGTAACGGTGGGAACTCGCGGAAGATAATCCCCAAAAGTGGACCGTTCAAATAAGTTGGTATCAAGCCCTGTGACATCATGTCCCGCTGTTTGCAGCATGGGAGTCATTACCGTTCCTATGTACCCCTGATGTCCTGTAACCATGATTTTCATTTTGCTTCTCTCCCCATACTTTCCAAGGTGCTTTGCCGGTTTGCCAGAGACCTTCGAGATACTTCTTTTCCCGCAAGGTATCCATGCACTGCCAAAACGATCCGTGCCGGTACGCCATCAGTTGGCCTTCGGCGGCCAGGCGTTCCAGCGGTTCTTTCTCCCAGTGCGTGTCGTCGCCGTCGATGTAATCGAAGACGCGAGGCTCCAGAACGAAGAAGGCGCCATTGATCCATCCCTCTCGCGCTTGTGGCTTTTCCGAGAACTCGGTAACACGATCGCCTTCCAGATCCAAATGACCGAAGCGCGCGACCGGCCGCACCGCAGTGAGCGTCGCCAGTTTTCCGTGGGAACGGTGGAAGGCTAGAAGGTCGTTGAGATTAATATCGGAAACGCCGTCGCCCCAGGTGAGCATGAACGTTTCTCGGCCAAGTGCCGGGGCAAGTCTTCGAATACGCCCGCCTGTTTGAGTTTCTATGCCCGTGTCCACCAGGTCGACGGTCCAATCGCATCGCTCTCCGCCATTCCGGACGACTTTGCCCGAGCCCATGTGAATGCGCAGGTCGCGGCTCAGCGCTGAGTAATCCATCATGTATTTCTTGATGAGCTCGGATTTGTAGCCGAGCGCGAGAGCAAAATCCCGGAAGCCGTAATGCGCGTAGTGCATCATGATGTGCCAGAGAATGGGACGGCCCCCGATCTCGACCATCGGTTTCGGCTTGCTCTCCGTTTCCTCGGACAGCCTCGATCCGACTCCGCCAGCTAAAATGGCAACTTTCATGTGTGCATACTCCGTTCCGTTGGAGTTTCGGAAAACCCCGCCAGCGCGTTATCCAGCAACTGGTCTCCGGCGATAAGAAGATCTTTGAAATAGCGGCGATAGTCACGGGAAGACCACTGCGCGAGGACGCCGTAACATCCCAATCGCGCGGAGGCGTCTAGCGGCGCGTGGCTCACGCAGCGCACATATTCCGCCAGCTGCCGCCACTGCGGCAGTGTGATCCGCCGTCGCTGGCCGGGATCCCACCACTCCGCGCTTGGTAGTCCATTGACTTTTCGCGTAAGCCGCCATCTGCGTTGACTTCGCACGCGAACCGGTAGTGTGCGTGACGATTGGCCCGTGTGCCTTCGGCTGCTAAACAGAATTCCCGGAACTTTTGCAAACGGGCCATACAGTGCGAGATGCGCCAGCAGCACGCCATCGCCATTCACGTAATTGCCCATCGGCCCGGTTTTCTGTAGTGCGGAACTTCGGATGACGCCGTAAATTTCGTAGCACTGATGGTAGTTCATGACGAGGTCGAAGAAGCGCTTCACCACGTCATTCGCGTCCGTCGCAAGCTCCATCGTGTAACTTTCGAGAAACTCCCCATCGTCATCGATGACCTGGGAACCGGAATGTGCCAGCACGGCGTCCGGGTTCTCATCCAGCGCGGCAATGCATTTCTCTAGAAATTCGGGCGCGCACACATCATCGTTGCTGGCCCATTTAAAGAACTCTCCCGTAGCAAGCTCAAGTACGTGGTTGTGGTTCCAACCGCCGCCGCGATTGAAGGCGTTTTGGGAGAGCCGGACTCGCCGGTCCACGGCTGCATAGTCGCGGCAGATTTCCATGGTTCGGTCGGTTGAGGCGTTATCGGAAAGTAGGATTTCGAAATCGTCGAACGTTTGCGCAAGCAGGGAACGCAAACCATGTTCCACAAATCGTTCGGCGTTATAGACCGGCATGCCAATACTGAGCCGCGGTGTCGACTTCATGCGCGTGCCTCCTCAACTCGTTCATGGCGTGTGTGCTCGCTAGGGCGATATACGCCTTCCAGCCAACTCAGCCACTGCTTTGCGCGTCCCTGGGTCAGCAGCACGTTTGCGGCAAATTGAAACGCCCACAGCGGAAGGAGGGCCGACATGGACCAGAATGTGCGCGCTAAACCGCGCGGCTTTTCTCCAGCGCCATCCAACACTTCACGCAGCACGCTTGATGTTGTCTGCCCGGCAAGCCGGGCTCGCGCGTACCGTTGGATGCGAATGCCGAGGTTGACATCCACGGGCCGCAACTTGGCACCCAGGTCAGGCTGAAAGGCACTCAGAAACTGATGTTGCGCGTTCCAAAGCTCCTCGCAGAGCTTCAACTCCTTGGTGATGGACTGAACGCTGAGCGAAGATCTCATGTAGGTGTTGGCGCAGTGCATCCGAATGTCCACCAGAGGCTGGTCGATGGCCGCGAGCCGCGTGACCAGGGGAACCAGGCGTTGCATGACCATATCGGGACACATATTCAACGGCTCGGATTCGGGCATCGGAAACAGCCGCGCCGCGACTTCGCGCCGCAGATTGATTCCAGGCGTCCCGGGGAAGTACGGAAGGATCCCGCCCGATGCCAGCATTTTTCCTGAGCACCAACCGGTGGGCAATGTACCCATTAGAGGGAGCGGGCCCCGCGTACGCAGTCGCTCGTCCACGCGCATCAGCCGGTTGAGAACGCATCCAGCCAAAGGGAACTGGAAAAATGCACCGACCACACGCTCCAGCTTGTTCGGATGATAGACGTCATCGGCATCCACGAAACAGATGACGTCACCACGGCACTTCTTAAAGGCAGTATTGAACCCGGAGGCCTGCCCGCCGTTTTCTTTGACGATTAGTACAATTCGCGTATCGATGGCCGCCCATTTTTTGGCGATCTCCACCGAGCCGTCATCCGATCCGTCGTCGCAGATGATGAATTCGAAATTCTTATAGGTCTGCTTCACGATGCTCTGAATCGCTTGCGAGAGGAAGGTCGCGTGGTTATAGCTCGACATGAGAACCGAGACGATGGGTTCGTCGTGCAATCTCTCAAACGTCATTGGGGTGGTATCCGCAGGCATAGTGAGTTAGGAAATAACGTGTTTGAAGCCCGTGAGTTGGAGGCCCGCCAGCACAAGAAATCTGGGATTGTGAACCACATAACGGCGCCACAGTCTGCCAGGTTCGCTCATCAGCCGGAAGAGCCATTCGAGGCCCATCCGCTGCAGCAATGCTGGAGCAGTTCGTTTCGTGCCGGCGATGAAGTCGAACGCAGCGCCCACACCCAGCATCGGTACGTGGATCGTCGAAAGGTGCCGGGTGATCCATCGCTCTTGCCTTGGACATCCCAACCCGACAAACAGCATGCGCGCGCCGGATTCCTGGATGTCCGTGATGATCTGCGCGTCTTCCACCTGGCTCAATTCGCGGAACGGTGGCGAGCAGGCGTAGGCCACCGGTAAATTCGGGTGCTCTCGTTGGATTGAGGCCAACAGGCGATCCAAAACCGCGGGACTGCCGCCGTAAAGTCCAACCGGCATCTTTTCCCGTTCACAAACCTCAAGGAGAATGCGCATCAAGTCCGGCCCGTACACGCGGCTTGCGTCGAATCCCTGGGCCCGCAGCATCCAGACCAGGGGCATGCCATCGGAGGTGACCATATCCGCGCCGTTCACCATTTCCTGATAGGCGCGCGCGTCGTGGCCTTCCATCACAACGTGAACATTGGCCGCGCAGATGAAGCGGGCTTGTTGCTGCCGTGCCCAGTTCATGATCCGCCGCGAGGCTCGATCGTAGTCCAATACGTCCACACGGGTCCCCAGCACGAACGCGCTGGATGCCGTGGGGTCGATTTCCGTGATCGCACGTGCTTGCATGATGACCCTCAGTAGGCGCCGCGCCCGGTAAATACTTCGAGCGGCGTTTTTAAAAGAATTTGTAGATCTAAACCGAGCGACCAGTTGTGGATGTACTCCAGGTCAAAGCGGACCAGATCGCGAAACGGCAACTCGCTGCGGCCGCGAATCTGCCACAATCCGGTGATGCCGGGAGGAACAGTGGCGCGCTGTTCGGACCAGATGGTGAACGTTCGGCTCATCCCATCCGGACCAAGATCCTCGATCGGTAACGGCCGCGGACCCACCAGGCTCATGTCGCCCATGAATACGTTGAGCAATTGCGGTAGCTCGTCAAGACTGTAGCGCCGCAAATACCGCCCCAGTGGCGTGATCCGTGGATCGTTGCGGATTTTAAAAAGATGTCCCGCTTTTTCATTGGCGCTGTCGACGTCCGCTCGCTTGGCGTCGGTGTACATGGAGCGGAATTTCAGAAACATGAAGTAGCGTCCACCCCGGCCCACGCGAGGAGCGGCAAAAAGAATGGGACCGGTTGACGTGAGCTTAATTGCCGCCGCGACCACCAACAGCAGTGGAGACAGCAAAACGAGGAGGACAAACGAGCCAAGCAGGTCCACTGCGCGTTTGAAGAAACGTTTCGTCTGCGTCATTCTTTCGGGCCCCACCTCTAAAAGGGGAACCCCACAATCCTCGGAATAGCTGAGATTTTCAGAAATGGCGACGGGAGAGAGCATCCACGTCATCCTCACACCCATTCGCGCGGAAACGTCTATACATGCCTGCAGTTCACGCTCCGGAATGGTATCGTCGACAAGCACCAGCGTGTCCAGCTTTTCGCGGTTGATCACCTCGGCGAGATTCGCTGTTCTACCCAGGGTCTCCACGCCCTTCGTCAGGTTGTTCCCGAAGGTATTGGGAAGAATTACGCCGCGAACGTCGGCAGCGTTGTTTTGGCGCAAACGCCACGCGATTCCGGCGGCTCTGGCCGTGTTTCCAACCAATGCGATGTGCGGTCGTGCCGGCCAGCGTGTTCCGGCAAAGACCACGACGCGCAGAAGAAGCA
>JBEBGM010000026.1:0-57786 GCA_040081455.1 Bryobacteraceae bacterium
ACCCATGCCCATTCCCCCCATGCCGCAGCCACCCGAGCCGCCGAAGGAATTGTTGAACGTGTTTTGGTTGCCATACGGAGTACTGGTGTTGCCGGGGACTCCGGCAGGGTAGCCGCCGGGGCCGAATCCGCCACCGTAGCCGCCACCGTAGCCGCCACCCATCGACGGATACGACATCGGGAAACCAAAGCCTCCGCCGAAGCCACCGTAACCCCCGCCACCGCCGGGGTTGAACATAAATCCGAAGAGCTGATTGAGCGCGAGGGCCAAACATTCGGCGCGGCCGTAGCGGACGCGATAAACATGGTTCTCATTGGTTCCACCCGCGGTCACCTTCACCGGAACGTCCAATTTGGTCAGCCACTGCTCCACTGTGTCAAAGACGCCGGGATTGGGCGCGACGGCAATCAGCGTGTTGATACGGTCCACGGGGAGAAAACGGACTGCAGTGTTTTTGCCATCGAGAGAAACGGCTTTGAGCACGGAGTCTAAATCTTTTAGTAGATCCGAGGGCCGTGTGTTCTTCACGTCAAACAACCGCACGCGCTGATTGGCGAACGTATCGCTATCGAACAATGCGATCAGATCCATGGTGCGGCGCATGTTCCGGCGGCTGTCGAGCACAAACAGGAGATTGCCAGGGGCGTAGGAGTACATCTTGGCGTTTTCGCCAACAAACTCGCCCAGCACTTTGCTCAGCTCATCCACCGTGACGTACTTGAGGAAAATGAGGTTCAGCATCGGCTGATCGTCCTCGGGTATATTGCGCGGATTGACTTCCGGCTGTATGGGCAGGCGCGGCACCTGCTTCAGCGGGACAATGCGGTAGAGTTCGCCTTCCCGCACCATGCCGGCGTCGTTGATGCGCAGGATGAGGTCGAGCAAGTTTCTCGCATCGAGATTCGAGGTGTCGCCGTATGTATTTAGAACGATACTGCCCTTTACGGCGGGATCGAGAATGTAATTGATCTTGAGTTGGCGCGCGAGTTGATCGATCACTTCGGTCAACGAGGCGTTTTGCAGGGACAGGTTTCCAATACGCACGGGTGCCGGCGCCGCGACCGCTTGCTGCGCGGTGGCGGGCGCTTGTGCTTGAGGCACGGGTGTCTGGGGTGCGGGCTGGGGCGCGGCCGGATCCTGCGCAAAGGCCGGCATACACAACAACAGTGCGGCGGCGATTCCGAACGCGCCGCGGAAGGCGGCTTGTTGGAGGCGAGCGGTTAGACGTTGCAGCTTCACTTTACTGGCTCCCATCGGCAGATTTCGCCGAACATGCTTTTGATAACGTTCTTCTTGTATCCACTCTGCGTGGTGCCCGAAGGGGAATCGTCACTCCCCACGCAGGCCCGCAGGCCACCACCAATCTCAGGGCCGATGGAAGAGGGCAGACTGCTGTTGCCGCTTCCCATGCTGGCGGACGGGTTTGTGTTGTTCGATGGCGCGGCCATGATGGTGGTTACCGGGCCGCTGTTTTCCTGCTGCGGCGGGGCGTTTTTCACAGCATTGGCCTGCCGGGCGGCTGGAGTTGCGGCGGCCGGGGTCGGCGCCGGCGGAGCCTCTTTCGCCACCAAATCGGCTAACTTCTTTTCGACGGTCTTTCCATGCCATTCGAGCTTTATGTTGTCCCGGTCGAAGGCGAGCAATTGGAAATCGCCGATCTTCTCTCCAACGTGATAGCCCTTCTGCGTGGCCGCGGTCGTACTGAGAATCGCAATCGGTTCACCGATCGCCATCTGCCCGTGATAATGCGGCAGGGCAGGCATCGGTGGCTCGGGTTCTACCTTGGGAGGCTCGACAACCACATTGGGGTTGCGATCCTTAGAAAATAGCGTCCTCTGCGCGACATCAACATACTCAGCCGGACTCGCGGCGGATGGCGCACCGGCAACGGCGGGCGCCAGAGCTTTTTTCTGTTCAACCTGCCGGGCGAGAACCTGCTGCTCTTTCGTACGGGCTTCCACCCAGCGCACGCGCAGCTGCCAGATGAGCACACCGGCCAACAGGACGAGCACGGCGTATAGCGCCATGAACTTGCGGTTCATCGAGAACCTCCGCTTTTTGCGGGAACCAGTTTTTTCGGAACAACGCCGGAGACCGTCATCCGCGCGCCCACGGTTTTCTCTTTTGCTCCAGTGGAGACCACGCGCAGATCGCTCGCGGAAATCAGTTGCGGCTCAGCCTGAAGTCCCGCAAGAATGTTGACCAACTGATCCACGCGGCATTCGACGGAGATGGAGACTACGGCCTCGCCATAATCGGCGCCCAAGGCCCGCACGGGACCAATCTCGGTGGAACGTATTTCCACAGGCGGCATCTCGGCCGCACCAATTCGACGTACGATTTGGATCAACTGCGCCTGCGCCTGCGCGGCGGTTCCTGCCGTCATAACGCCTTTTTCCCGTGTGGCGAGATTCGCGGCAACGTCTTTGAGGACGGCTTCCTTGCTCTGGACGGTCGCCGCGGCATCGCGTACTTTAGAGAGCTTCTTTTCGGCGAGGGTCACTGGATCCACCGACGCAGTCACCACCTTGGGCGCGGCATCCCCACCGGCGGAGCGGTAAAGTAGAGCGAGAATCAGGGCGACCACAAGGAGCGCCAGGGCACGGATATCGCGGGTTTGCAGCTTCACTTGCCCGCCTCCCGTTTCGCGCGGATGCGGAACGTTTCCTCTTTATCGGCCCGCGCCGGAGCCGATTGGAACTCGGAGCCTTCAAAGAACGGTGAGCTGTCCATCACTTCCAGCAACCCGGCGGCCTGCGCCGTGGCACCGGCGATACTCACTTGCGCGGCATTGAGATCCAACAGATTCACCCAGGTGGGCGGCGGAAGAATGCGCGTCAATTCGCTGAGCACATCCATGTCGGACTTGGTGCGCGCGCGGAAACTATCGAGCAACTGGATATCAGCTCGCGCCCCGGCAATGCGGCGGTCCAGCACATCGGCTCGCGTTGCCTGCGGCTCCACACGCGAAATTTCTTCGTTCAACGATTTCAAATACCGCGACCGCTCAAACTGCGGAAATCCCAGAAGCGCACCGGAAAGCAAGAGGACAAGTGTTCCCAGCACCGCCGCCGGAATCCACAAAGCACGGGAGTTTGAAACGCGCTGGGCTTCGGGAAGCAGGTTCACATCGAGAGCCAGCCACGAGCATGCCGAACACGCAGCGGCGGCAGCGGGAAGCGCCGGCGTCAGTCCAAGCACTTCTTCGAGCGTTCGCGGCTCGGCCGATTCCAGCCGCAACTCGGAGGTAGCCATCGCCACGGCACGCTCCGCGCCCGCCGGGAATGTCGCAGAGAACGCCGGGTGGGTGGCGCTTTCGCCATACACTTCCACGCCAGCCGCGGTTTCCTGAATCGCGAGGAACTCCCCGCCCGCGGCCGCGCCAAACAAATGCCGCGCGGAATAAATGGCGGCGCCGGAGCACGTAAAGGAACCAACCTGCACGCCCGCCTCGCCGAACAAAGTCGTATACCGTTCGTGAACCGCGTGGCGCGTGATCGCCACAAGAACCGTTGAGGTTCCCGGGATCTGCGCCCAACTCGCCACGGCCTGCTCTTCCGGAAACGGATGAAGTCCGTCGATTTGAAAGTGTACGGCTTGAGCAAGATCCTTTGGGGCCACGCCGGGCAGCGAAAGCTGGCGAAGGATCACTTCGCGGCGCGGCAGGAGAATAGTAGCGGCAACGCCACCCAGGCCATGTTGCTTGAGGAACGCCGCATATTCGGTACCCCAAACGCCGGCGTGTTCGCCCGCGTTTTCCACCGTCATCTCGCCGAGCACTCGAATGGTGCCGGGCCGCACCGTGGCCGCGGCAATGTGCAAGGATTCCACACCCGACGGGCCACGAACTTCGATGCCGACGCCGGCGCCGAAAGCCACCCACTTTTTCAGCTCAGAAGGAAGATTCACCGAAACCCGCCCTTCGAGCTCGCATCGTTCGTATCGCCACTTCCATCCGCCGGTCTCGCCGGGTCGCCCAGGGAGGATTGCACCGAACCATTGCCGCCGGTGGCCGGAGCGGGGGTGCCCGCGGCGGAGGGGATCGGAGCGACCATCAGCAACGGAACATCCTGGGACCAAGCGTCGTCATACCAGCGGATGACCTGCACGGGAGCCTGATTCTGTTGCTGCGGCGCGCGGATTACGCCGCCCGGGCGAAGCGCGGTGGATGCAACCTTCACCGTGGCCGAAGCGATGCGAACCGCGTCCGAGGCGCTCCCGTCAGGCCGGCGCAAGCGTGCCGTCGCGCGTACTGTCCACATCGTGTTGCCAGGCAACAAGGATACGCGCGGGACGCCGGGGGCCACGGCGCTCAACTCCGCGACCGTCGCAAACGGTTGTACCTGACGGCGTTTTGTGATCGCGTCCACCGCGCCGGGGGCCAGACCCATTGCCGTTAGCAGCGCCGGACTGGCCGTATTGGCGTCAAAGGGACCAAGCGATCCCCACACCGAAAGGCAATCGCGCAGGCCGCCGCGGGCGAACAAGCGCCCATCGGGGTCGGCCACATAGTTGCCATAAAACAGTTCGGGGGTCATGCCGCGTACCAGGAGTAATTCCTCGATCTCCTGAAAAGACGCGTGCCGGGCCTGAAAAGTTGGACGGATGGAAAAATAGTATTGATCGTAAGCACTTAGGCCGGTTGAAGGCGAGCGCCAATCGACGATGCCATCGGCAATCATGCGCGCCTGCACGTCATTGCCGCTGACGGCGAAGACCACGCGGTAGAGATCGTCAGGGCTCGCCAGGTTGATATTGAGCTTGGAGTTCTCCGGGAGCAGCTCCACCGTGGCCGTGCCGCTTGGGAAGCTCATTTGCATGCGCGTCTGGCGAATGTTCCAGTAAAGTGACGTTCCATCGGCGCGCGAGAAGCTGGGTCCCCAGGACATCCACTGAATGGCGCGTTCGACGGCGCCCGATGCCAGATAGGAGGCGCGTAGGCCCTCGGCGGAGGTCGAAACGCGATCGATTTCAGTTCGCACGGAGGAAGACACGCTGAAGCCGATGGCCGCCAGGCCAGCCGAGAGCCACAGAACGGTCAGCAGAGCACCGCCGCGTTCGCGCACAGTTCGTTTAGCGATCCGCAATGATCCCCCGGAAATCGCGGTCCGTACGAAGGCGAACCGTCAGATCCATCGCGGGCAGCAGCGCCCCTGCGTTCTCCGCGGAAGCCATCGAGATCTTTACGGCGATGGGAAAGGCAGGGCGGTTCCACTCCTCCACCCACATCACGTCGCCGAAGGGCACGAACTGCACATTTTGCTGATACGAAAATTCCGCGCGAGCCAGATGATCGGCAGCCACTGTGATCAACGCCCCCTCGGGCGCGACGACGGAACCTTGCCCCGGGCAGAAAGCACCAGCGCTGCCGGGGCCCGTGTACGGAATTTCCGTGACCACCAGGCGGAATCCGCCGCCGGGCGACGGCGCGATCGCGTAATCGACAACCTGCGGATAGCCGCGCGCGCCTTCGGCGAAAGAGAAGTTAGAAACAAAATGGAATCGCCGCGGGGTGCCCGCAAAAAGAGCCGCATCACCACCGCCCTCGGGACCGGCACAAAGGATCATCGCCGGCATCGCGCCACCGATTTGCCGCACCAGCATCTGGCGCAGATTGATCACTTCGCGATTGGACTCCAAGCGGGCCGCAACCTTTTCATTGGTGAGCAATCCGGTTCGCATCGCCGTCAACATTCCAGCGGAGATGATGGCGACCAGCGAGATGGCGATGATCAGCTCCAGCAGCGTCACGCCGCGTTGGCTCCTGTGTCTGCGCGTGACCTTCATCGGAATATTGGATCTCCCGCGCGCAGACGGCCGCGGCGAAATCCCTCCAGGCCGAAGACATGGCGCGTCTTGCCGTCCATCCACCAGATTTCGAGTTCCACCCGGTCGATATCCATCACGCCCGGCGTCGCACCCGGAGGCGCTTCGAAAGGAGCGACGCGCGCGCGCCAGCCCGACTTCACGCCGTTGGTCAACTTGGGGTCGTATTCACCGCCGAAGTCCTGGTTGCGCGGCGCGGCGGCATCGGCGAGAAGATCGTCCATTTTTTGCTGCGCAAGAATCGTCGCGCGATCGTAATCGGTCAGTCGCGCGGCGTTGCGGGCCGCACCGGCGAGGCCGCTGAGCACACCGGCGACGGCGATGCCCATGATAAGCGTCGCCACCAATACTTCGAGCAGCGTGAAGCCGCGCTCGTTCGCATTCGTCCGCCATCGCCCGCGCGCGAGTGTCATTTGCTGGCCTCGGCGCGCGGCAATCCGCTGAGTGGATCCACCGTGATCAGGCGCTTGCGTCCACTTTGGCTCGAAAGCTCAATGCCGATCTTCGGAATAGTTCCGCCCGGATACATAAGAAAACGGCGCGGCGCGTTTTCGGGCACCTCCGCGGCCGGTTGAATCGCCGTGATGTGAAATGCGGATGGCAGATCCAAGCGCCGCTGAAAAGCAACATCAGGCGATCGCGCAATGACGGCGTTGTCCTGCGGAGAGATCCACACTTCGACCACCTGTTGCTGGCGCTGCGCACGATCGATGGCGGCGCTCAGTAAGTGAGAGATGGAATCGCCGGCAGAACGGAGACGCAACGATTCGACGCCTGACGCCGCGGCGGGAAACGTGATGCCCGCCACCAGCGCGATCAGCGCGGCAACAATCATCATTTCAATAAGAGTGATCCCTCGCTGGGCGGGCTTGCGGTGAGAAACGCTCCGGGCATCGAGACGAGTTTCGGCGTGGCACGCAAGAGTGCATGCGCCACCTCGAAAGCACGGCTGAAAGGAACTACGCACAGTACATCGAGCGGGCGCGAACGCCTGCTACTGATTGCTCCAACTGCTGACGTCGGCATTCTCGCCCTCGCCGCCAGGTTGGGCATCGGCGCCAAGCGAAAGCAGATCCGGTTCGTCACCGTGATCGCCGGGGAACTTGTAGAGATACGGGTGGTCCCACGGGTCGCTCGGAATATCGGCGGGAAGGTAGGGACCCGCCCACTGATTTAGGTTTTCCGGTTTCACGCGCAACGCATTCAAACCCTGTTCTGTGGTGGGGAATGTGCCTGTGTCCAACTTGTAGGAGCCGAGCGCCGTCATAAAATTGCTGATCTGCGCCTTTGCCGCCGTGCGCTTCGCCTTGCCGACGTTGCTGAACAGCTTGGGACCAACCAACGCTGCAAACAACGCGATGATGGTCACCACTACCAGCATTTCAATCAGCGTGATACCGGCTCGATTTCTACGTTTGATCGTCATCATTTCCGCTCACCTCTTTGGACCCCATCCTTACGGGCGGGGGCTATACTGCCACATCGTTGATGCTTGTGATCGCCAGCATCAGGCTCAAAATCAACGTTCCCACCACAACGCCCATCACCAGGATAATCAGCGGTTCAAACAACGACGTAAATCGGCGGATGGCTGAGCGTGTTTCGGTATCATAAATATCCGCCATACGCTGAAACATGGTGTCGAGATGTCCGGTTTCCTCGCCCACGCTGAGCAGGTGTCCCGCGAGCGGCGGAAACTGCCCCGCGCGCTGCAATGGACCCGCGATACCTTCGCCGCGCTTCACGCCTTGCACCACGGCATCGAGCGAACCCGCAATCTTGCGGTTGCCGAGGATGCCGCGTGAAATACCAATCGATTGCACCAACGGCACGTTCGCGGCAACCAGTGTCCCCATCGCGCGCCCAAATCGCGCCGTCTCGGCCTTGCGCAACGCATCGCCTAAAACCGGAAGCTTGAGGCGGAACGAATCCCACCACATCGCGCCCACTTCGGTGCGGATGTAGCTGAGAAACGCCACCAGTGCGACGACAAACACGGCCGCCGAGATGAGACCGTACTGCTGCAGGTAACGGCTGGCCTCCAGCATGATCAGCGTCGGCGTTGGAATAGTCATGCGCGGATCGGAAAAAATCTGCGCGAATCTCGGGACTACAAATTCGAGCAAAACAATAATCGAGCCTAAGCCCACAACGGTGAGCAGCGCCGGATAAATTAGCGAGCTGATGATGTAACCGCGTAAATCGTCGCGCGTGCGTTCGAACTCGGCCAGACGCTCAAAGATCTGTCCCAATGCACCCGACGCTTCACCCGCGCGAACCATATTTACATAGAGATCCGGAAAATACGTGGGATGCGAGGCCAGGCTATCGGCCAGCGATTTGCCGCCTTTAATCAGGCGAAGGACATCCATGACGATAGAACGAAACGTGGGGCGTTCGGTCAACTCAGAGGTGATCGAAAGCGCACGGTCCAGCGGAACGCCCGCATTGAGCAAGGTCGAAAGCTCTTGCGTAAAGAAGAGAACATCTTTGCGCTTGCCGGAAGTAAACGTGGGGAGCTTGAGCGAAAGATCTTTCTTCTGCTCCAGGCCGACGTAGACGGGAATCAGCCCTTGGCGCTTGAGTTCGCGCACCACCTGCGAGTCGTTCTCCGCGGACAAAGTCCCGGCGCGAGGCTTCCCGTCGGAAGCAACAGCGCGGAAATGAAACGTGGTGGCCATAGGAAAGAAGTCAGGAGACAGGAGTCAGAAGACGGGAGGAAACCGTTCGAACATGGCGGCGCGGCGCGGCCATCCGCATTCCATCTCCTGAATTCTGACTCCTGTCTCCTCGCATTTTAGAACTCCTGCGTTACGCGCATCACTTCTTCTGCTGTAGTCACGCCGCGCGCAACTTTCATCCAGCCGTCCTCGCGTAAATTGCGCATTCCATTGCCGCGGGCGATGGCCGTGATCTTACCTGCGTCCTCATTGCGCATGATGGAGGCGCGTAGCTCTTCGTTCAACTCCATCAGTTCAAAAATGCCAACGCGGCCACGGTAACCAGTGCCGTGGCAATTTTCGCAACCTGAGCCTTTGAACGTTTCCACTTGCTTGCCATCTGGCGCCAGTGTCGTCCCGTACGGCTTGCGGCATTCCGGGCAAATCACACGCACCAAACGCTGCGCGAGGACGGCGACCATCGACGACGTAATCAGATAATTCTCGACACCCATGTCCGTCAAGCGCGTAATCGCGCTAGGCGCGTCGTTGGTGTGCAGTGTCGAGTAAACAAAGTGGCCGGTGAGCGCGGACCGGATAGCGATATCCGCCGTTTCGCGGTCGCGGATTTCGCCCACCATGATGACGTCGGGGTCCTGACGAACAATGTGGCGGAGACCGGCCGCAAACGTCAGTCCAATTTGCGGATTGACGTGAATCTGATTGATGCCGTCCATCTGGTATTCGACGGGATCCTCAATCGTGATGATCTTCTTATCGGATTGATTGATTCGCTTCAGCGCCGAATAAAGCGTGGTCGATTTACCGCTACCCGTCGGTCCAGTGACGAGAAAAATGCCATGCGGGAGCGAGGTGTAATACTCCATCCGCGACAGCATGTGCTCATCGAAGCCGAGGCGTTCAAGATCGTAGAAATCTCCGGCCGAGCGATCGAGCAAACGCATGACGACACTTTCGCCGTAAAGGGTTGGCAGCGTCGAAACACGAAGATCCACTTCGCGGCCCAGCGTCTTGATCTTGATGCGGCCGTCTTGCGGAAGTCGGCGTTCAGCGATATTCAAACGCGCCATCAGCTTCACGCGCGAAATGATGGCGGCCTTCAATTCGCGCGGCGGAGGCTCCTGATTGACAAGGACACCATCAATGCGGAAGCGCACGCGGAACTCTTTTTCAAACGGCTCAATGTGGATGTCGCTCGCTCGCTTCTCGACGGCCTGCGCCACCATCGCATTCACCAGGCGAATGACCGGCGCTTCACTCGCCATGTCGCGCAAATGCTCGAGATCTTCGTCGCCCTCGCCCGCAACAGGAGCGGATTCCGGCTCTGCTTTCTCCGTCTGCCCGTAGTAGCGATCAATCGCGTCCAGTATTTCCTGCTCTGCGGCAAGCCCCGGCTGCACCGCAAGACCCGTGCATGTTTCGACGGTGGAGCGCGTCTCGAAATCGAGCGGATCGGCCATCGCCAGCGTCACCGTGTGATCATGCAATGCCACCGGCAGGCACTTGAACTGGCGAAGGAATCGCGGCGAGAGCGTTTCGGTTTCGGGAGATACGGCGGGTGGGCCCTCGACAGTGAGTACGGGAACCTGCAGTTGTTCGGAAAGCGCGGACAGCACGTCGCGCGAGGCGACATAGCCCAGATCGACGAGAATCTTGCCGATCTTATCGCCGCGTTCACGCTGCAATTCAAGCGCGCGGTCCAGATCTTCCGAAGAGATCAGACGGCGCTCCATGAGGATCTCACCAAGACGCATGGCGAGCTAGTTTTCCACCACTTTGATGATGTCGCTGAAATCGGTCTTGCCGCTCTTCTTTGCGTCCACGAGTTTCTTCTTTGGACCCTGCACCAGGATCTGCCGGGGCATGCCTGTGAGATCTTCCCAAGGGTACTTGGCCAGCATACCAACCAGAACAATCTGTTCTTCATCCGGAACCGATTCGAGCGTCGCGGCAACGTTCACTAGCGCGGCTTGCAGCGCGGTGCGGAATCCGGAGACTCGCTTCAGTTTCGCGGCGTGGTGCGCGGCAATTTCTTCCGGCGTCGCATTGGGATGAAACATATGGATGGCCGGGCCATTCACCAGATTGACTTCCGCGGTGAATACAACACCAAAGCCTTCTAAATAAACGCCGCGCGTCGGTCCGGGTAACGCATAAGGATTGTCACTGTACAGCTGACGGAAACGATTGTCCAGGTTTTCCTCAGTGCCAATCAACGTAGTCCGGCTGACGCGCGGCGGATCGGCGGCCGCTTGGAGAAGGACGGTAGCGGCCGTTGAAAACAGAAGTGTTGCGAGCAAAAAACGTTTCATTTAGCGGACCCCCAGTCCAGTGTTCATCGCGTAGAGCTGGGTTACCTGACGGGTCATCAGCTCGGTGGATTGCCCATAGCGGCGTTCGGCGGCGGCCAGCATTTGCGCGGTGTTTTCCTGATTGCGCTTGTGGGCATCGGCAACCGCCTTGGTGACCGCAGTGTTCACAGCGCTATCCACTGCCGCATTCACTGCGGCGTTCAAACGCTGCTGAACACGTTTTTCCACTTCGGCGCTCACGCGCGCCTCGATTGCCGCTGCATCCACCTGGGCGACGGGATCGGCTTGACGAATGGCGCCCGGCTGCACGAAAGCATGCACCAGAATCGCCACCGCGATGGCGGCGGCACCGGCGAACGATGGCTTCAGGAACATCTGCCACCACTTGGGTTCAAAAACTTTGTCGGAGACGAACGCGATGCGGCGCGGCAGTTCCTCGTCGCGCAGTGTAGCCATGGCATCGAGCGTGATGCGCAGAGACCCCGCCTCGTCCTGGCAGGCGACGCAGGACGCCGCGTGAGCCTCGGCTTCCCGCCGCGCCTTGGCGTCTAATTCACCAAGAACGTATGCTTTCCAATCGGGCTTTGACGATCCCAAACCGCAATTCATGTTCCCTCCGTGTCTGCTTCTTCTCGAAGCAACCACCCGGTTCTACTTTTGTAGAACCGTGGGAGCAAGCGCCGTTTTCAGAAGGTCCAATGCGGTGTAGACGCGGGATTTGACAGTCGATACCGGACAATCCAGAATCACGGCCATCTCTTCGAACTTGAACCCTTGGTAAACCTTCAACAAAACGGCTTCCCGTTGATCGTCGCTCAGGACCTTGAGGGCGCTTTCCACCGCCAGCGAAAGTTCGATGGGCAACATCCGCCCGCCGATCCCCTTCGCCTCCGGCTCCTCGTACTCGGTTTCCGGCTTACGGCGCCGGAGCAGCGAGAATGCCTCGTTATGAGCGATCCGGAACAACCACGCGGAAAACCGCTCCGGATCGTCGAGCTTCGGCAGATTCTGATACGCCTTCAGAAACGCTTCCTGACAGAGATCGAGCGCGTCTTCCCGATGGTTCACCAGCCGCAGCAGGTAGTTGAAGACACGCTTCTCCCACCGGGACACAAGGAGGTTGTAAGCCTCGACGTCTCCCCGCCGTGCTTTCGAAATCAGGTCGCGATCTTCGACCTCGCGAAAGATCAACGTTTACTCCGTTTGTATAGACGCCCAGGGGGCGGAAAAAGTCGGAGGCAAATGTTTTGCCCGTAACCGTATGATTCGACTATACCTCTGATCGTTACTCAACGCGACATTTCCCGTAACAAATGTTTTCCGCCTCCCGCTTCGTATGCCCTCACCCAATTTGCGAGAATGAAAACCTGAGAGGCAATCCCGCGCGTCTCGCGGACCGCTCCATGAACTATCCCGACTCCGTCCAGTTCCTCTACAAGCTGGGCAACGAAATCAAATCCGCCAAACTCGGCCTGGAACGCATTGAGGCGCTGCTTGCGACGCTGGGAAATCCTGAACGCGCTTATCGCGTCGTGCATGTGGCTGGCACCAATGGCAAAGGCTCCACCTGCGCGATGATCGACGCGGGGCTGCGCGCCGCGGGCGACCGCACTGGGCTCTTCACGTCGCCGCATCTAGTGGAACCGACCGAACGTATCCAGATCGACGGCATGCCGGTGACGGAAAGCCAGTTCGTCGAAGCATTTGACGCCGTGCACAAGGCCGCTGAATCGCTGAGCCTCGATTGCCACCCGACCTATTTTGAAACCGTCACCGCGATGGCCTTCTGGCTGTTCCGCAAGATGGGGGTGCACACCGCCGTCATCGAAACCGGCCTGGGCGGCCGATTGGATGCGACGAACGTGGTGACTCCGGTGCTCACGGTAATCACGCCCATCGATTTCGATCACGAAGCGTACCTGGGCAACTCCATTGAAGCGATCGCCGGAGAAAAAGCGGGCATCCTCAAGCGCGGCGTTCCGGCCGTTTTCGCCAAGCAACGCCTGGAGGCCGAAAAAATTTTGAATGTTCGCTCAGCGGAACTTCACATCAAAGTGCAGCGCGCGGGCGAGTTTCTTGTCGAAGACTTGGACCTGCTGGCGCGCCGCAGCCGCTTTTCGATTCCCGGAATCGGCGACGTCGAGTGCCCCTTGCCCGGCGAGCATCAAGTGGAAAATGCCGTGACCGCTGCCGTGGCGCTGGCCGAGTTGGGTGTCTCCCCTGAGGGCATCGCCGAAGCGCAATGGCCCGGCCGGTTGGAGCATATCTCACCGAATCCTGATGTGATTCTCGACGGCGCGCACAATCCGGCGGGAGCGAGAGCGCTCGCCCGATACATCGAGCGCTTTTACGCGCGCGAATCAGCAGGCGGCGAGCCGGGGCGCAGGCGATGGATCGTCTTCGGCGCCATGCGCGATAAGTCCGTGGAAGAGATCGCGGGCATTTTGTTTCCGTTGGCCGATGAGCTGGTGTTCACCGCTCCGGATTCCACGCGCGCACTGCGGCCGGAAGCGCTGGTGGAGATGGCCGGACGGGGAAAAACGGCGCCGGACATCAAGGCGGCTCTGGAACTGGTGCAGAAAGAAGCCTCTTCCGATGACGTGGTGTTCGTCACCGGATCGCTTTTTCTAGTAGGCGAAGCGCGGCCGTCTTCATACAATAGAAGCTCATGGCCTTTTTCTGGAGCCTGGTCGTAGTCGACCCGCTCATCATCCTTTCCACTATCGTTTGCGGGCTGCTGAGCATCCTGGTCACGCTGTTCGATAAGAGCGGCGACGCGGGCATCGTTGTCGCGCGTCTGTGGGCTAGGTCACTGCTGTTTTTTGTTGGCGTGAAGGTGAAAGTAGAGGGCCGGGAGAAGCTACAGGGCCGCGGGTGCGTGATCTGTTCCAATCACCTCAGCTACATGGACACGCCGGTGGTGCTTTCCTATATCCCGGAACGCTTCCGCTTCCTCGCCAAACGCGGCTTGTTCGAAATCCCGTTCTTGGGTACGCACCTGACGCAAGCGGGCCATATCCCAGTGCCTCGCGAAGATCCCCGAGCCGCAGTGAAGGCGATGACGCAAGCCGCGGAGGTTATCCGCACGCGCGGCATTTCCATGCTGGTGTTCCCTGAGGGCGGCCGCTCGCGCGACGGCATTTTGCAACCCTTCAAGGAAGGCGCCGCGTACATTGCGATCAAAGCCGGAGTGCCGATTGTCCCCATCGCGCTGATCGGAACCAGAGAAGTGCTCCCCATGGGCGGCAAAGTCTTCCGCCGAGGGACAGTGATTGTGCGGGTTAGTGATCCGATTCCGACGGAAGGTTTGACGCTGAAGGATCGCGAACAAGTGATCACAACCGTGCGGGAACGGATCGTGGGGATGCTGGAGGGATAGGCGGATGTTGAATCTCTCCCCATTCCTTGAATCCACCGAAATCATCGATTGGACGCACCCTCTCGTGCGTTCCAAAGCTTCCGAGTTGGCGCAGGGTGTTGACCAGCCACTAGAGATCGCGCGCCGGTGTTTTGAGTGGGTGCGGGACAACATCCAGCACAGTTCGGATTTTCAGCGGAACCCCGTCACGTGCACTGCATCCGAGGTGCTGGTGCATCGAACCGGATATTGCTATGCGAAGAGCCACCTCTTGGCGGCATTGTTGCGGGCAAACGGTTTGCCGGCCGGGTTTTGTTACCAGCGTCTAAGCGTGAACGATACCGGTGCGCCTTTCTGCCTGCACGGCTTGAATGCTGTCTATTTAACGGATTTCGGCTGGTACCGCATCGATTCGCGCGGCAACAAGCCCGGCGTGGACGCACAGTTTGCGCCTCCCGTAGAGCAGCTCGCCTTTCGCTTGAATCTGCCCGAAGAACGCACATTTCCCGAGATCCTCGCGAAGCCTCTGCCCGTCGTCATCGAAGCTCTGCGCCGGTACTCCACCTGGGATGAACTGTTGCGGAACTTGCCGGATTGGGAAGGGGAACAGCTGCCGACCGAATAACCGTCAGGTAGTCAGCCTGACAGGTTCAATAGCGATTCTTCCTGCTTACGGAGTTGCTCGAAAAAAGCCTCGCCGTCAAGGGATTGCACTCGGCCGCTCTTCAGATCGTCGTAGCGGCTGTTCAATGCCTCATGCGTCTGCCCCAGTTCAGCCAAGTAGGCGGCGGTGGCGTCTTCCACCAGTTCCCCTGGAGCACGGCCGGTTTCGGCCGCCAGTTGATCCAGCTTGGCCTGTACGTCCGGATGAAATCGCACCTCCATGCTTTTCAGGCTACGGGAAAACGCTTTGGGGGGCAATGGTGTTGGGTCCAACTCACGCTCCTCCCCCCGCAGCCTTCTTTTCTTTTACTAGTCCCAGCTTCTTCCGCAGTTCGGCATCCAAACGGTCGCGCGAGTCGGTGTGTTCTTTGAGGTACGTCCGCGCGTTTTCACGGCCTTGGCCGATGCGTTCGCCGGCGAAGCTGTACCAGGAGCCCGATTTTTCGACGAGGCCTTCGGTTGCTCCCAGGTCCAGCAAATCGCCTTCGCGCGAGATGCCTTGGCCGTAGAGGATATCCACTTCCACCTCACGGAAGGGCGCGGCCACCTTGTTTTTCACCACTTTGATCTTGGTGCGATTGCCGACGACAGCTTCGCCGTCCTTCAATGCCGCTAGACGGCGTACGTCCACGCGCACCGAAGAGTAGAATTTCAACGCGCGGCCGCCCGTCGTTGTTTCCGGGTTGCCGAACATGACGCCGATCTTTTCGCGAACCTGGTTGATGAACACCAGACACGCGTTGGCGCGGGCAAGCGCGGCGGTGAGTTTCCGCAGCGCCTGGGACATCAGGCGCGCATGCAAACCCATGAAACTATCGCCCATTTCGCCTTCGAGCTCCGCCTTGGGGACAAGCGCGGCTACCGAATCCACTACGATCACGTCGACGACGTTCGAGGATACGAGCGAGTTCGTGATTTCCAGCGCCTGTTCGCCGTAGTCAGGTTGAGAAACCAGAAGGTTATCGATATCCACGCCAAGCGCTCTCGCGTAGGTGGGATCGAGCGCATGTTCGGCGTCGATGAACGCAGCTGTTCCGCCAGCGGCTTGTGCCTGGGCGATGAGATGGAGCGCGAGAGTCGTTTTGCCGGAGGACTCCGGGCCAAAGATTTCGATGACACGGCCCCTGGGGAATCCGCCCACGCCCAGCGCCGCGTCAAGCGAGATGGACCCGCTGGGGATCACGCTCACTTCCATGGCGTTTCTTGAGCCAAGCTGCAGAACGGCGCCCTTCCCGAACTGCTTTTCCATCTGCCCGAGCATCTGTACAATCAGACGGGTTTTTTCGGCGGACGCGATCTGGCCGGCTTGCATGTGGAAAACTACCTCCAGCAAATTGGTGCGGGGCGGCCGGGAAAGTTCTCAGGAGAATCTGAAGGCCAGGTCTGCGTAAAACCCGGATTTTTCTGGTTTTTCATTGGCGCGGACCTGCCTCTTGTGGAATTCTAACTGTGGATTGTTCCGCACTTAGAGTTCCACGAGGTGACCGATGCCCTGCGACCCGGATGTTTTGAAGCAAGTCCCGCTGTTTGCGCTTCTCGATGACGACGAGTTGGCGGTCCTGGCGGCTCAGGTAGAGCTAAAACGTTTTGGGCCTCGTCAGCGCATCTATAAAATCAACGATCCAGGCGGCCAGGCATACGTCATGGTCTCGGGAAAAGTCCGCCTGACGACGGTGGATGAAGACCAGCAGGAGGTAGTCGTCGCCGAACCCGAGGCGGGCGAGTTCTTTGGTCTTGCCTCGATGCTCGAAGGCACGACGCACAAGACGGCGGCAATGGCGATTGAAGAGACGGCTTGCGTAGAGGTAGACCGCAACGATATTTCGACGCTACTGCACGCCAAGCCTCATGCAGGCATGGATATGCTCACCGTGCTTGGGCGGCACATACACGCGGCGCAGGAATTGGTGCGCAACCGTTCCATGCGCAACGTCAATGAAGTGATTGAAGAGGAAGCCACGTTCGCTGAGCGTGTGGCCGATGGCGTCGCGCATTTTGGCGGATCGTGGAGATTTATTATCGCGTTCGGCGTTGTCCTGGTGGTTTATACGTGGATCAACGTGGGTCTGCACAACAAAGCGTGGGATCCGTACCCGTTCATCCTGCTCAATCTTTTTCTATCGATGCTTGCCGCCATCCAAGCGCCGGTTATCATGATGAGCCAGAATCGCCAGGACGCAAAGGATCGCGTGCGCGGCGAGTTGGATTTCGCGGTGAACCGCCGCGCCGAGGCGGAGATTAAAGAACTGGCGAGAAAGTTGAACCAGCTGAGCGAGAAGATGGATGACATCGACGACCTGCTACGCGAACAGAAAAAAGCGATGTAACGCACGTACACTAGTGAGGAGAGCGCCTGCCGCGCCTTTAAACCAACGTGATCGCCATTGTGAATTTTCGATTGATTGAATCCGCCAGTGAGTCCGCCAGATGATGGATCGTAAGCGGCTGATCCCGAGTCTGGAACGCCTGAACACCGCGATCGTCGGCTGCGTGGGCGACATCATGCTGGACCGCTTTGTCTACGGCGATGCGCAGCGGATTTCGCCCGAAGCGCCGATTCCCGTGCTTCGCGTGCATTCCGAGCAATCGATGCTGGGCGGCATCGGCAACGTGGTTCGTAATTTGGGCGCCCTTGGTTCCGGCATCCGGCTGTTCTCGATCATTGGCGCGGACACAGCGGGCAGCGAGGTTCGCGGCCTGCTCGACAAGACGCCCAACTGTGATGCGTATTTGCTGGTGGAGTACTCGCGTACGCCGCCGTTGAAAGTTCGCTACATCGCGCATAGCCAGCAACTGCTGCGCGCCGACCATGAAACAACCGACGCGGCCGCGGCCGACGTGTTCGGTGCGCTGGTGAAGGAATTTGAAACACACGTGAACGAATGCTCCGTGGTGTTTCTTTCGGATTACGCCAAGGGCGTGCTCGCTGGCTCCCATGCGAGTGACTTGATTCGCGTGGCTCGGTCGGCAGGAAAGCCAGTTGTAGTGGATCCCAAGGGCCGTGACTTTGAACGCTACGCCGGCGCGACAGTGATCAAGCCGAACCTGAAGGAGTTGGGCGAAGCGACGGGCATTTCCACAGGCACGACGGAGGCGCAGGAAACTGCGGCACGCGTTCTGCTGGAGCGCACCGGGGCCGAGTATCTTTTGCTAACGCGCGGATCGGCTGGCATGTTGTTGGTGCCGAAGTTGGGCGAATGCAGGGAGTTCCCATCGCTCGCGCAGGAAGTGTACGACGTTTCCGGTGCCGGTGACACGGTGGCCGCAGTGCTTTCGGCAGCGCTCGGTTCGGGCGTTGGAATGATGGAAGCGGTGGAGTTGGCCAATATCGCCGCGGGGATCGTCGTCGGCAAAGTGGGAACGGCTGTGGCCGACCGCTCGGAAATTCTTCGCGAGATTGAGCAAGAAACCGCGACGGCGACCAGCGGCAAGATTCTGAATCTCAAGGAAGCCGCTGAACGCGTGCGCGATTGGCGTCGTATGGGGAAGCGCGTGGGCGTGGTGGCGGATCGTTTCGATCCGGTGACGCCGACGCACCTCGAAACTCTGGAACAAACGCGCGAGCACACGGGACGTTTGATTGCAGCACTGACGGGTTCCGGTGGCGGCATGCGCGAGTTGCTGCTGGCATCGCTCATACACGTGGATGCCGTTGTTGTCTGCGAAACGGCTGCGGAGGCTTACGCGGCGCTCGATCCGGATCTGCGCGTCGAATTCGCCGACGAAGAAGGCGAATAGGCATGAGCGCTCAACAGAAGATCCGCACGCTGGCCGAAGTGGACGGTTGGGTGGCCGAGGAGCGCGCGGCCAGGCGGCGCATCGGGTTCACGTGCGGCGCTTTCGATTTGATGCATGCAGGGCATGCTCATTACCTGGCAAAGGCGCGCGAGTTGTGCGACCGCCTGTTGGTGGCCGTCAATAGCGACGAATCGGTTCAGCGATACAAGAGTCCGCTTCGGCCCATCAATCCCTGGAAAGAGCGCGCATTCGTAGTGGCGTCGCTGGAATCGACCGACTGCGTCACGGTGCTTGAGGACGACCGCCCGCTCGAATTGATCGAAAGGTGGAAGCCGGAGTTCTATATCAAGGGCGGCGACTACTCGGCATCATCCTTGCGATCAAGCTCCGTTGTGGAAGCTTACGGCGGCAAGACCGTTGTCCTCCATTCCGACTTCGCATCCACAAGCACGACGGCGATATTCGAACGCATTCAGGCATTGGCGTTGCATGATTCTCCTTCACCGGCGCGGCCCGCGAAACCGGCCGGGCTTGTCCTGGTGGATCGGGATGGAACGTTGGTCAAGGATGCGACGTTCGATCCGGCAAAAATTGAGTTGCTCGACGGCGTTATCGAAGGGCTTGCGAAGCTGCAGCAGTCCGGGTTCCTGATTTGCATCGTCAGCAACCAGCAGGGAATCGGCCTTGGGTACTTTGGCTATCGCGATTTCATCGATGGCAACCGGAAGCTTTTGCGTGAACTTGGCGCACAAGGAATCGGCATTCGCAGGATTTATTTTTGCCCGCATTCGCTAGGCGAACCGTGCGATTGCCGCAAGCCAGCGCCGGGGCTGATTCTGCGGGCGCTGCGGGATCAGAACGTTGACGCACAACAGGCTTCTGTAATCGGCGATTCATCCGCGGATATGGAAGCGGCCAACACTGCGGGTGTGCGCGGCTACTACGTTGGCACAAGCAACCCCCAGTATCCTCGCCTTACGTTCTCCGATGCCTGCAAGCAGATTATCGACGCAACCAGAAACGCCTAGGCGTAACGGCGGGCTCGCGAGCCTATTCAATGTGGGGCGGAATGGAATTCCGCGCGGGATTGGCAATCCCGCTTCGTGAAGATGTCGGGAAACCGCACCAGGCGGAGTGCCGTTCCGCCGCGGATTTCTAATCCGCCCCACGCGAGAGGCTTACGCTTTCACGGCGCTTTCCACGGCCGACTTTTCCTCGCGGAATGGATCATTCGCTAATGTGCAGGTGTTATTGAAGATCATCGTGGCTCGTTTGTCGGTGGTGTACGCGGGCCAGTTCGGCAAACCTTTGTGATTAGGGTTGCCTGTGCGCGCGAAGGCGACCCATGCGGCGCTCATTTTATCGGCAAGCGGTTGCAGGTCGGCCCCAGTGCCCACTTCTGTTTTGGAAACGGCGACGTTATCAAAAACAAACGGCAGCTCCATGGTGTGCATGGCGCGGAGTGCACCGCCGCGCACGGGCGAATACCACTGGAAGTAGTATTTGTAAACCGCCGCCTTGGCCTGCGCGGCTTTGCGCTCGGCTTCGATATCTGTCCCGGTGCGGAAATTGGAGGCGTCGGTTGCCAGGATCAGGTAGATATCCAGGTTGCTCGCTTTGGGGCGGTTCTTTTTGTACACAGCGATAATGCGGTTGGCCGAGGCATCGTCGGTGCGTAGTGTCTGCTTGACGCGGGCGCGAAGGCCGGCGTCATCCAGGGGATCATAGTTCTGATTGCGGTTCCAGGTGACCTCGGTCTCGGTGGAGCCAACCATGAACGGAATGTCCGCGCTCAATTCGCTGGCGCGAGGGTCGAAGGGATCGGCAGGGATGATCTTGCCGTCAACCACGGGAGCCATGCGCAGCGGCGGTTCGCCTTGCTGCCGAGGGGCGCTCATGACGTCCAGGAAGCGTTGATAGGGAATGTTCTGCAGTTCATCCAACTGATCCGGGCGCAGCCCGAGCTTCGCGATAACGAGAAGCGCGGATTGGCCTGCTTCGCTCTTGGTGACGCCTTTCACATTCGATCCGCTTTGCGCGATCGCGCGATGGAAGAGGCCCTTGGCTGGAGCGGTGCCAAGCAATGTGCTCACCTTGGTGCCGCCGCCGGATTGGCCGAAAATGGTGACGTTGTTCGGATTGCCGCCAAAGGTGGCAATGTTATCGCGGACCCATTCGAGCGCGAGCACCATGTCGCGGATCCCGGCGTTGCCGGCTTCCGCCCATTTTGCGCCGCCGATTTCCTGCAAATACAACCAGCCGAAGATATTCAGGCGGTGATTGATGCTCACCATGACCACGTCGTGCTTGGCTGCCAGGTTGTGGCCGTCGTAGAGGGCATCGCCCGACGAGCCGGCTACCACGCCGCCGCCGTGGAAGTAGACCATGACGGGGCGCTTGACGTTGTCTTTTATTCCTTGGGTCCAGACGTTGAGACCCAGACAGTCTTCGCTGAGCGGGCCGTGATACTCCATCGCGTCGTATTCGGGAACCAGGCCGCCGGGAAGCTGCGGGCAACGCGGAGGAAGATCGCGTGTGTTGAGAACGCCGGCCCACGGCTTGGGTTTCTGCGGAGGCAGAAAACGCGCGGCGCCGCTGGTGGGCGCTCCGTAGGGAATACCCTTGAAGGTGCGGACGCTGCCGTCTATGTAACCGGAAACGCGACCGTTTGTGGTCTCTGCGATCACGGGTTTGAGCGCGATAATGTCCGCGGCGGAGAGTCGATGGAAGGCGCCGCTCAGTAGACCTGCGGCACCCACATTCACGGCTGCGGCATTCAAGAAGTCCCGGCGGTTGAGGCGGGAAAAGTGATTGGGATTCATGGCGTTTGCTCCAAATGAGGACGGGAGATCAGCCAGTATATCCCAATGACTGCGTATGTAAAGGTGGTTGTTCCACCTATTAGAGCGCGTTTTCGCCCGGCTTAGCTTTTCTGTTCAGAGCGCGCTCTCACCGCGCTCCTCGTTACGAATGCGGATGGCTTCGCCGACGTCGAAGACAAAGATCTTGCCATCGCCAATCTGGCCGGTTCGAGCCGCACTGGCAATGGTTTGCACTACTTCATCCTTGCGATTCGACGCGACCACCATCTCCAGCTTGGTTTTGGGCAGCAGGTCCACCTGATACTCACGGCCGCGGTACACCTCCTTGTGGCCTTTTTGCCGCCCGTGACCGCGCACTTCCGTGACGGTGATGCCGTCAATGCCGATGGCTTTCAAAGCCTGGCGGACTTCCTCAAGCTTGAAAGGCTGAATCACCGCCTCAATTTTGTACATGCATTAATCCTCGTAAGCGTAGCCCTCTTCTCCGTGCAGAGCCACGTCCATGCCGCTTACTTCTTCTTGTTTCTCCATGCGCATCGGCATGACCAGATCCGTGGCCTTCAAGGCGATCAAAGTGCCGATCACGGCCAGGGCAATGCCAATCAGCGCACCGATGAGCTGGTTGAAAATCTGTCCGGGATTGCCGTCGACCAAGCCGAGCGGAGCGGCCTGACCGTTCGGGAGTTTCAGCGCGTCATTGACCAGGCGCGTCGCGAAGACACCGGTGAGCAAACAGCCAACGAAACCGCCCACGCCGTGAACGCCAAAGGCGTCAAGCGAATCGTCGTAGCGCATTTTATTCTTGACGATGGCGACCATCGTGTAGCAAATGGCTCCCGCAAGGAAACCGATGATGGCGGCAGGCACGGGCTGAACGAAACCGGCGCCTTGGGTAACGGTGGCAAGCCCGGCGACCGCGCCCGAGATAGCGCCCAAGGCACTCGATTTGCCGTTGCGCATTTTTTCAGCGAGCATCCAGGATACGGCTCCGGCGGCGGAGGCGAAGTGCGTGGCTACAAAGGCGCTTGACGCGAGAGCCGAGGCCGCCAGTGCACTGCCGGCGTTGAAGCCGAACCAGCCCACCCACAGCATGCACGCGCCGATGAAGCTGAGCACCAGACTGTGCGGCATCATCGGTTCATTGGGATAGCCGTGGCGCTTTCCAAAATAGATCGCGGTCACCAGCGCGGAGAAACCGGACGTGATATGCACAACCGTACCGCCTGCGAAATCGAAGACGGGAATCTGGCCGCCCAAAAACGGATTGAGGAATCCGCCTTTGCCCCACACCATGTGGGCGATGGGGAAGTATACGAGAAATAGCCAGATGCTGGAAAACATCACCATGGGTCCGAAGCGGACACGTTCGGCGAACGCACCGGCGATGAGCGCGGGCGTGATGATGGCGAACATCATTTGATAGACCATGAACGTGAGGTGCGGGATCGTGGGGGCGTAATCGGCATTCGGCGCCGCGCCAACTCCGTTCAGGAACATGTAGCGGAGGTCGCCGATGAAGGCGCTGCCTTCGCCGAAGACCAAGCTATATCCGCAGATACCCCAGATGAGCGTAACCACCGCCATCATGACGAAGCTCTGCATCATGGTGCCGAGCACGTTCTTGCGTCGCACCAATCCGGAGTAAAAAAGGGCCAGTCCGGGCCCGGTCATCATCAGAACCAAAGCGGCACTGATCAGCATCCAGGCGTTATCGCCCGCTGATTGTGACGCCTTGACCGCAGCCTTGAGTGTTTCGAGATCGCTTTCGCCCGCAGCAAATACCGACAGGGGGCAAAGCAGGAGGAGAGAGATTTTCCTCGGCGACAACTTTGTCTCCATTCCAGGGAACTACGTCAGGGTAGTTCAACTTGTTCGGCTGCGCTGGCTGCGGACGGGGGAGTCAGGAGACAACCGAATTACTGATTGTGCATGAAGCTGGGTTCTGGAGCAAGTTTTCGAGAAAATATTAACGCGTCGGACAATCGCCGGATCCATCGGCAGGCAGTCCGGCCAGATACTCAAACCCAGAGGACTTGACCAGCAGCACGCGTGGTGAGCCCAGAGGGCCAAGCGGGCCAATGGATTTTCCATCCACCGTGATTTCCCCGGCACCGGAGCTGCCCATGCGCACGACTGCTTTTTGGTCAAAGGAAAAATTGACGTGATCGCCGTCCTGCATCAGCTTGCGGACTTGTTCTTTGGTGTCGGTGCAGACAGCGACCCAGGAAATGGAGGTCGTTTGCAACGCGGCCTGATGGGCTTGGGCAGTGGACGGAGCTGCGGTGGTGCTGGTGGCGTTCGCTGCGGGGTGAGCTGGGGTCGGCTTAACCGCGACAGCAGCCGAGGCGACGGTGGCGGCAGCGGTCTCTCCATCTTCCTGCTTTGGCTTCGTGGCTTTCGATGCAGATATCTGTTCGGAGGAACCCTGTGCGGGGTGCCAGTAGAATCCAGCAGCAGCAACGGCCAGCAAGCAGGCAACGGCGGCGGACGCTATCAGTCCAAGACGCGAACGGTTTTGCCGTCGGACAACCACGTCATTTTGAACGATCGGGGCTTCACTAATCTGAGGTTTCTGGACGGCACGCATGTACTCGCGGATATCGGGCAGCGGTTCGGCCGGAGGCGGGGTCATGGGCGTGAGGGCCGGAGCAGGGATATCAGCGGGTGCGATATCCAGGCTAGAGTTCTGGAGGACAATGGAGGTCCGGGGCTCCGCCACTGTTTCGACGGACACGCCGCGAAGAGCGGGCTGCGGTCGCACCGGCAGCGGGATAGAAATCTTAAGATTCGGCATCAGCGCCGCAACCGGCGGCGTGGTTACTGTTTCGATGAGTGCGGGGTCTAAGTCATCCACCGCTTTGGCTGCCAAGAAAGTGGGGCGCCCGGTGAGTTGTGCCAATTTTTGCTCCCAGGTTGCATCTTCGGGAAGATCAACGCGGGGAATTGTGGCTAGCTTCCTCGCTCCCAGCACGAACTTATCGCCGCGCGGATTGAGGTAGCGGACCTCGGCCAGAGCAATGTTTGATTCCAGTTCAACAACGATTTGCGCGCCTTCGCCCAAATCCTTGGAGACAATCAGGCGTAATCCGGAAGCGGAGACATCGGCCAGCAGGGCATCGAGCGGTTGCGACGAATCGTTGACAGGAATGACGACGGCGCGGGATTGCACCGGGAAGCGGTCATCGGCACGTTTTTCCACGGTATAGGATCGGCCTGATCAGGGAAATACATTAGGTCTTTGGGGTGTGGTTCTAAGTCCACCGGCTGACAGCGCTATGTTTCTCAAATAACGGAGATAATTGAAGTTTGCCTATGCGGACCTACAAACTCACGGTGGAATACGACGGCTCCAAATTTTCCGGCTGGCAAGCCCAGTTGAACGCCCGCACCGTGCAGGGGGAGATGCAACGGGTAGCGGACGAACTATTTGGGGTGCCGGTGGATATCCAGGGAGCGGGGCGGACGGATGCCGGAGTCCATGCGCTGGGCCAGGTGGCGCACATCAAAGTCCGTGGTGCGAAGAAAGATTTGCCGACGGGGCGGGTGATGCGGGAGCTGAACGACCGGTTGCCGTCCTCGATCGCGATCCTGGAATGCGAGGAAGCCGACCCGCGGTTCCATGCCCGGCATGACGCGACCTCGCGCGCGTATTTTTATCAGATCTCTACTCGTAAAGCCGCACTTTCCAAGCGCTATGTCTGGTGGATCAAAGAGCCTTTAGATATCGCACGCATGCAGGAGTGCGCGGCCATGATCGCGGGCCGGCACAATTTTGTTTGTTTTCGCGCCGCCGACCCTTCGCGACCCGGCGAATCGACCACGGTGGTGGTGAATTCGGCGGAGATTGCCGTGGACGAGCATTTGGTGGTCTTCCGCATTGAAGCTTCCCACTTTGTCTGGAAGATGGTGCGAAGGCTGACAGGGACGCTCGCCAAAGTGGGGCTTGGCGAGGTGACGGTGGAACAATTCCAGGGACTGCTTTCCGGCCGCAAGGATCCGAAATGCGATGTGGCGGGTTGGACGGCGCCAGCATCGGGTTTGTTCCTGGAAACAGTCCGTTACGAATAGCCTCACGGACGCATTTACGTCCGTCACATCCTTTTCAAAACTTCGATTTCCTTCCCTTCGATAGCTTTGCAGTTGCGCTTGGGCCCGAATTGCCAGGCCATGCGGCTATGGTGAACGCGTGAGAACGCTTCCGCTGTGGTCTTGCAGAACGGCGTTGCGAAGGAGCTTATGAGAATATTTCTGATTGCGGGGATGATGGCGGCTATCGTCGCGTCCGGCCAAACCAAGGTGAGTTTGTCGAATCAGTCGAAGGACGTGGATTTTACCGCGGCGACCTCGACGAAACCGTTCCGTTCAGGCGCTTCGCTGCCGGGGAGCTGCGTGAATGGAGAAGTTTTTTATCTGACGACGGCTGGCCCGGGCACGAATCTGTATTCATGTTCCGCCAGCGCCTGGTCATCGGTGGCGCTGCCATCGCTGACAGGGCAATCTGGTGCGGTGTTGACGAATAACGGATCCACCGCGAGTTGGGCCGCGCTTGGAGGCGACGTGAGCGGGGCACCGAGTGCAGAGCTTGTCAAGGGATTGCAGGGGATACCCGTATCATCGACGCTGCCGGTGAACGGACAGTCGCTCGTATTTAACGCGGGGCTGAACCGTTGGCAACCGGGTAGCGGCGGTACGGTCCCCGATTGGCCGGTGACGCGCACCAGCGATACAACGATCACCTTGGGCGCAGGACCGGGCGTTCGCATTGGAAACGTTTTCTGCCAGGTACCGGCGTCGACTGCGACCGTGACCGTGGGCAGCGGAACGGGCACGATCTTCCTGTTTATTCGCCCAAGCTGCGATCTAGTGGCAGCGGCAAATTTGGTGATCAGCTCTTGCACAGGTTGTACCTCGGTCACCGGAGCCGGTTATGAGCCGGATTCTTTTCCAATCGCCCACTGGAGTGTCTCCAGCGGCATTCTCGCGGCGCAAGGGACGTCGACGATTACGCCGTACTTTGTCCGACCCTTGGAAGCAGGTGCGAATATCCAGCTGACATACAACAGCGGCGTGACCCAGATCAGCGCGGGAAACCTGGCACTTTTGCATCCGGTGCGCACAATAAGCGAGACGTTTGACGGCGGCGCGTCGGCATTGACAGCCGGCGTGACGCGGTATGTGACGGTTCCCTTCGCCTGCACGCTCAATAGCTGGAATCTGACGGCGGATCAGGGAACAGCGACGATCACCGTGTGGAAGGTGGCGTCGGGAACGGCAGTCCCAACGGTTGCCAACAGCGTTTCAACAGCAGGCATCTCCCTGGCGACGGGAACAGCAATTCATAGCACCAACATGACGGACTTCACCAGCGTGGCGGTTGCGCCGAACGATATTGTTGGGATCCATTTGTCCGCGGTTGATTCCGCGCATTTCGTGAACGCAACGCTTGGGTGTGTCCAGTAGCCCGGTGGACAGAAGACACAAGCGTTCCAGAACTTTCGTCGATAATAGGAAGGAAACCCAATGAGCAAATGGAGATTCGCGCTTCTGCTGTGTCTGAGCAGCATTTCATTCGCACAGACATCCACTTTTAGCGTGAGCCCCACCGAGGTTCAATACCGGCTGCGCAGTCCTCACGTTTATCCAACGTGGCGATATATGGCGCCCGCGAAACAGGTACTGGAAGTGAACGCGGCGCCCGGACAAACGTGGACTGTTCAGATCAACGGTGATCTGACAACGGCGTGCCAGTACGTTCTGCCCTGCATTCGCGTTTCCGAAGAGTTCAGCAACCAGACGGTTACTTCGGGTGTGGGTCCGCAGCGGGTTGCGATCAACTGGTACCCTAACTCGCCGCCGGATTTGGATCCTGGCAACTTCGATGGAACGGTATCGTTCGTTCCTTCGGGCGGGGACGCAACGCAGGTGGTGAGCGTTCATCTGGAAGTTGTCGGCGCCGCCGCGCTTCCCGCCGGCATCGAGGTGAAGGCGACTGCTCTGTTCCAAAACGGCTGCGCTTTTGCGGAACCGGGGCTTGCGTTCACCTATGCGGTGCGCTGCGCGATCCCGCAAGAAGCACCGGGCGCTGACCCCGAGCTTACGCGGCCAGTGGTGGGGCATTCGTTCATCGATCCGACGTTCGGCAGTAAGATCACACGCATCACGGGCCCGGGATGTTCCACCGAGTACGGCACAACGACGGCGTTCAGCGCGAACAGTACCTATGTTTGGACTTCCTGTGGAATTTTTCGCCGGAGCGATACGTCCCTGGTGCGCGGACCACGCGACAATATTACTCTGACGGCAATGAGCGCGTTGGACGATGAAGCTTACTACCACTTCGCCGATACGCAGATTCGCCGGTATAACTTTGTAAACGATTCCGAAGAAACGCTCGGTGACTTTTCGAACGCGCCGTACAACTTCACGCACATGTATGCCGGAGGCACCGCGCCTGCGAGCAACGATGAATGGATCGCTTTCTTCAATTCCAATCCTTCATCATTCCCAATGATCTGCGCGACGGATCTGGTGGCGCTACGAGCCACCGGCGTACCGGGGCCGGAAAACACGTATTGCGCAACATACCAGGGAATTCAGGCGTTGAGTTTCGTCGATTGGGTGAGTGTGACCGAAGTGGATGACACCACCGGGAAGCGTTACGTCTATCTTTCCGCCGGTCCCGTGAGTGTCGTTTTCTCTGTTGGCGATCCGGGATCCGGATTGCTGCTGCAGGAATACATCATTCCCGAACATCCGCATTGGGGCAAGAACAACGACGACGGGATTTGCACTGCGGGAGAGGCGTGCTACAACGCGAATAACTTCACGCACAATGCTTTTCTCAAAGATCGCGACGGGCAGGTGCAGATGTTCGCTCACTTCGACGATATTCTTCAGAATCGGGACTACGTGAGCATATTCCGATTGAGCGCCGCTCAAAAGATTCTGCGGCTGGAAAGCGAGGGCGGTGGGCAAACGATTCTGGGGCGGGCTTCGTTCGACCGACAGCCGGGGTGTTCGTCAATCATTCAGGGATGCACGACGGCGTATGTAGGGCCTGGACCCCGATTTGCAGCGCGAGTGACGCAAATCGTGCCGATGTTCGGAGCAACGCGACTCACGCTATCCGCCTCTCCCAATTGGGATGTCAATTCCAGCCACGACGTGCGAGTGCAGAATGGCGCTGGCTCATGGACCTGTCTGAACGGCAAGTGGTCGGCGTCCGTTGTTTCGGCCACTGTGCTGGATGTACCGGCGGGCTGCCTGGGTGCGACTGGGGACTTTAGCCACGTGCTGCTGGGCGACGCTTCCATTTCGTTCACGGGCGCGCAGAATGATAACCGCGGGCAGATTGAAATTTGGCGGCCGAACCGGCAGGTGCACCGTGTGGCGATGCACCGGTCGATCGTGTGGAGCGATGTGCCGGGTACAGGCGTTTCCAACTACGGATCTTCGCCTCGCGCGTCGATCAGCCGTGACGGCCAGTTTGTCGCCTTCAATTCGAACTGGGGATCGCTCGACTTCGACGGTGAGTCGGTTTACATTGTAGAAACGAACCTTGGCGCGCCCGAGAACAAGATCCACCTCAAGGCGTTGACACCGGCGACGAACGCGGCGGCGCTGAGCTACGACATTCCGAATGGACAAGCTTGTACGCTGGAGTTGAGCGGGGATCCAACGTTTTCCAATCCACTCGAAACCGTGACGGACGCGGCCGGGGGCGTGACGCGCTCCACCTATCTGGGACGGGCGGTGGCGCTTGAACCCTCCACGAATTACTGGCTCCGCATGCAGTGTGGGTTGGATGTGGAGTCGAAGGCGTTTCGCACGACGGCGGCGGTGGCATCGGAAGTGAAGGAACTGACGACGGACGTGGGTGCATCAGATGACCCGTTGGTTGCCGATGTGGCGATTGAATACCGCAACGCCGGAGAGGCCAACTTCACCAGCACCTCCCCTCAACCGTGCGCGACGGGCTGTTCGGTCACCTGGCAAGGTTTGACGGGACAGGTGAGCGAATATCGCATCGTTTATCTGGACGAGAATCTTGCAGTTGTTTCGCAGTCCGATACGCAAGCAATCGCGGTTCAGCCTTAGCGTTTGCGGTTGCCGGCGATCAAATCCTGATACAAGGCGGTCAAGTTACGGGCCGCGGCGGCGGGGGAGAAGTTCGCCTCCACTGATTCGCGACCCGCAGCCGCCAGTGCGCGGCGGTAACTGGCGTCAGCCGTAAATTTTCGCAAGGCATTGGCAAGCGCTGTCACGTCGCGCGCCGGAAAAAGCAGGCCGTTCACGCCGGACTGGACGATCTCCCGATTTCCGCCGATGGCGGATGCGATGACGGCACATTCCGAACTCATGGCCTCAAGCAATGCGTTTGAGGACGCCTCAGAGATGGAGGGCAACACAAAGATGTCGGTTGCCTGATACCACGGCGTCGTATTGGTGGTTTGTGGAACAAGCACGCACACATTTTCCAACTTGAGCTCGCGGCGCAGTGCTTCAATCTCCGGTTCAGCGGGACCGCTGCCGACGAGCACCAAACGAATTCCAGGGATCTCAGGCAGTACCTGATGCACCGCGCGGATGAGCGTCGGCAGATCCTTTTCTTCGCGGATGCCGCAAACGCAACCGACAACGAGCGAAGCACCTTCCAGTTGCGGAGGCCGCACACGGTTGGAGAGATCCGGCGGCGGCGGAAACTCGGCGGGATTGACGGCGTTGTGCAGCAGATGAAGACGCGACGGCTCGATGCCTTCCCGTTCCACAAGCTCGTCACGGACGCCGGCGGAATTCACCACAATGCGATCGGCCCAGCGTTCCGCCTGTTGCAGCAGGAACCGGTAGGGCTGTGGCGTCAGAGCGCGGTAATTCCGCAGACTGGTGAGCAGCGGCAGTTTCTTTGAAGGCGAAAGAGCGGCGGCAAAGAATACGGCCGTGGGGTAATCGAAACAATGCACCAACGCCACATTCTCTTTTTCCGTCCATCGGCGAGCGCGCGCGGCCACCAATGGGAAACGCGGCGAGAGAAAACTGCGATTGGGAAACTCGACGACGTTGAGCCCCGCTGCATCGAGCTCCGCGCGGCGTAGACCCTGCGGGATAAAGCAGCCGACGCTGACGCGAAAGAGCTTGGGATCAAGCAGGCGGGCTACCAGGCACGCTTGCCTCTCCGTACCGCCGATGCCGAGTTCCCGGACGGTAATCAGAATATGCGCGGGCGATGAGGAGCGGGACATGGATCAGGCAGCTCCTCGAAACGCGGTTCGGAAGTTCAGGATCAACTGGCGATGGTCCGGTGCAAGGACCAAAACAAAGCAGCAGGCCAGATGGAAAAGCCCCAGTCCGGTCGCAACGGCGATTAGGCTGTACCAATTGGACGGTTGGACAGTTCGAATCAGTATGACACCGAGCAGCCAGGTAAAAACGGAAGCAACCAGCGGACGAATATAGATTCCGCCAATTAGTTCCAGGAACGAAATGTGGAGAGCGCGTGCGACGCTCCAGGTGGGACGGAGCCCGCGGCTTAAGAAGTAAGAGACGCTCCACCAGGCCGCCGCGAACCAGAGCGGCTGTGAGGGTATCAGCAGCAGCCATCCGCCGAGCAAGATGGCGGATTCCACCAGCAGTCCGTAGTTGTACCAATGATGAGCAGCCAATCCGAAGAGCGTTCCGATGGAGTTTTGATGCGCGGCGGCGCCGTACGCGTATCCGAAGGCGAGCCAGGGAATGAGTGGCTTGCATTGCGCCGCCACGGCCGGCCCCACCCAAAGAGCGAACAACGAATCGCCGAAAATCAGCAGGAACAAGAAAACGAAATGGAACAACGCGAAGGCGTAGCGGTTCAGGTATAGGACGGCGCGTCGAATCGCGGTTTGCGCATCTTCGGCGGCCAGGCGCGCCATGGCGCTGGTGGTGATTCCTCCGACCTGGGAGATCAATTCATAAAGTCCAGACAGAAGACGCAACACCAGGCTGTAGTAGCCCACGCTTGCGGCGTCCTTGAGGATGCCGAGCAGCACCACGGGTCCGTTCTGCAGAAATTGGCTGGCGAGGCTGCCGAGCAGGGTTGGGATACCGTAGCGGAAGAGCTGGCGGAACATGGCGCGGTCGAAATCGTGCGGTGCGACGGAGAAGCCGGGAAAGTGACGTCGGAACACCCCGATGAGAATCGCGAATCCGCACCAGATACCGATTACCGTGGCCCAACCGAGTCCCGCCAAACCAAGATGGAAGTGCAGCGCGAGCAAGCTGAGTGTGGCGCGAATCGTGCTGACGCAGATATTGATCCGGCTGATGGAAGGAAAATCCTGAATGCCTTCAAGTGCAGCTTTCGGAACATTGAACAATAACTGGAACGCCATGGTGATGCCGGTCAGGCGCAGCAAAAGAACGTAATCTTCCGTGAGAGCCGCTGGAATATGGAAGAAGACGACAGAAGCGCGGGCGAAGAAAAAAATGACCGACGCGAGGACGAGTGCAATGGCGAGAAAATACATCAGGCTCGCGTTCAACGCTTTGTGCAGCTTCTCCTGATCCTGCAGCGTGGAGTAGTGGGCAACGTACTTCACGGTTGCCGAGCGAATTCCCAAGTCGGCCACGTTCAGGTAGTCCAACATGCTGAAGACCAGCGCCCAGACACCATAGGCTTCGATTCCCAATCCACGCACGACGAGCGGATTGATGACAAAGGCACTAACCAGCGCGACCACGAATGAGGCGCTATTCCACAACAGCAGGACGGCGAAGCGAGCCGATCGGGAGCTCATGCCGGGACCGGGTACTCCTGGAACCACAATTCGAGCATGAGTAGCCACCAAAGCCAGTGAGAGTTATCCCGGCGCGCCGATTGATGCTCCTCCATCATGCGCCGAAGGAAGGAAGGCGAAACGATATTGCGGCCAAGAAACGTTGGGCTGAGCAAGGTGTCCTGTAAGAGTTCCCGCAGCTCGCCGCGAAACCAACCGGCGATGGGAATGCCGAAACCTGTCTTGGGGCGGTGGAGCAGTTCCGGCGGGATGCGGTCCTCCATGGCGCGAATCAGGTTGTATTTCCCGCGGCCGTTCCGAATTCGCCAGGAATGCGGAAAGCCTGCAGCAACGCCTGCCAGTTCGTGATCGAGCAAGGGGCAACGTACTTCGAGAGAGTAGGCCATCGACATTCGGTCAACCTTGACCAGCATATCTCCGGGAAGGTTCACACTGGTTTCCCAATACTCGGCCTGACTGAGTGTGTCCGCCGGAGCATGGCGGAGCTGAGACTCGAAGATGCGCGCAAGGTAATCATCGTCATCCGGCAACATGTAATCCGGCGTGAGCAGGTTCTGCCGCACGAACCATGGAGCGTAGTTCTTCTCGAAATACCTCTCCAGGCCATTCCGTCGCGTGATCATCCGGAGATAGTTCTTGCCAAGGGCGCGGTAGGGAAGCAGGCCGGACATTTGGTCCAGCGCGAACCGCGCTATTCCGGGCATGCTGCCCAGCTCTTCGAGCCGCGCGATGCTTTGGTAGCGCGGGTAGCCTCCGAAAAGTTCATCACCACCGTCGCCGCTCAAAGCGACTTTGACGTGTTGCGCGGCAAATTCCGAAACCATCGCAGTGGGAATGGCTGAAGAATCGCCGAAGGGCTCATCGCAGTGCCGGACGATCTTATGAATCAGGCCGACGGAATCAGGACGGACCACAATCTCATGGTGCTGCGTCTTGTAGCGTTCGGCGACCAAGCGTGCATAAGGCAGCTCGCTTGCTTCCGCTTCCACGAAGCCGATGGAGAAGGTGCGGACGGGTTCCTTGGTCTGCTGCGCCATCGATGCAACGACAAGTGTGGAGTCAATGCCGCCGCTCAAGAATGCGCCCACGGGAACATCGGCCATAAGCCGGAGGCGGACGCTCTCATCGAATACCTCGCGAAGGCGTTGAAGGCTTTGCTCGGCATCAAAGCCGGGGCGTTCGTCGGTATCGGGCGCGGGCGAATGCCAATACTCGCCGCGGCGCTGCGCCCCGGAGCGTGTATCCAGCTCCAGCCAGGTGCCGGGCATTAGCTTGTGCACGTCTTCGAAAGCGGAAAGCGGATCGGGCACGTAGCCGAACTTAAAGTACAGGCGAAGCGCCTCGCGGTTGGGGCTGAGACGGATGCCCGCGGCGCGCAAGCATTTGATCTCACTTGCGAAATAGAAGCCGGACGGATTGTGCGTGTAGTACAACGGCTTCTTTCCGAAGCGGTCGCGGGCGAGGAAGAGAGTCTTGCTCCTCACGTTCCAAATGGCGATGGCGAACATGCCCCGCAGTTTCGCTACGGCCTCGGGACCGTGCTGCTCATACAAATGGAGGATCGTTTCGGTATCGGAGCGAGTCCGGAAACGGTGGCCGGAGCGCTCCAGACCGGCCCGCAAATCCAGATGGTTGTAAATTTCGCCGTTGAACACGATCCAGCAGGATTCGTCCTCATTGGGAATCGGTTGGTGGCCGGTGGCCAGATCCAGAATGCTCAGACGGCGCATGCCGATGGCGGTGGACCCGTCGAGATGCATGCCGGAATCGTCGGGTCCGCGGTGGCGGATCGAATCGAGCATGTCCTCGAGCACCTGTGCGGGCAGCACCTGCGCGGGTGAACGTTCGGGTTGTCCGGCGAATCCCGCTATTCCGCACATAGATTCCGACGCATTCTCTTCACTATCGCAGAGGCGCGCGGCTAGGCGCACGCCGGATTTTCAAGGTGACCGGGTAGCCTGACTGTGCGGGGAAATCCCGGCCCGTTTTGGCTCTAAGTTGCTGCTAGACTTGAGGTGCGTGGCTCGATTTAACGTCATTCCTCCCCCCGGAACGCGGGTCGAAGCAGCCCCCGCGCAACCCGTGGTGCAAACGCAGCGTCTGGTGCCGGTTGCCGCCACCGAACCTGTGCCTTCCAAAAAGGCCCCGCAGCCGGTGCCAACGGTCCCCGAGAGCAACATTGCCATGGCGTTGATTTGCCTCGCGTTGTTCGTCGCGGTGTCCCGTATCTCGGATGTGATTGCGCGGCAGCTTGGCAGCTCCCTCAAGGTCGCGTTGATTGTTACCGCGTTGGCGAGTCTGGCGGCGTTTTTCACGGGACAGATTCTCGGGGCTTTGCGCAGCCGGGGCACAATCGCCATTTTGGTCCTGACGGCCTGGTGGGGTTGCTGTGTGCCGTTCAGCGTCTGGCCGGGAGGAACGGTCATTAAGTTCCGAACCGAGTGGGTGTTTTCGCTGGCCGTATTCTTCATTGTGGCTACTGGCGCCAACACGGTCCGCGGGTTGCAGCGTTATGCCGGCACGCTCGCGCTTTCGGCGGTGTGCGTGAACGTGGTGCTTCTTCGTTACGGCATTGAGAAGGACTTGCGCGGAGCGGTTGAGTTCGAAGGTTCCTTGAGCAATCCAAACTTTGCAGCGCTTCATTTGTTGATCGGGCTGCCATTTCTGGTCTATTGGGTGCGAAGTTCCGGATTGTTTTCGTTCCGAGGAATTCTTGGTTTAGCGAACGCGATCCTCCTCGCATTCCTCATCATTACGCGCACCGGCTCACGCAGCGGACTGCTGACGCTGATCATTATGACGGTGCTGATGACGATGGGAACGAAGCTACACACCCGCATCGCACTCGTCTTGGGATTGCTGGTGGGCGCGGCCGCGGTGATTCCGTTTGTGCCAAGCTACCTCCTCTACCGATATGGCACGCTGCTCCGCTCCACCGACACAGAGACCAGCGAAGCAGCAATGTCCACGCGCGTCCGGCGCGAGCTTCTGAGCCAGAGTTTTGAGCAGACCTTGCGCAATCCGTTGTTCGGCGTAGGGCCCGGGCAGTTCCGTGTGGCGGCCGCAGCCAATTCAAAGGACGAAGGCGAACGGGCGCTTTGGCTGGAAACACATAACACGTACACGCAGGTTTCGAGCGAAATGGGTGTGCCGGGATTTTTAATCTACATCGCGATGATCTACTTTTCGCTGATGCCGCTGGTTAAGGATTTGCGTCAAGCGCGAAGATCGGGAGTCCGGCTGCCGCGCCATGAGTACGCAAGAGCGGTGTTGATATCAGCCGCCGGCCTGGCGTTGAACTCCTTCTTTACCAGCATGGCCTACCAGTATTATTGGCCCGTGCTGTGCGCGATGGGCGTGGCGTACCAGAGAATCGTGGCGAGTGAATCGAATCGCCCCTTCCTGCGCGCGCCCTGGAACAACGACACCACGGCGCCACGGCAGGCAACCGCGTAAGCTTGCGCAGGTTCCGCCCGGGTTACTCCACCGCGGTCCAAAAGATGCTGCTCGATTCCGGCATCCCCAGATTCGACGTAAACCCAATCAACTTACCGTCGCGCGACAGACCCGCTTGGGGTGCGGCCCAATATAAGCTGAGATCCCCATGCTCCGCCCACAGCTTGGAGCGGTGAATCACAACGGGGCGCACTTCGCGATCCAGGCTAATATGGACAACCCAATCGCGATTGGGAGCCGGCGGTGACCATTGGCGGGATTCCGCGGCGTGCCCGTGTTTCTGGCTGTACTGCCCCGAACAGTCCTTTCCATCCAGAACCACGGTGCGGGGATCCAGAACCTTTACCTTGTGCACACCGTTGACGCCTTGCATTTCGCTTACCCCGCCAATGGCAATCGATGCACCATCTTTGAACGGCGTATCGGTTTCGAATTGGACCACGCAGGATGGGCCGGGACGTACGTTGCTGATCGTCCAGTTCGGAATTCCTTTGGCCACAACTTCCGAGTAAAAGCTGGCGACGCAGTGCGCGTGCCAATCGCAACCGAAGTGCGCGTCGGTGCGCGCCCCGCTATCCGGAATGGGGAAAAGCAGCGACAAGCCGCCGCCTTCTTCCACCGGACGAACCAGTTTGGGGCCTTTGTTTAAGAGCCCCGTTGCAATGAAGGCTTTGTTGCCAAAACGATCGGCCCACGTCCAGAACAACACCTGCCGGCCTTGCGAGTCCTGACCGACATCGGAGTGCGGTGTCTTGATTTCCGACGGCATCTCAAAGTCATAAGTCAGCTTGTGCTGCGCCGGTTCGACGGCAAACACATGGGCGCGAGGATCGGATAGAAGTAGGACGTAGCGTTTCTTGGACTCGCTGTCGATTTGCGTCACCTGCGGAAAATCGACGACGTTCGCGCTCAGCTCCGCATAACTTGCGCAGTAAAGATGCTCTTCCTGGTTGGCCGGAACCAGGCCGTTCAGGTCAACCGCGCAAACCATTTTGACCTTGGGTTCGGTGAACACCCACCAGTTGTCGTCAGTGTTATCCGCGGTGCCGCCAGTGCTGAGTTCTGAGAAGGCCGGCCGGGTGCCCCGGGACTTGCGAAAATCCGCTGCGACGGTAACGCTTCCGGTGAGGACGTCGCGGTACCCGACTTGTGCGCCGTTCATGAACCAGATCCGCTGCTCGACGGAAGGATCCCATACGGTTTGCGAGATGTTCGACGAGTTGAACCGTTGGCCCACGGGCATGCTGGTTTCGCGCTCCCAAACCCGCAAGAAGCCCTCGCCGTCCGCGCCAAGCACATAACGTGCGTTGGCCGAAAACATGCGGATGGTGGAGTAAGCCAGCGAAAAACCAGGATTGGTAAGGCGGTGGATGCCGTATCCAAATTGCGGGTCCACCAATACATCGCCTGGGCGTGCGAGTCCGTTCAGGTTTTCGCCGGGTTGTTCGTTGGAAATGGTACAGGTGTCGAGTTGGGGCAAGTGCGGGTCGCTGTTGCGGCAGCCTTTGGGATAACCGGGCAAGTACGTAAAGGGAAGATACGGCTTGCGTTCAAGAACGGTCAGCCGGATGCTCCAGCTCTGGCGGCCAATTTCAATGATTGCGGTATGCACTCCGGGATTCAGCTGTTCCGCACCCCGCCCCTCGAAGGAAACTTCCAGTTCGAGCGGCGAACCACCGGAACGGGGCCGGACCATAAGACAGGGACCGCCGCAGGCAGTGGACATTTCCCCGCCGATTCGCGCCGTGTTGCTGGCCGCCTGCAATCGGATGATCTGATTTTCCGGATAAGCGGTGCTGTTCCAGGGAAAAGGCTCGCCGGCACGCATGCGGAAGTCGAGGGTTTGCGGGGTGACTTGTCCGCATGCCGGCAGCAGGAGACTGATTCCCAAGATTGCCCACAACGGGAATATTTTCATCAGTTTGCCCACCATTCTGGTATGAGATCCCGCAGGCTTATGATAGCCTACAGACTGGTAGCGTCGCTTGCTTCCCCTCCAAACGATGCCTTCGCTTCGATCGCTCGGATTCTATTGCTATTTCGAGGCCTTGGGCATCGCCTTTCAAAGCATTTTTGCGGGTGATATCCGCAATGGGCTGAAGCTGTTGGTTGCCTCAGTCGGCTACTGGCGATTCTTACCCAATGCGCTGGTGTTGCAGCTGGTTCGGGAGAACAAACCCGCGCGGATTTTGGATGTCAGCAGTCCCAAACTGTTGAGCCTGATTTTGTCGGCCGATCACGATGTGCTCGCGCTGGATCTGGACGATCCCCAATTGGAAACCCGGTGGGCAAGGACCGCGCGCCTCCTCGGCCATTCGCGTTTTTCTTATCGCTTTGAAAACGCCTGTGAGTTGCACATTCCGGACGCAAGCTTTCCGTTCGTTTACTCTTTGAGCGTGATCGAGCATATTCCCGGGGATGGCGATGCGCAGGCCATGCGAGAGATCGCCCGGGTGCTGCAGCCCGGAGGCAAAGCGCTGATCGAAGTGCCGCTGCGTTACGAGCACAAAGACGTTTTCCAAAACTACGACAGCAAAGGATTCGCGCTGCCGGAGCCCCGGTTTTACGAACGCTGGTATTCTCCGGAGACCATCTCGCGCCTGAAGATCCCTGAGTTGCGCGTCATTGGCGAATGGGCGATGGGCGAGTATCTGCCGTTCGATCCATGGATTGCCGGTCCGCGGCTCCCGCGTCTGCTGCGGTTGGCGCTGTTGCCGCTGGAGCCGTTTCTGGGTGCCTGGAACATGTGGCTGGAATCGAAACCGGGGCGCGCCCGGCCGCTTTCGATGATCCTGCTGTTTGAAAAACCTGACGCATGAGTTCGAGCACATTTGATTGCTGGGACAAGCGCACCTCGTGGTATCGTTTATTGGTGCAGAGGGTTGGTTGGCCTCTTCTTGTCTCTGTGTTCCTGCTGGTGTTTGGCTCCTACCGGATCGCACAAACCTGGGAGCTGTACTGCCCTACCTACGACGAACCGGTTCACATCGCCTGCGGCCTGGAGTGGTGGGATAAAGGCGCGTACACGCTGGAGCCGCAACATCCTCCCCTGGCACGCATTGTTCTTGCTTATCCGCTGTATGCCGCCGGCAAGCACATCAAGGGAATCGCCAATTGGACGGCGGAGGGAAATGAGCAGATTTATGAGGGCAGTTTCCGGCAGAACATGATTGCCGTCCGCCGGCCGATGCTTTTATTCTTTTGGCTGGGTGGACTTACTTGCTTCGTCTGGTGCGCGTTGTACCTGACACCATGGATCGGCGCCCTTTCCGTTTTTTTATACGCGCTGAGTCCACCCGTTCTGGGGCAGGCTGGAATTGCGACAACGGACATTGCAATCACAGGTACGTTGCCACTGGCCGTGCTGGCCGCCTTGGTGTTCGCCCGCCAGCCCAGTTGGAAAACGGGAAGCTTCGCGGGCTTCGCAGCAGCACTGGGACTGACGTCGAAGATGTCCTTTCTGCTGTTCTATCCGGCAGCATTGTTCGGCTGCGCGCTCGCCGGGGGATTGCGGACATGGAAGCAGAAGGACAAGCCAAAAGCGAATCTCCGGTGGGAAGCGATCGCTCCTTACCTCCGGGCGGCGGGGCCCGGCCTCGCGGTTTTCGCATTCACGGTATGGGCAATTTATCTTTTCTCGGTGGACGATTTGTCGCCCGCCAAAGGTGCACAAGCATTGTTGACGAACAGTGTGGGATGGAAGCACCAGTTGCTGGATGTTCTCCTGCACGTGAGAATGCCCGCCGGGAAGTTGATCTCCGGCATCGGCAGCGTGTTCCTGCATTTTGAGATGGGTCACACGGTGTTGTTTCTTGGGAAGCTGCAGACACACGGGTCGGTCATTTTCTTCCCACTCATTTTCGCGATCAAATCACCGTTGGCTTTTGTTCTATTGGCGCTGTTGGCGCTTGTCTACTGTTTTCGATCGACGGATGTGGTGGCGGCGGAGGCTGCATTTCCCTTGTTGGCGGGCTGCATGATTCTTATGGGCTGCCTGCCGGCCACGCTGAATCTTGGAGTGCGCCACATTCTGCCCATTTACCCGCTGCTGGGAATCGCGGCGGCTGCGGCGCTGAGTGCACTTTGGAACTGCGAAGCGGCTCGCAGGGTAGGACGCGTTGCAGCGATCGGACTTGTGGGCGGCATCCTTTACAGCCACCTGGATGCCGGACCCGACTATATTCCATGGTTCAACGTTCTGGCCGGATCCCATCCGGAACGAATCGTCGTGGACTCCGACTTGGATTTAGGCCAGGATCTTTCCCGATTGGTGCAGCAGGCACGCGATTCTCACATCGACCGGCTGTGGCTGCGCTATTGGGGTTCGGCCGATCCGAAGCGCCATGATTTGCCTCCTTTTACCGAGCTTCCGTTCAACCAACCGGTCAAAGGATGGGTCGCGATCAGCATCAACTGGGCAGCGGTGCACGCTGATGAGTTTGCGTGGCTGGACCGGTATCCATTTCAGCCGGTGGGGAAAACCATTCGTCTGTACAAAATCGACCCCTGAGCTACTCGTGTCCACCGGGCGACGCCGGTTTCTTGTAGGCGGCCGCGAACGGCGCGAGAAGCCGCACATTCTCCTCGGTCTGCGCCAAACGGAGGAAACCATCCGGGCCATCGAGCTCCATATCCGTCCGCAGGGGTTGAAAGAACGCGGAGAACTCACTCCAGATTTCGCGGGGATCGTCTTTCTCCACCCAATTCCACTCAGGCTGCGGCTTGTCGCTACGAACACGAGTAGAGAGCCAGACCTCACCGTCTTGGCTCCAGATCTGCAGGACCTTGCCGGCGAATTCCTCGCGCCATTGCTCCATACGGGCGGAACCTGGCTCGATGATGTCGTACAAACGGAAAGACTCCGGGCGATTGACTTCGGCGAAGGGGGACCGGGTCAGATACTCCTCCAGGCGATCCTGATTAGTGGTCACCATGGCAGAGCTGGCACCGTGCATGCGGGTGCGTAGTTGGGTGACCCGGCTCCAAGACGCGGCGTCTTCCGCATTCACTCGAAGGGCCGAGAGCCAGTAAAGGTTGTTCAAGCAGCAAAGGACCAGGAAACACGCAATCGACCATTGTGTCATTCGCCACGTTTCCGTGTTCCTTGCGAAAGCCGCGCCGGTGAGGAGCAGAAGGAATGGGACCGCGGGCAGGAAGCGTTCGGGAGCGCTCGGTTCAAACAGAAATATCGCAAAGTAGATGAGCGGTCCGGCAACGGTGAGCAGCAGGATCACGCTTCGCGCCATCTGGCTCCAGCGGCGCCAGGCTTCCAGCGCCAGGCACAGCAGAAACGCGTAGTAGATCGCCAGTTTCCAGAGAATCACGCGGACAATCTCAACGATGCCGACATACGCGTAGGGATCGTGCTTCAGGAAGCGCTTGAGCAGAATGCCGTCCTTATCCATGAAGAGGAAGGTGCGAGGCAGACCCGTGGCCAGGCGAGGAAGGCGAAGGTTACTGATGATCTCGTGGCTCGCCCCCGCGTACCAGATCTTTGCATCAGCAAAGGAGCCGATGTTCCTGGCGAGAGCGCCCACAACGTAGCCTGCGGTGATCAGTCCGATTCCGGCGACCGCGAACAGGATCGCCCGGGAGAGATGGAGCGAGGAAACCCCATTCCAGCGCCGCCAATCTCTGGGTAGTGCCGCGGCCAGGAAGAGTGCGAGTCCGGCGAGGACATAGGGGAACCACAAAAGCGCCGCCAACGCGTAGAGAAGTGCCGCGAGAACGATTCGATTCTTCCGCAGAAATTGCAGAGATGCCGTCAGGCAGGCCAATCCAGGAATGTAGGCGCAGCCCGATTCCGAATACAGAAGAAATCCGTGGCCGGCAGAAAACGCCAGCGTCAACAGCAGAGCCAATTTCGCCGAGCCGGTTTCTTCGTGCAACATGCGGCACCACAAGATTACTGTGACGAATGCACTGACGACGGATACGGAGATCAGCACAAAGCACGCCTGCATGAAGGGAGTCCAGTCCGTGAGTTGGCTCAGCACGGGCGAGGCGAGCGTGAGCAGAAGCCAGCCGAGCGGCCTCCAGATCAGGTGACCGAATTCCCAGAGTTTGTTGCTGGATCCAAACGGCGATTGGCCAAGGTACTCGGCGATATGGTTGGCGTAGACTCCGGTATCGCCCAGCGAAGTGGATCGGCATAACAAAAGAATCAGGCCAAACAGGAGAGCGGCAAGCAGATCGGGCCGCGCTGCCCGCCCGCGCGATCCATGGGTGGAGGGCACAGAGGTGTGGCTTGTCTCCGGTGTCTGTTCGTTCACGGTGGGAGTCTTTACACAAGCATACTGAGATTCGCCGGGCCCTCGCTCACTGGATCTGCGCTCTTGGCTAATCTGCGCTCCGATGTCCATGAAGGGGCGCATGATAAACTCAAGGCGGGTTGCGATCTGTGCGAACCGCAGAGGCAGCCATCTCGTCCATGTCCCGTCCGTCGCTCACCAAAGACAATGCCAGATTGCGATTCGGCCAAGCGGATTGGGCCGCATTCGATCTGGACATGGACACGCTGGTTTCCGCGGCCAAGCGTTGGGCGCGGCAGTTGGAGGGCGTGCAGAAGCCCTGGTTGTGTTGGAACATCAGTCCCGCCTGGTGTCTTTTACAGCAAAAATTAGTGAAGCATGTGGGCTGGACTCCGGTTGTCGGCTTCGATCCCAAGTACCAACAACCAACACTCGTGGAAGGTGCGATTCAAATCAACTTCAACGAAGATTTGAATTTGCCCCAGATGTACTTCCATTTCCCGTTGGATTTCGTCTGGGTGTACGCCCCTCGCTTTGCGTTTTGGCATTCAGACCTTCTCTTGCGCTTGCCGTATCTGGAAGAAGTGGCGCGCATATTTGAAAAACTGGAGGACGGTGAAATGTCCGCCGTGTGGGATTACGGCGGGTTGCGCCAAGTTTTGAACCGCAGAATGCACCGGTATTATGAACTGCTTGGCTGCATGACTCGCGGGGCCAGCAAACGCAATTTCGACACCGGCTGCGGCTGGTGGCGCAACATACATCATCATCCCAACGTGGCGAACGAAGCGGGCCGCAAGGATCGTGAGAAGATTTTCTACGATCATGGTTTCGGAATCATGTACTGGAAACGCAATCACGGCGGACGGGTCCGGGATCTGAGCCTTCGCCGCACCGCGGAAGGGCACTGCAGCGAGATCGGCAACAAGAATTACCAAAACCTGCCCGATCATTACGAGGCAACGCGCAACACAGGTAAAGAGATGGAGCTGAACTACAATCTCGAGCAAGTCTGCAAGCGCATGGGCCTGGAGCAGTTTCTGTAACGGCATTCGCGATGCTTTCGCTCGCCTACATCGTCAGTCAGTACCCCACGGTGAACCACACCTTCGTCTTGCGCGAAGTGAGAGCTTTGCGGGCGCAGGGATTCAACGTACTGACCATCTCGGTTCGCGGCCCGGATCGGGACCCCTCACGCCTGACGCCCGAAGAAGCCGACGAAGCGAAGAACACACTTTACCTGCTGCCCGCGGGCGTGTTTCCCATTCTTGCGGCGCACCTGCGGACGTTCTTGACGCGGCCGGTCGCCTATATGGCGGGGCTAACGATGGCGCTGCGGCTGGCGGGGCTTCACCTTTCCCGCATCCCCGCGCATTTGATTGCGTTCGCCGAAGCCGTGGTCATCGGACAGTGGGCCCGGCAGCGCGGATTTTCACACTTGCATACGCACTTTGTAACGAATGCGACCATGCTGGCCGCGCGTATATTTCCGCTGCAGTATTCGATGACGATTCACGGCCCCGATGAGTTTAACGATGTGGTTTCCTTTCACCTGGCCGAGAAGATCGCCCGTTCCCGCTTTGCGTGCGCCATCAGCAACTTCGGCAAGAGCCAGATGATGCGCGCAACGCCCGCAGCGCATTGGGACAAGATCGAGTATTGCTACCTGGGTGTGGATCCCCGTGCATTTGAGCCCCGCGCCTTCCTCGCCTCTCCGCAACCGTTTCGGGTGGTTTCGGTCAGCCGCTTGGCTCCGGTGAAGGGGCACCGCGTTCTGATCGACGCCATTCACTTGCTGGCGGCGGAAGGGCGAAACGTGGAGTTGGTGATCGCCGGCGACGGTCCGGAGCGCAAGGCGTTGGAGCAACACGCGGCGTCCGGCCGCGCCGCGTCGCAAATTCGCTTCCCCGGCGCGTTGACGCAGCCCGATGTGCTCGCACTGTACGCCAGCGCCGATTGCTTTGCACTGGCAAGCTTCGCGGAAGGAATTCCCGTGGTGCTGATGGAGGCGATGTCCATGGAAGTCCCGTGCGTCGCCACCTGGGTGAACGGAATCCCGGAGCTGATTGAGGATGAGCACAACGGCCTGCTGGTTCCTCCATCGGACGCCGCCGGGGTGGCCCGGCAGATTGCACGTTTGATCGACGATCGCCAGCTCCGGGAGCGCCTGGGAAAAGCCGGGCGCAAGCGAGTACTGGAATCCTTCGACCTGCAACACAATGCAGCGCTGCTCGCGGGCATTTTTCAGCGTCGCTTGGCGCGATAGTTACCGGATTCGTTCTACAGCAAATTCCGAGCTCCTTATTTGCGGGATCGCAAATCGAGCGATGTTACGATTGAGAAGAAATGTGCGGCATCGCGGGTTATTTGGAGACAGAGCGTTCGGCGCCGTCCGCGCCAGATGTTCTGGAGCGAATGACCCGGGCGATTCGCCACCGCGGGCCGGATGCGCACGGCCTGAAGCACGCCGGACCCGTTGCCTTGGGGCATCGCCGTTTGAGCATCGTGGATCTGTCCGAAGCCGGGCAGCAGCCGATGTCGAACGAAACGGGTGATACCTGGATCGTCTATAACGGCGAGGTCTTTAACCACGCGAGCTTGCGCCCTGCACTTGAACGCGCCGGGCACCGTTATCACTCGCACACCGACACCGAAACCATTCTGCATTCCTGGGAAGAGCATGGCGCGGAGTGCCTGCAGCAGTTTCGCGGCATGTTCGCGTTCGCTCTGTGGGAAGAAAAAACACAGACACTGTTCTGCGCGCGCGACCGGCTTGGGATCAAGCCGTTTTACTACTACTGGGACCAGAAGGTCTTCGTCTTTGCGTCGGAGATCAAAGCACTGCTGGAGCATCCCGCGGTGCCGTGCGTGTTTGAGGATCGTCTGCTCGGCGAGTATCTTTCCTTCGGCTATACGAGCTCCGATCAAACCATGTTTCGCGGCATTCGCAAGCTGATGCCCGGGCATTGGCTGCGGGTGCAGTTAGGTTCGCAACAGCCACGGCTCGAAATTCAGCGTTATTGGGATGTCCGCGCGGCAGCGGATTCCAATGCTTCCTCTTCCGAAGCCGATTGGACCACCGAGTGCCGCCGGCGTCTGGAAGAAACCGTCCGTATGCGCCTGATGAGCGATGTACCGTTGGGCGTTTTCCTGAGCGGAGGCGTCGATTCAAGCGCGATTGCCGCCCTGACCAAGAAGTTCACCAACGGCGCGCCGGTGAAGACGTTTTCCGTCGGCTATCAAGAGGCCCAATACAGCGAGCTGGGCTATGCGCGGCAGGTGGCGCAGGCCATCGGCTCAGACCATCGCGAAGTGGTGGTCGGCATGGAAGAGTTTTTCGGGATCCTTCCGCGATTGATCTGGCATGAAGATGAGCCGATCAGTTGGCCATCCAGCGTTTCCTTGTATTTTGTTTCGCGCCTGGCCGCCGAAGACGTCACCGTTGTTCTCACGGGCGAAGGCAGCGACGAATTGTTTGCTGGTTACGGACGCTACCGGCAGTATTTACTCAGCCAGCGGTTGTTGCCGCTCTATCGCACCATCCCGGGTGCGCTTCGGCGCGGTTTGCGAACGGCTATTGCGGAAACGAGCGCGGTCTCTGGAGACCTTCGGCGAAAGTTGCAGCATACGATTCTGGGGCGCGGCGAAAATGTGGAGTCGCTGTTCCTCGATAACTTCTACGGTGCGTTTTCCGGCGATGCGCTCACGCACTTGCTGCGACAGCCGGCTGGCGTCGACCCCTACGGTTCTTTCCGCTCGTTTTGGAACGAAGAGCGCCCGGCGCTGGAGCGGATGCTCTACGCCGATCAGAAGACGTATCTGGTGGAGCTGCTGATGAAGCAGGATCAGATGAGCATGGCGAATTCCATGGAGAGTCGCGTGCCTTTTTTGGATCACACGTTCGTCGAGTTTGCCGCCGCCGTCCCGGATGCGATGAAGATTCGTGGCGCGGAGCAGAAGTATATCCTGAAGCGTGCCGTCGAGGGCCTGCTGCCGGCTGAAATCATTTATCGCAAGAAGATGGGCTTCCCCACGCCTTTGCGCGATTGGCTGCGGCAGCCCAAGGCTGCGCCTTTACTCGATATGCTGACGCAGTCGCGAGGTTTGGTCGGCGAATATCTGCAGGCGCAGGCGGTCCGGGAACTTGTCGATCGCCATCGTGCTGGACTCGAAGACGGTACCGACCGTCTGTGGCGCTTGATCAATCTGGAACTATGGGGCCGCGTATTCCTTGAGAACAGCGGGGCCGAACGCCAGGCGTTTGTTGGTGAGGGGTTCACGCATGCTTCGTAAAACGGTAAAGCAAACCTTTTACGAAGGATTGCGCCAGGGCGCGCGCCTGCATGCCGGATGGAAGACTGTGGGCGGGCTGCCCAGGCGGCAGTTCACGATCTTCAATCTCCACGGCATCAATGGCGCGATCAGCGACATGACCGTGAGCCCGGCGCAGTTTCGCGCACAGCTGAGCGCGCTGCTAGCGCAAGGCTATAAATGCATCAACCTCGACCGCGCGCGAAAGGCCGCGGCGGGACAAGAGGCTCTTACTGATCCCTCGTTCGTTCTGACGTTTGATGACGGTTATGAATCGGTGTATCAGGAAGCGCTACCGATTCTCGAAGAGCTGGATCTAACAGCAACCGTATTCGTCACGGTGAATTTCCTGAACAAGAAAGTGGCCCCGCCGTGGAGGTCGAAGGAACCCGCACTGCTGCGGGAGTACTCGTCGCAGGCCGATCTATTCCGCCCGCTGACGTGGCCACAATTGGACACTCTGGTACGCAGCCGTCGGTTCACCGTGGGCAGCCATACCATGAACCATGAGCTACTGGCGCTGATTTCGCGTGCCGACTCGCGAAGAGAAATTCAGGACGCAAAGCGCGAGTTAGAGGATCGTGTGGGCAGGGAAGTGGCGCACTTTTCCTATCCGTTCGGCGTCGCCGCCTATGGAGCCTACTCGCAAGAAACAGATGCTCTCGTGCGTGAGGCCGGCTATGATTGCTCCGTGACGGCGGAGATTGGTTCGGTACGATGCGGTTCGGGCCCGTTCCTGATGCCGCGCATTTCTTTGGTGAATCGCGATTCGGGCCAGGATGCCTGCGCCAAGGCGTCTGGGGCCTATGATTGGGTGGCAACCGCGCAAAGGGCGTATCAAAGAGTTTTCTCCAATCCTCACCGGTCATGAAAGCGCTCTACTTGTTTCACGACGATTGGACGCAGTGGGTGAAGGCGGATCTTGCCGCGTCGATGTTCCCCTTCGAGGCGTTCGTCGTGGTCCGGCAGACGCGTCCGTGGTGGGGCCGGTATTTGTGGAAGCGCGCGCGCCGCATCGGTTTTGGCAAGGTTCTCGACGAGGTCTTGTTTCGCCTCTACTACACCGCGTTTCAAGCCGGTGAAGACAAGCATCAGTTGAGCGACCTGTTTCGCCTGGCGAAGGGCAATATTCCGGCAACGTACCGGAGGCCGCCGGTGTTCACCGTGGACGACATCAACTCGGCGGAAGCACACACTCTGCTTGAGAAGCTCCAGCCCGATGTGTGCGTGCTGATGCTAAACGTCCTGGTGAAGCCCATCATCTTCACCATCCCGCCCAAAGGGATGCTGGTGTTTCATCCCGGTGTTGTTCCCGAATACCGTGGCGCCCATTCCGCTTTTTGGGCGGTGTTGAATGGAGATCGCAAGGGGATCGGGTGGTCTCTTTTAACCGTGAATGCCGGAGTGGATACCGGTGCTGTTGTCGCGCAAGGCATCAGCAAGTGCGCGAATCCCTTGCGGCAGAGTCACGTGGTGATGCAACACTTCGCGCATCTCGACGGCACCGCGGGCCTGGTGGATGCCCTGCGTGCGATGGAAGGCGGTGAAACGCCCAAGGTTGCCACCGAAGGCCGCGCGAGCTGCAATTACACGCACCCCGGATTGACGGACTACTGGAAGTACCGGCGTCAGATTCGCGAATGGCAGCGTTCGAATGAAAAATGCGGCTGCGCTTAGCGCTTGTGCCGCGATTGCAGAACCACGTTCCACAGAATCTCTTCGAAGAAGCGGCCCGCCGCCGCCCAGCTGTACTTTTCTTCCACCAGCCTGCGCGCGTTCCGCCCCAGTGTTTTGCGCAGCCCGGCATCGTTCATCACACGCACGGCGGCCGCGGCAAACTCTTGCGGGGTATCTGCCAGCAAAATGTTCTCGCCGTGCGTGACAGGTAGACCCTCCGCGCCGATCGTTGTGGATACGACGGCTTTACCCGCCGCCATCGCTTCAAAGATCTTCAGTCGAGTTCCGCTGCCGCTGCGCATCGGAACCAAATAAACCTGCGCTCGCTGCAGATACGGGCGGATGTCATCGACGGTCCCGGTGATGTGAATGGATCTGCCGTCATGCAAGGCTCGCAGCGTTTCCGAGGGTCTGCGGCCCACCGCCCAAAACGCACTCTCCGGCGCCTGCGTGCGAACCAGCGGCCAGATATCACGCGCGAAATACTGGACACAATCTTCGTTGGGCGCCCAGTCCATGGAGCCGGTGAACACCATGTTGCCGGACTCCGGTTCCTGCTCGCTTGGCGCGAAATAGTCAACATCCACCCCTGTGGGTACTGCGGTGATCTTCGATGCATCGATCACTTTCGCAAACTCATCCCGATCGCGGTCGGACACTGTGAGCACGTGCGCGGCAAGGCGAACGTAACGATCTTCATCGCGCACCAGTGTCCTGTACTCCCGCCAATAGGCGAGCTTGCGAAGCGGATTTTTCTCCAATTGATATTGGCGTCTCCAAATCTCCGCTTCCACGTTATGCGTGAACAGGACTCGGGGTTCCGGACCCTGCCATGGAACCACGCCCGCGGGATAAAGGAAGTCGCACACAATGCAATCGAAGGAGCCCTCCGCGATGGTTTCCTCGATCCGTTCGCGCAATCCGCGTGTGTACCACTTCTGCATCGAATAGGCGTGCCGGGAAAACAACAATTGCAAATAGTTGACAATCTGCCCCAAGCCACCGTTGGCGGTCTTTTGCGGAATACACACCACTTTGTGAAAGATCGATGCCAGCGATGGATGCGGATCGTCGGGGATTTCCTTGTAAAACGTAACCAAAGTCACTTGGTTTGAGCGGGCCAGTTGCTTCAGCGTCTGCAGGCTGCGGATCTTCCCGCCGGTGTCGGGAGGAAGAAGTCCGCCTACCTTCACCCAAAGTATGCGCAAACCGCTTGCGGAGGAATCCATCCAGCCTTCAGTGTCGCCAATTCCTTCGCCACCGGGCAATCCTTGTGAGGGTTTCGTTTTGGAAAGATTTAGTATCGCTAGTGATGCTTCGGCGCTGGCGGCACGCGCCCCGCCAGATCGAGAACCGGTAACCGGCTGGCATGGATCGCGGCCAAGAGTTGCTGCGATGGCTTCTGCGCAATCACAAGATGATTCGCCCAGCCGAGCACATCGTCCGCATTTGCCGCCATCAGCTTGTCGATGCCCGGCACCGCGTCCAGCAGATAGCGCAGGTTCGATCCGTAAATCTGCTCAATCCGGATATGCGGATCCCAAATGCGAATGTCGCGGCCCTGCGCGATCAAGTGCTGCACCAGTTTGAGCACGGGGCTTTCACGAAGGTCGTCCGTGTTTTCCTTGAAAGCGAGCCCAAGAATGCCCAGCCGTTCCGCGGGAAGCGAGTCGATGGCCAGGATCGCGCGTTCCAGATGCCGGTCATTCCCCGGCAGTATCGAGGTGAGCAGCGGCAAATCCAGGTTGAGGCGATCCGCCTGGAAACTGAGCGCGCGAAGATCCTTCGGCAGGCACGAACCGCCGAACGCAAAACCAGGCTTCAGATAGGCCGCGGAAATATTCAATCCATGATCGCGGCACAGCGTGGCCATCACTTCATTGCCGTCTATACCTAGGTGCACGGCCAGCGTTCCGATCTCGTTCGCAAACCCGATCTTGAGTGCGTGGAAGGCGTTGCAAGCGTACTTGATCAGCTCGGCGGTTTCCAGCGAAACCAGGCTTGGCTCCACCGGCAATCCCTGATACATCGCGGCGATGCGCGCCACGGCGGAGCGGTCTTTGCCTCCCACCACCAGCAGCGACGGCGTTCGGAAATCCTGCACGGCGCTCCCCTCGCGCAGAAATTCGGGATTCGAAACCACGCGGACGATCTCCGGGCTGCCGATCAGATCCGCGACCATCTCGCATGTCCCCGGAAACACAGTGCTGCGGATGACTACGATCAACGGGTTCTTCCGGTTCTTGACCAGTTCGCCAATTTCGCTGGCAACATGCCGCAGCTGCGTCAGGCTTAGGTTGCCGTCGGAACCGGAAGGCGTTCCCACACAAATCAGCGCAATTGCGGATTTCTCAAGCACCGGCCCAAGCTTCTGACTGGCCGAGAGGCGCCCGGACTTCACAGTATCCGAGACGATCGTGTCCAGTCCTGGCTCATAAAATGGACTGCGCGCTTCGCCGACGGCCTCCACCTTGTGCGGATCGGGGTCCACACCAACAACGGTGTGCCCCAGCTGCGCAAGACACGCCGCCGTCACACAGCCAACGTAGCCCATGCCAATCACCGCGATGTTCTCGCGGGAAATCGTTTGTTCCGCAAGACTTGTGGTTTCACTCATTCGAACGTTCCGCCGGAGAATGTCATGGTGTTAGGAAGCCTCTGTGTGGAAAAGGCCTTGGCTCCAGTCTACAGAACTAACGGACTTCCTTGGAAGAAATCGCCTTCGGGAACAACCCTGTAACGCGTACGGAAGTATCCGTAACGCGGGCAGGTTGGTTATTCTAACGGTGTATCTTCCAGCGAATGAGCCGGTCCCATTCGGCTGGAATCGAAAGAGGCCTTTGCGCTGGTGAAACTACGCTCCCCCGCAGAACTTTCATTTCGCGCGCGCCAGGAAGCTGCAAATCTGTGGCTCGCCTACGGCCCCGCAAACGAAGTCCCCGCCACCAACCGCCTGCCCCTGCCCGATACCAACCGCGTGTGCGCTGCGTTGCGCGGGAGCGCTTATGAGGCACGTCTATTGGCGATTGCCGATGCCATCCTGCGCCGCGAGCTCCCTTTGCTCGGCTACCAAATCTCTACGGAATCCGAAATTCGCTGGCGCAAGGATTACGTACACGGACACGAATCCGGACTCGCCTACTTCCGCCGCATCCCTTACCTGAACACTTCCATTGTGGGTGACCACAAAGTGGTTTGGGAGCTGAATCGTCATCAACATTGGGTCACTCTTGCGCAAGCGTCTCGCTTCAGTGGGCGGACACAGTATCTCGATGAACTGTGGAAGCAGCTCGAGAGTTGGCTACAGCAAAATCCTTTCTGTCGCGGGATGAACTGGACCAGCGCCCTCGAGGTCGCCTTCCGCGCCCTGTCGTGGCTCTGGATCGAGCATCTGGCTGGCCCGCGCATGCCCACGAAACTACGTGAGCCATGGCTGCGGATGTTGTTTCAGCACGGACGCTACCTGGAACACAACCTCTCCGTCTACTTTTCGCCGAACACGCATCTGCAGGGAGAGGCACTGGCTCTGCACGCCCTGGGCGCCTTCTTCCGAGGCGAAACGGCCGACCAGTGGCGCGCCATGGGTGCGGCCATCATGGCGCAGTGCATAGAAACGCACGTGCGCGCCGATGGCAGCCACTTTGAGCAGTCGAGTTACTATCACATCTACTCGACCGACATGTTTCTGTTTCACGCGCTATTTGAACCCGTGCCCGAGGCGTATCGAAACAAGCTGCGGAAGATGGCCGCGTATTTGTGGGCGCTCGCCAGTCCAGGTGAGCTTCCGCTTTTGGGTGATGATGATGGCGGCCGTCTCTTTCATCCCTTCGGACCGCGCCGTGCCTTTGGACGCGGTACTCTCGCGGCATGCGCGGCGTTTTTGGGCGATTCCCCCTGGCACGGCGACGCCGAAGACCTGCATGACGTAGCCGTATGGTGGCTCGGTCCCGATCGCGTCCCGGCCAATGGCGCGGCTCCCTCTGCGTCCCGGCTGTTTGCGGACGCCGGTGTCGCGGTGCTTAGCGAAGATCGCATCCACGCCGTCGCCGACACGCGCGCTTTCGGAGCCGCCTCCGCTGGGCACAGCCATGCGCACTCACTGCACTTCACGCTGCGCAATGGAGACACCGATGTCCTCGTCGATCCGGGTACGTTCACCTATGTCGGCGATCCCGAACTGCGCAACCGCTTCCGCGGAACAGCAATGCACAACACCGTGCGAATCGACGGGCTCGATCAGGCCGATCCGGGTGGACCCTTCCGCTGGAATCAAGTGCCCTGTACCCAAATCCACGATTTTCGCGCCCGCTCGTGGATTCTCGATGCAAGCTGCGAGTACCGCGGCATCGTCCACCGCCGGCAATGGGCGTGGTCCGGCCAGGTCCTCTTCGTGCTCGATTCATTTGAAGGAGAAGGCACGCACCGACTGGAGCAGTTTTGGCATCCCGCGGGCCCCGTGCGGATGATTGAGCCCAAATTGCTGGAACTGCCCGGTGGAATTGTTTTGGCGGCCTGCGATGCGACGGTTTCCCTCGACGAAGGCCATGAGCATGGGTGGATCTCTGACGCACCCGGTTCCAAGAGGAGCGCTCCTGTGATCCGCGTTTCGCAGGAAACGCAATTCCCCGCGCACCTCGCCGCGGCCTTCCTATTCCCCCCGCTTCGCGCCGATGCATTGCAGATGGAAACTCTCGCCGATGCAGTTCGTTTGTCTTGCGCGGGCGCCTCCGCTACGTTTCGCGCGAACTCGTTGCGCGGAAATCAATAGACTGAAAGCATGGCAGGAAAATCCTGGCGCGGTATTCTAATCGGCTCTGTGGTTGCTGTCGTTGTCGTCTTGGGGTTCTCTCTGCGGATCCTCCAGGACCGTCTGCCGTTCCAGCGTCCCGCGGCACCAGCGGCGACTTTGTACTTCCTCAGAGGCAAGTATTTGTATCCCGTATCGAGATCCCTCGATAGCTCCGCCGACGCCCCACGTGTTTCGCTGGAAGCCCTTTTGCAGGGGCCTAAGACAGGCTCTGGCCTGACCAGCGCCATTCCTTCCGGCGTGCGCCTGCTTTCGCTGAGCGTGTCTGGGGATCTGGCACGTGTCGATCTCTCCGCGGAGTTCCGGCAGGCCGAGGATAGCGCCTTGGCGCGCATGGTTGTGGTGGACACCCTCACGGCGTTACCTTCGATTTCTTCAGTTGTGCTCAGCGTGGACGGCAACACGCTCGAAACGGCCCCGCTCAAACGCGTACCCCTGCTCCACTTTGCGTCCGACATGGGAATGATGGCTGTTCCCACACGCGCCGTCGATGCCCGCGCGGCCCTTGATGCGTATCTGGCCGGACCTCCGGAAAGCGAATGGAACGGCCTCCCCATTGATGTTCATGTGACCCAGTACGGTTTCAGCGGCGGAATTGTTTCCGTACGGTTTCCTTACACCGAATCCATCCGCTCGCTCGCCGTCGCCCGCCCCGATCGAATGCGTATGGCGTTGTTAGGCTTGATCACCACTTTGACGGAATATCGCGACGTAAAAGCGGTTCGGATGGATTTCGACGGCAACGCGCAACCCGCACTCGAATCCTCCAGCGATCTGCTGCTCTCCATTCAGCCACGCCCGCGCCTGCTAAACGACGAACGGATCCTCGGCCTCTAGCGGGCACCCATGGCGCCCACCGCCGCGTCGACCAACCCGGGCATCAGACCTCTCTGGTACGCTGCCTGAATGGAGATAAATCCGGAGCGCTCCCTGGAGATCCTCCAACTCAAACCAGGAGCCAGTCCCGCCGAAATCCGCCAGGCCTACCTCGATCTGGTCCAGGTATGGCACCCGGACCGTTTCGTGGGAAACGAGCGGATGCATCGTCGTGCCGAGGAAAAGCTCCGCGAGTTGAACGAAGCATACCGGCTACTGGAATCGGCGCCGCAGACAAAGTCCACCTCCACCAAATTCTCCCAACCGGTGTTGAAGCCCCTCCCCGCTGAGGAATCGCCAGATCCCGCTCCTCAAACGCGAAAAACTTTCCAGGAGCTGTTGGGTGTGGCACCGCCTGGTTTTACGTCCATGCAGCAGCAATCGCTGGTGGTTCTCGGCATCGTCGCGCTGCTTTTCGCGGGTGGATGGGCCGGCAACCGGATCTACGACTCGTTCGCTCGCCCGGCCTCCCCGCAAACCGTTGCAAACGGGGTCGAGAATGCGGATGATCCATCCGGCCCCGTCACTTCGAACAAAAACGCCCCCACAGGAGCGGCCTCACGGCGGGCGCAAGATTCTTCGCGGGTACCGGCGAATCAACCGGCACAATCCCCCGTGTTGATGGACGCCGGAAGCCCGGTTCCGCAAGGCAGTGTCGCGGGGGACACGGGCGAAATCGACGTCTACAACGATACCGTCCTCGAAGCCGACGTCGCCCTGATCCGAGTCCGTGCCCCCATGGACATTTTGAGCCGATCCACGCTTCCCGTGGGCGGAAACGTGGTCCTTCGCGGGTTGATCCCGGAGAGCTATTGGGTGGATGTCACTTTTAGCGGCTTCGCCCAGAATCCTGTCCGGCTCGGCCCGTTCGCCATTGTCCGCACCACGGGCGAGAAGGGCAGAGTCGCGGATCGCTACGAGGTTCATCTTCGGCCGCAATCCAAGCCCTAGGCCGGCAGATCCCTTGCCCGCCTGGGCGTCAACAGGGAAAGGCCCGGCGGTCCCCTCCCGCGTCCTCCGTTCGGCGTTTGTCCCAGGTTCGTTTGTTGTGCTATTAGTAGAAATTCGGCTGTCAGCCCTTTTGATAGACGGCCGCACGCGAGACAAAACTATGGCATACGTAATTGCAGAACCCTGTATCGGTGTAAAAGACGTGGCGTGTGTTGACGCATGCCCGGTGGATTGCATCCACCCCAAGAAGGATGAAGCGGACCACGGTACCGTGGAACAGCTCTACATCGATCCACAGGAATGCATCGATTGTGGCGCCTGCGTCCCGGTGTGTCCGGTTTCCGCGATCTTCGCCGTCGACGATCTTCCGGAAAAGTGGGCCGACTACGCCCAGCGCAACGCCGCCCACTTCGGCCGCTAAACTTTCCAAGCCCCTGGTAATGCAGGGGTTAGAGCGCATCTCCGGACCCCTCCCGATATGGTTGGGGTCCATTCCCCTCTCATCGCGGCCCTACCTGCGGTAACTTGCGCTCTGGATATCCGTTTCCCACACCTTCACCAACTGCACACTCACCGGTGCGGCCGCCAGACCCTTTCCGATTTCCTCATACAGATACTTCGCGATATTCTCGGCCGAAGGATTCAGTACGTCAAACGGCGGGACGTCATTGAGATGCTGATGGTCCAGCCGGTCAATCACCTCACACATCATCCGCTTCACATCCAGGAAATCGATGAGCAGTCCGGCGTCGTCCAGCTTTTCGCCCTCAATCACCACATGCACTTTCCAGTTATGGCCGTGCACGTTCTCGCACTTGCCCTTGTAGTTGCGCAGGGCGTGAGCCGAGGCAAACGATTGTTCTACACAAACTTCAAACATAGAAACTCCATTTTCGCACTCGCCCGCCGTTACTGCTTCCGGAAAAATTTCTCCACGTCTTCGCGCTTGGTGGTGAAGGCATAATCCGGCAGGCTGTCGAAGAAAATCTGTCCGTAGCGCGTTTTTGTAATCCTGTTGTCGAGCAGCGCCAACACCCCGCGGTCGGTGCGGCTGCGGATCAGCCGTCCGAAGCCTTGCTTCAGCGCGATGGCCGCCTGCGGCACTTGATAACTCGAAAAGGCTTCCCCGCCGTCATTCTTGATGGCCGCGATGCGCGCTTCCACAACCGGATCGCTGGGCACGGCAAACGGAAGCTTGTCGATGATCACGCAGCTCAGCTGATCGCCCGGCACGTCCACGCCTTGCCAGAACGATGACGTCGCAAACAACACCGCGTTCGGTGTTGAGCGGAATTCATCGAGCAGTGCGCTGCGCGGCCCTGTCCCCTGCATCAAGGTTTGATAGGGAATTTCGAGCGACACGCGGTCGTAGATCTGCCGCATCTGCTGGTAGCTTGTGAACAGTACGAACGCGCGGCCTTTACTCAACATCAGCAGCTCAATGATCTCGCGCGCGGCTGAGGACGTGAACGCCTGGTTGCGCGGGTCAGGCAGGTCCTGCGGAACATACAGCAGCGCCTGCGACGCGTAATCGAAATGGCTGGGCACAACCAGCGTCCGCGCATTGCGCAGGCCCAGTCGCTCTTTGGTGAAATCGAATCCGCCCGCAACCGCCAGCGTCGCCGATGTCAGCACGGCGGTGTCGATGTTGTCGAACAGCCTCTGATCGAGGAGCTGGGAGACATCAATCGGCGTCGCCTGCAAAAATGTTCCTCGTCCGCGCTTTTCAATCCAGTAGACGTAGCTGCGATCACCTGATTCCATCCAGAACTGCAATCGCCTGCCTAATTCCCGCGCGCGGCTTATCAGCGGAATTGCTTCCTCCGGCGCCGCACGCAATAACTCCAACTGCAGCGCGACAATCTCGACGGCCGCAAGAACGTCTTTGTAAATCTCCTCGTTCTTCATCAGAAACGCTTCCTGGGAGCGGAAGCCGCTTCGTCCATCGGTCGCGCCGAAGAGGGAGAAGAATTGCGCCGCACGCTCGCCCGCAACGCGAAGAATTCGATCCAACTCGTCTGAGTTGAAATGTTTCCGGTGCGCGAGTCCCGCCACGTCGCGAATCAGATCCTCCACTTGGAAGCTGGAAATGTTGACGCCGAAGTATTGTCCCGCGACGTCTTCAATATCGTGCGCCTCATCGAAGATCACCGCGCCGTAGTCGGGAATGATGCCGCCCACCTCGTTGCCTTTCACCGCGAGATCGGCGAAGAACAAGTGATGATTGACGATGATGATGTCGCTTGCCTGCGCCTTCTGGTGCATTGAGGTGATGAAGCAGCGCTCAAACTGCGGACACTTCTGGCCGCTGCACAGCTCGCCGCGCGCGTCCATCTTGGCCCAGGCGCCGCTCGATTCCGGAAGCGTACGGATCTCGGCCCGGTCGCCGGTTTCCGTGGTCTTTTCCCACTCGCGAATGATGCGGAAATCGGCAACCTCTTCCAGGCCCTCCAGCACTGGTTCTTTCTCGGCGTCGTAAATCTTTTGACGGCAGGCGTAGTTCGCCCGCCCTTTCATGTAGCACGCGCGCAGCGGCCCCAGATGCTCTTCGAGAAACGGTATGTCTTTGAAGAAGAGCTGTTCCTGCAGATTCTTGGTGCCGGTGGAAATGATGACGCGCTTGCCCGAAAGAATCGCCGGAACCAGATAGGCGAGCGTCTTGCCCGTGCCCGTGCCTGCCTCGACGATCAGGTGCTTTTTATCCGCGAGCGCCGCCTCCACAGCCTCGGCCATTTCCAACTGCCCGGGCCGGAATTCGTGGTTCGGATGCCATTCTGAAAGCAGCCCCTTGCGGCCAAAGAAATGCCGGACAGTCAAAGTCTTGGTTGCAGGGGGCAAGCCTCAATTTTAGCGTGCGTCCATAGTGCGCCCGTAGCGCACGCTCGCAGCGTGCCGCGTCGAGACTCACTCGACGCCTGATGCCGGTCTCAACCAACCCATTCCAATGCCGCAATCCGTGAGCACACAGTGGGGCGAAGCTCCGCCCCGGCGCAATGGAAGTCGCTCCATCACAGTCCCGGGCAAACATAAAACACCCTCAGCCTCCACAACATCCCAAAAAACTCCGCCCCCGTCGCCAGAACCACCGTGTACTTTATAGGCAAGAAGCCGGGTGTTGGTCTTGCACAGTACCGGCCACCAAAGCCCGGGTGTTCTAGACACCGCCTGACGCAGGGTGAACACCTCCCGCAAGGAGGATTGGAAGATTCAAGTCGTGAGCTGTTTCGAAACAATAGCCGGTCGTCGTCTACCGATAGTGGCGACAAAGGAACGCGTTCCTGAAAGGAT
>JBEBGM010000063.1:0-16803 GCA_040081455.1 Bryobacteraceae bacterium
AATCGCAACGCCCGAGAAGCTCGTGTTGAGCGACCGCGCCGAATCCGCGCAGATCCCCGGCAAGGACGGCTACATGGGCATCCTCCCCGGCCACGCCGCCCTCTTAAGCGAGCTCGGCGCAGGCAAACTCTCCGTCACCGCCGGCGGCAAAACCCAGGACTTCCAAATCTCCGGCGGCTACATCGAAATCCGCGACAACCACGTTCGCGTGCTGGCCGATTCAGCGGCGTAGTCGACGTCGAAGCTCGACAATACGACTTCTCGGCGACATCACACACTCACCTGTCCAATTTGGCTTTTCAACTGCTCGATCCCTTGCTCGGATTCGCTAACTCCCGAACGCCTGCCTGAGCCTACTTCTGTCCCGGCGGCGGAGCCAGCACCGCCATCACCACCAGCCGTTTCGTGCCCGTATTCCTCATCGAATGCAGCACCCCCGACGGAGCGAATGCCGCATCTCCTACACCGACCTGCTGCGTCTCCGCGCCCACCTGCACCTCGCCCTCACCTTCGAGCACGACGTAGAGCTTATCCTGTCCCGCGTGCGTGTGCGGGGCATGCTCCTGCCCGGGCTCAAAGCAGTTTAGCCCGGTAAACATCGTCTCGCCGCGGAACAGATCCACTTTGCCCATCTTCTCCGCCGAAAACTTCGCCAGTCCCGCAATATTTTTCGTAATCATAAGCGCCTCACAACCCACAAATACCAAGCCCCGCTTCATCACCGTCGGACCTTTACAGGCCGGCGACAGCAACAAGCGGGGCTATTGTGATGACTCGTCGAAAAACTAAACCGTGATGCCCAGCTTCTTATGCCAAGCCGTCGCGCCCTTCAGCGCGGCGTTCACGGCGTTGATGTTTTCCACGCCTTTGGTCGAAAGGAAATCTTCCAGCGCCGCCAGACCCTTGGTCGCATAGATCGGCATGCCATCTTTCCACGTCGCGCGGCCGCACAGCACGCCCGAAAAATCGGTGCCCGCTTCGGTCGCCATACGGAGGCTTTCGGTGAACTGCGCATTGCCCACGCCAGCGCTCAAGTAGATGAACGGCTTCGAAGCCACTGCCGCCGCCTTGCGGAACAGATCCAGCGCTTCCGCCATCGATTGCGCCTTCTGCCCCTTGTACACCGAGCTTCCTTCCACGAACTCCGCGTTGATCGGCACTTCCACCTTCAGCACGTCCACCTTGTACTGCGGTTTCGAAAACTCCTGCATACTGCCGATCACTACATCCGGCTTGATCTTCGCGAATTCCAGGCCCTTTTCGTCGCCGCCCTTCGGATCGTAGCCGACGAACTCGAGGAAGAACGGAATATCATAGTTTTCGCATTCCGCGCCAATGCGTTCGATGAACGCGTGCTTGATGTCGTTCACGCCCGCGTCGTCAAACGGACTGTAATAGATCAGGATCTTCACCGCGTCCGCGCCCCAATCCACAATGCGCTTCACCGAAACATGCGGCAGCAGATCCGGCAAACGGCCCGGTTTCGTGTTGTCGTAGCCCGATTCCTCATACGCAAGCAGCAGACCCGCATTCGACGAACGCGCCTTCGCGGCGTCCAATCCGAACTCCGGATCGAGCAAAATCGCCGACGCATGCGGGGTCAAGATACGCGTAACGGCAGTCTTGAACTCCGACATCATTTCAACGGAGATTTCTTTTTTGTCCACGCCTTTGGCGGACGCCAATGACTTTTGCAAGCTACCACGCTGATCCATCGCGGCAGCGGCGATGACGCCGTCTTTGTTTGACAGCGCCTTCATGTGTTTAATTTTTCCCGCGGAGAGTGCCATGTTTTTATCCTAATGCGGCCGGAGCCGCCGTTCTTATCCTTTCGAAAAATTTAAGTGCGCGACTCACATCTTTAAGAATTTGTGTCTTCAAAGCTTCCGGAGTCTCAAACTTCCGTTCCTCGCGAACGCGGCGAAGGAACTCGACTCGTATGTGCGTGGGCGTCGGCGGCTTAAACGGGTCCAGCAGGAACGTCTCCACGCTCAACTCGCTTCCCGTGCCGTCCGCGAACGTGGGTCGATAGCCAACATTCGTAATCGATTTCCAGTGCCGATTATCCTCCATCATATCAGCGGTCCGCGTGATGTAGACTCCAGTTGCCGGCAACGCCGCCTCGCCGGGATTCAGATTCAACGTAGGCACGGTTTGTGTCGAGCCAATACCGCGGCCCTTTACCACTTCGCCTTGCAGCGCATAGGGCCGCGCCAGCAACCGCGCGGCGCGGCTGACGTTTCCCGCTTCCACTAACTTCCGTATTGAACTCGAGGAAACCATCACGCCTCGATGCCGCACCGGAGGAACCACGCGGGTCTCAAAGCCATACTTCTTGCCCAATTCCGTCAATACTTTTGTGTTGCCCGCTTGATTGTGGCCGAAGTGAAAATTCTCGCCCACCACCACCAATTTCGCGTGGAGCGACTCCACCAATACTTTTTCAATAAACTTCTGCGGTGTCCACATTGAGATCAATTTCGTGAACGGCAGAATCAACACGAAATCCATGCCCTCGCGAGCGATGATCGAACACCGTTCCGATTGCGTCGAAAGCAACTTTCCCGCGCGCTGCGGAGCTACGATGGTCGCCGGATGCGGATCAAACGTCAACACGCCAGCGACGACATCCTGCGCGTGCCCCACCGCCGCGGCCTCTTCCATCAAGCGCCGGTGCCCGATATGCACCCCGTCAAAATTGCCGATGGTAACGGCCGTGGGGCCAAACTCGGCGGCTTCTTCTAATGATCTTGCAACTCTCATTTCAAATATGTGCGAAGCCTAGTCCGCTACCTCCAACTGCAATCCGTCGTAGGCGAGCCTTGCACTCTGGGGCAGCGTCGCGTTCGTCGCCTCATGCGGTAGATCATGCGAAATATGTGTGAAAAACGCGCGTCTCGGCGTCAGCTTTTCCACCCAGCCCACGGCCTGTGAAACTGTCGTGTGCGTAGGATGGGCCCGATGCCGCAGTGCGTCCAGGAACAGTACGTCCAGCCCCTGCAGCTTGTCCTGCGACGCCTCCGGAATATCGCTGTGATCGGTCAGGTATGCCGCATTGCCGATACGGAAGCCAATCACCGCCGTATCACCGTGAATCAGCGGCACCGGCGTAATTGTTCGGCCAAATAATTCAAATGGTTCCTCGCTGATTGTGGTGAGCGCAACCTTCGGAGACGACGACATCGTCGGTTTCTTGTCGAACGCGTACTGGAACACGCGCCGCACTACGTCGAGCGTCGGCTCCAGTCCATACACCGGAATCGATCCGCCCTGATGATAGTTCAGCGGCCGTATGTCGTCTAATCCCAAAATATGATCGGCGTGCGAATGCGTCAGCAAAATCGCGTCCACGCGTTTGATTCCATACCGCAGCGCCTGCGTGCGGAAATCCGGCGTCACATCAATCAGCACATTGCGTCCGTCGTACTGCAATAGCACCGAAGGCCGCAGCCGGTTATCCCGCGGATCCTTGGAAGCGCAAACCGCGCACGGGCATCCGATGGTGGGCACACCCGAACTCGTTCCGGAGCCGAGCACAGTAAGCCGGATCGCGCTATCGCTCATTCGGGCGACTTGCCCTCCGCGCTCGCGTCACCCGAGGCGGCCGCTTCCACTTTGTTCCCGCCCTTGGCCTGTTGCTCGTTCGCCTGAATATAGCGGAAGCGCAACTCGGTCAAGGAATTTTCCAGGATGCGCTGTTCCTCCATCGTCAGGTTGCCCTTCGTCTTTTCCGAGACCATCGCCAGCATGTCGATCGCATGCCGCGCGGCAAGTAGATTCACGTCGCCGGCTTCTACGCCGAACACCGGAATTCCCAAGCTCACCTCGGCTTGCGCCTTCAAGGAAAACACCAAAAATTCGAACGTGGGAGGGGGAAGGGGAAAATCGAACTCGCTCATGGTATACCTCTTTTTAGTTTAGTTCGCCAAGGGCTCCGGATGGTACATTCAGCCCGCGGCCGTTTAGTGTAGTGTGTAAGTGAATGTCTCCGCAGGACCTCCGGCAGGCAGAAATCGATGAGCGATTGCATGCGATTACGGACGCGCTCGCGCGCATGGTTCGCCGCCAGGAACGCATTGAAGATCGCCTGGACCGAATCGAGCAAGCGCTCAGCCTCACCGCGCAGACACAGCAGTTACCCTTGGCATCGTCGCAGAGCACGGAAGAGCCCGTACCGTTCACAGCAGTCCAGCCCGTCGAGATCCCCATTGAGCCGCTCATTGAGTCCACCGCGGAACCCGTCCGCTCCTCGGCCGTGCCCCCACCGCTGCCAAGCCACTTCATCGTCGCGTCCCCGGCGGCGGCCGAATCCAACTCAGCCGAGCCGATCTTTGAAACACGCTTTGGCCTGAACTGGGTGAATCGCGTGGCCGTAATCACGCTGGTCATCGGCGTGGCGTTCTTCTTCAAGTACGCCGTCGATAATCAATGGATTGGTGCTGGCATGCGCGTGGCTCTCGGCGTGGCCGCGGGCATGGCCGCGTTATCCGCGGGCGAGTGGATGTCGCTACGAAATCAGAAAATCTTCGCGCGCGGCGTGACCGGGCTCGGCCTCGGTCTCCTTTATCTATCGTTCTACGCGAGCTACGGATTCTACGATCTTCTCTCGCTCACGACCGCATTTCTGCTGATGACGCTCACCACTGTGGCCGCCGGTGCTCTCGCCTTTCATTACGATTCCGCGGCCGTCGCGATACTTGGTTTGATTGGCGGATTTCTCACGCCTGTCGTGTTGTCTTCCGGCGAAAACCGTATCGGTACTGTCACCGCCTACACGCTGCTGCTCAGCTTGGGCGCGCTGTTACTGGGCAAGATTCGCCGCTGGCCCGCCCTCGGCTATCTCGCTTTGGCCGGCACACACTTCCTCTATGCGGGTTGGGCCAGTCGATGGCTTGCCGATTCCACGCGCCCCAACGCGTTTCTTTGGCTGACGCTTGCTTTTGTCTTGTTTCTCGTGTTCGCCAGGGATCTCGGCCTCGCGCTACTCCCTCTCAACGCCATCGCGTACTTCGCCGCTTCCTATTTCGCGTTGAACGACGGATATCACGACTATATGGGCATCTTCACTGCAGCGCTTGGAGCCCTGCACGCCGCATATGCGTTCATACTCGCCAAAAAGCATCTGCGACCTATCGCCCTCGCCACTGCCGCCGCACTGCTTACCTTCGCCGTGCCCATTCAATTCTCGGGCTACCGTATCACCATCGCGTGGGCCATCGAGGGAGCCGCCTTTGCCTGGCTCGCCCATAAGCTGGACGATCATCGCCTCGAATTTTGCTCCGGAATCTTGTTGACCTTCGTCGGCCTCCGGCTGATTTTCAAGGATGCGTTCATCTCAGCCGACGAGTTCGTTAACGTGCGTCTGCTCACCTTCATTATTGCCGCCGCCGCGTTTTGGCTGACGTCGCAAAATTTGCAATCGAAGGAAGCCCGCGCTGTGCTCTATTGCGCGGCTCACGTGATTGCTGTCTGGGGCCTTTCTCTTGAAGTCGGAGGCTGGGCTCGCCGCAATGCCGAAGATGTCCCAAGCGCCTCGGCCACCGGCATCTCCGTGCTTCTCGCGTTCTGGGCCATTTGTTTGATCGCCGCCGGCACCTTGCTGCGTGCCGCCATTCATCGCTTACTCGGCCTCGGATTCATTGGTTTGGTAATTCTCAAACTCTATTTGTTCGACGTCTGGCAGCTCAATCGCGTCTTCCGCATCGTCGCATTTCTTGGACTCGGAGCCATGCTGCTGCTGGTATCGTATGTATATTCGCGGTTCAAGCCGTCGATCGAGAAATTGTGGAGGGACTCCGAGACAGATTCCTCGGCCGATTCCCCGGTCCTCCCTGATCCTCCGCATGGCGCCGTATAGTTCGAAGTCGAATGCCCCGCTATTTCACAGTTGCTGAAGCCGAAGGCCAACTCCCGGAAGTGGAACTGGCATTGCGCGACGCCCTCTTTCAAAAGTCCGAGTATCGGGCTGCGGATCGTGAACTCGACGAAGGCCTGCAGCGCATCCGCAACGCAGGCGGCTTGCGCGTCAATCCCGGCCCTTTTCTCGCCATCCGTGCCCGCCGCGATTTGGCAACCGCCAAGCTTCGTGATGCGCTCGATAAAGTGGAAGAACTCGGCGCGCAAGTGAAAGATCTCGACATCGGCCTCATCGATTTTCTTGCACGCTATCACGGCCGCGACGTCTGCCTCTGCTGGAAGCTAGGCGAGCAAGGCATCCACTTCTGGCACTCTCTTGAAGAAGGCTTCCGCGGACGCAAGCCGATTGACGCTGAATTCCTCGCCAATCACAAAGGCGATGCTCCGCACTAGTAAAACGAAAGGCCGGGCTGTTACACCCGGCCTCTTACGATCGTCCGCGCTTACTGAGGCTTCGCCGCGCTGCGCTCCAGCATGTCCTTAAGGAGAATCGCCATGATCCCCTCGGAACTGCCTTTGCCATCAGCGCCTGAGACCAGCACGTCCGGAGTCAACCGGATGTTGCGCTCGGCCAGCACCGAGAAAATCTGCAACATGCTGTACTGCGGACCCATCGCCTCCACGCCCAGCTTATAGGCATCGGCCTTCGCTTGGCCGATCGCGCGAATGGCTTCGCCTTCGTTGCGGCCTTTCATCGCCACCACTGCGGCCTCGGCCTCACCGATACGGCGGCGTGCCGACGCTTCGCCTTCCGATTTGCGAGCCATCGCCTGCGATTCACCGTTCGCGGCTTCCACCGCCGATTTCGCCCGCATCTCGGCCACACGTACGTCTTGCTCTGAGTTCACCAGTTCCTTCTGCTTTTCCGCCAAAGCCTTCTGGCGCTCCAATTCCTGGCGCGTGCGCTGCGTCTTTTCCTCAATCAGGAACGTCTTTTCTTGCTCCTCGGCCAGCTTGCGGGCTGTTAACGTAGCCATCAGCTCCGCTGGCGGAGTAATGTCGCCGATCAACGTGTCCACGCTCTGCACGTCATACTCGCGAATGGCGTCGCTCACATGCACGCGCGCTTCTGTCTGGCGTTCCGCTCGATCCGTCAGAAAGTCGAGCACCGTATAATTCTGCGCGCTGTTGCGGAAGTAGTTGCCGACAATCGGTTCCAGCACCTGGTTCACCAGGTTGCGCACGCTTCCCACTCGCGAAATTACCCACGGAGCTTTTCTGGCACCGATGTTAATGATCTGCGAAACATCCAGGTTGAACGTGAAGCCGTCTTTCGACCGCACCGTGATCGTCGACAATTTCTCGTCCAGCTTATGCGCCTCCGTCCGCGCCGTCGCCCAGTTCAACACGATGTTCGTCGTCGGCACCAGTTCCACTTTCATGATGCGCGTGTTCAGCGGATGTTTGCCCGGATACAGAGGCTCATCCCACACGCCCTTGCCGCCCTGGCGCACAATGTTGCCGTGCGTGAACTCGTCGCCCGAGATGTCTTTCGTATCGTCGCCAACGAAGCTCACCACCACGCCCACATTGCCGATGGGCACCTCCACCAAATCATGCTCTTCGATCTCGCAGAACCACGGATTCAAGTTGTAGTTGCCTGCCAGAATGATTTGCTCCTGCAATCCGCGGCAGCCGCCGTTGCGGATGAAACTGTCCGGACTCTGAAAGTTGTTGTGGCCGTCCACTACCTTCGCGGCCATCTGGCCCGCCGGCATGGGCGCGCCGTCCAGCACGGTAACGATGCCCACTTTATCCGAATCGATCTTGGTCATTCGTACATCCGGAATCACCTTGAATAGAATCGGATTGATGCGATAGTAGCCCGCCGTCAGTACCGCGCTCTGGCGGCCTTTTTGACCGCCGCCGCGCAGGAACTTGTCAACGTCCTGGAAGTAGTCGCATTCCACCGCGGCGCACAGCACGCGATCCACCGGCATCGGCGAGCCATCATTGGCGATCACCAACCCGATGTAGCCCGGCTGAATCACCGTCATCGGAAATTTATCCACCTTGTACTGAAACGGCCAGTAACCAAAATGCGTTCCCGGTCCCAGCGTCCTTGCCTGATAGCCCGGCTCGCCGTTCAACGCCACAATGCGGCCTTCCGGCAAAAGTTGGCCACTTGGAGCGAAGCGCTTCACCACCACGCCCAGTTGGTTTTCGCTGATATAAACAAAGCTCGCCAGAATAAACCACACCACAAATACGGCGCCACCATATGCCAGTAGCCTCGTAATGAAAAACATCGTGTCAAAGTCGAACATGGTTTCCTCCTCTTGAAACACACGTCAGTTTGTACAGCGGGGAATAGGAACGAACGTACATGCCGGCATGTGCCGGCCAGACAGCGTGGCACAGCACCAGCCGAACCACTCGGCACGCTCAAAATGTACGGATTAGCGAGAATCGTCCGATGGCGGGCGCAGCCTAAATCCCTGTGTCAGGAACGGCCGCGTGAAAGGATTTATTGGTGACAGGCACGGATGACATACCAGCAGAATTATAAGGAGTTCCCTGTCAAAATCAATAGGACTCCGCTGCAACTATAAGAGTCAATGGCAAATATATTGTTGTTGCAATACATTAGCTGTCGCGGTCCGGCGATACGTCCCATTCGCCATCCCTTGCAACCGTGGCCGGACGTTTGCGGGCGTGCGCACCCCACGGCCGAACTTAAAATCCAACCTGTGCGAAAGTTGCGCGGGGCGTATCCGCCGCTTGGCCGTCAAAATTGACATCGCGCCTGCTCCGCCTGATAGACTGGAAGCTACTCGGATGCTTCTCGCACGCGAATTTGTTGATTACATTTCTCGCCAGACCGTCAAACGGCTGAGTCCACTTTGGATTGAAACTAGCGACACGCAGGCTGCGGCCGAATTGATCGCCGGAATCATCGATGAAGACCTCGCTGTTGAAGACCAACTGAACGATGAAGTCCGCGATCTCCTCTCTCAATACAGCGATTACATGAGGAAGGAAGGCGTTAGCTATCAGGAGATGTTCCGCCGCATCAAGAACACCCTGATCACACAGCGCAAAGTCATCCGCGCCGCCGGCCGCGACTCGGGCGACGCCATGAAGCTCTCCCGTGACAAAATCAACGATCTCTCTCACAAAGTGGTCACCGCGCTCCGCAAGAGCCGCGATTTCCGCTTGAAGCGCGATCCGAACGACGTCCGCCTGGAAATGGTCAAGGCGATGACCGAACTCCTGCTAGTCGAAGAAAAGGTCGACCGTGCCGCCCGCGCCAAGATCCGCACCATGAAGCGTGAAATCGGCGAAGGCACCGAAGAGTGGGACGTGCTCCACAAGCGCTACTACGCCGAGGAAATGAAGAAACTCGGCATCGAACTCGGCGCGCGTTGAACTCGCCGCCTTTACTCTCGCCTCAAGTATTTCGCGGCGCCTTCGTCGGCATTGCCCATTTTAATCACGCTACAATCATGACCTAGGTTCATGACCCGCCTCTCCGGCTGGCTTCGCAACTCGTTGAAGTGTTCGCTGGCCGTCTCCGGGGTGATCTTGGCCGCGCGCGCGGCGTTTGGTCCGTTTCAGTTCCTCTTCTCCGTTCGGAATCCCATCGGAGCCGAAAGCGTCTTCGGCGTCTCCGCATTGCTCTTACTTCTCTTGGTTCTTTTCTTTCCCGGCCGCACGCGCGGCTTGTCCGATAACCCGCACGCGACACCGACCATGTGGCCATACTTGGCGGGCGCCGTCGCCGCGGCCACTGCCCTGTGGGCATGGAGCTTCCATTTTCCATTCATCGCCGACGACTACATCCACACCGGAAACGCGCTCCACCATTCGCCCGGTTACTTCGGGAACCTGTTCACCGTTCCCGCAACCGACTTTTTCTTCCGCCCCTTTGTCTACGTCGCCTACGCCGTCGAAGGTTCGTTGTTCGGACCCGATCGCGCGGGCTGGCACGCTTTTTCGTTTGGCTTGCACCTGGGCACCGGTCTTCTGCTCTATCGGGTGGCCCGGGAGACGGACCTTGGCTGCTACGCCTCATTCTCCGCCATGCTCTTTTTTCTGTTGCACGGCTCGCGTCCCGAAGCGGTCGCGTGGCTTTCAGCACAGTTCGACCTATGGGCCGCGCTCTTCGTTTGCGCCGCTCTGCTGGCGTCGATTCGCTATTCGAAAAGCGGAAACTTGCTCTGGCAGATTGCATCTTTATCCGCACTCCTGCTCGGCCTGCTCAGTAAAGAATCTGCATACGTATATCCGCTCATCGCCCTGTTGTGGTGGAAACTCCAAGGCATCGAGTGGCGCAAAGCGATCGCGTCCGTACTCCCAGCCTTCGCGCTGGCTGCCTGCGTGTTCACCTATCGCATGTACCTGCTCGAAGGTATTGGCGGCTATCGCAATGCCGATACCAATACAACATTCCTCTACAACATCAGCCTGCTGCGCACGCCCAAAGGACTATTCGCGCGCACCGCCGCCATCACTTTGTTTCCCATCAACTGGAGCGTAGCCAACGAGTGGTGGCTGATCGCCGCGCTCGCCGCTATGTTGATCGCAATTGCCGCCGTGGCTTTTCACGAACCGCTCACACAGCGAATCGAAAACAAGAATGTCTGGTTCGGCCTCGGCTTCTTCCTGATCGCCGCTCTCCCCGTGCATCTGTTTCTGCTAATCGACGCCGACCTCGAAAAATCGCGCGTCCTCTATCTGCCGATGATCGGAGCCGCTCTCGCCCTCGCCTCCATTCTCGATGCCATGGCGAAACGTTGGGCCATTGCGCTCGCGAGCACCGTGCTCGTGTTTCACGCTGCTGCTCTCGAACACAATCTCATCATTTGGAGGGGCGTCGCCGACCTCGCCGAGCAAACCTGCACCGCCGCCGCGCGCGAAACCGAGTCTCCCGGCGCAGTCCGCATCACCGGAGTGCCCAACGTGATTGATGGCATCTACTTCCTCCACACCGGCTTCCGCAAATGCGTCGAACAAGCCGCGGGCAGAGAAGTGCCCATGCTCACCGACACCGACACGCAAACCGCTGCGACAACGCAGCAACCCGATGCCGCGGATGTGGTGCGCAGTCTCGCGTGGGATGTGGAGTCTAAGACATTCCAAATCAAAAGGCGATGAATAGTTGAGCAGCGTTTCTTAGTGAGAAGCTGTTGCTGCTTCGCGCCGCTTCAGAATCTGGATAACTTCGTCCCGATCCTTGAGAGTTCGTAGGCCGGGGTCAAAGTCCGGGCTGCCCCATTCGTTCCCTACTTTTTTGTAAAGAATCCAAATGCCGCGCTGCGGAAGGACGTCCTTGATCCGGGACCGAACGTCCCCGGGATTCCCAACTCGACAACTATTAGTGAAGCCCAGGAGCGCATAGGCGGGGCAGGGCAACCGCCAAGCATAACGAATTGAAGAGTCGGCTTCGGCGGGACCATATAAAACTTCGTCCACATGAATTCTCCCGCTCACGTGAAGCCCGTCCAGGAACCAGAAATGTTTTTGAATTTCCAGTGTCCCGATTACCACAAGGTCCGCCGACCCTAACCAAGCATTCTTTTCGGTGGCCCACAGCCCAGCCGCCGTCAGCCAGCACAATCCAACGAATTGGAGTGCCGTCCTCACGGCAGCGCACAACTGAAATTCGCCGCCTCGTCCGTCGAGCCCGTCCCCTTATACTTCGCCTGCATCGGATATGCACAGATCGGACGGGTGCGGTCCACTTGCCCATTCGTCACGTGCGAGCCAATCACTTGTTCTGGAGCCTTGTCGTCCTCCACCCATTGCTCCAGCGCCGTCAGCATGTCGAAGCGCGACGTTCCCGGACCTCCGCCGCAATGCTGCATTCCCGGCACCAGGAACAAGCGGTAAAACTCTTTCGTGTCGCGCAGACCCGCAACCTTATCGCCGTGCAGCGCGTGCACCACGCTCTCAAAATAATTGATGCTGTTCGCCGGAGGAATGTCCGGATCCGACCATCCGTGATACTGAATCAGCTTGCCGCCATTGGCCCGGAACGGCCGCAGATCCGGGTCGACGGAATCGAAGATGCGGCCCAGCTTGTCTTCCACATACTCCATATCGCTTTCCAGACCCTGCTGCGAGTTGAATCGGAACGTCCGGTAGTCCCAATCCGGGTTCTCATACGCGATGTACTTCATGAACGGAACGCCCAGGCCCGCGTGCCCGCCAGCGCCCGCCTTGTCTCCCGTCACCCACTGCAGCCAGCCGCCCGGACCCGCCTCACCGCCGGGCTCAATCCCCGGATACAGAAGCTGGCCCTCGCTATCGCGCGGCCCGCTCCAAACCTTGCGCACCGCATCCACCTGTGCGGCCGTCAGGCAACTCGTGCGCTCGCCATTCTTGCACTGCAGTGTGCCCGGATCGAAGTGACATTTGCGCGGATCCGCCAGCACTCCATCGCGAATGCTGTCCAGCATGTCGCACGCCGCATTCACGGAATCCGCCAGCAGTTGCACCTTCGAAGGAGAAAGCCACCCGTCGCCATCCACGGCCTGCGCGATCCAAATATGATTCGCCGTCGTGTGCCGCGTCGTCCAGTTCGCTGGATCACCCGCAATCACGCCGTCGAAATCGTCCGGATACTTCTGCACCTCCGTCAGCGCCTGCTTGCCGCCATAGGAGCACCCATTGAAATACGAATGCTCCGGATCGGCCCCATAGTAAGCGCGCACCAGAGCCTTGCTCGCCACGGCCATTTCATGCACGCCGCGCTGCCCGTAGTTGATCACGCGATCCATGTGCCCAAGCGCCCACGTCGCATCGCCTCCGTTAGCATTGATGTGGCCCGTATTGGTGCTCGACGTCGCGTATCCGCGCCCCAGCGGATCAATCATCGCAGCATAGGGAATCGTGCCCGCCAGTCCTCCGTTGCCCACGGCCTCATACTTGCGATTCCATCGCTCCGGCAGCCACAGCTCGAAATCGAGCTCCGGCCGCACCACCGCCACCACTCGGCAGAACTGCTGGATGCTGTACGGAGCCGAATCCGGGCGCGCCCCCGGCGGCCGGAACGAATTCGCCGCCACCGTCACCGCCGACCGCACCGCGATCCTAGGCAGATTCAGCCGCGTCAAATCCTCACACCTGGTCTGCGCCACCGCCGCAGCAGCCATCGAAACGAACAAAAAAGCCAAGGAAATCCGCATAGAGCCTGCGCGTATCCTCGCACGGAACCGCAACTCTGTCAATCGTTTGCCTTCTATTCATAGGCCGCGCGCCCCCATCGGAACCCCGGCGTGAGCCTGGGGGATTCATCCGACCCTCCCACGCACGCCACCATGCAAAAACCTTAATCTCCCTAACGCAACGCAAATCGCCCGGGCCGCATCTCACGCTTGAGTGCGGAGACTACTGATGAAACCATCCCTTGTTCTAAAATCCCTATTCGCCACGTTGCTGACCACCGTGGCGCTCCAAGCCCAAGCCCCACCCCCGGCGCTTCCACCGCAAGCGTTGCCCCAACAGGACATCAACGTCCAATTCCTGGGCGAAATGCTGCGCAGCGCCACCAACATGCACGACGTCGTCCGGAACATGCAGTTGGAGCAATCCTTCGCAGGCCGCGATCAGGACCCCTACCTCCCGCCCCCCGAACGCCACCGGCGTGAACTCGCCCGCACTGCCGCCATCATGGGCGCAGGAGCCGGAGCCGGCGTCGCCATCGGCGCCATGACGCATTCCGAAAAAGGTTTGCTGATTGGAGCGCTTGTCGGCACTGCAGGCGGCCTCGTCATCGACCAAATCCTCCGCCACAAAGCCGAAAAAACACAAGCCGTGAATGGTCCCCCGCTGCCTCCGGCGCATGAACTGCGCGAGCGGGGTTATGACCGCGACCGCGACGACGATCGCATGGACGGACGCCGCCAGTAGGGCGGGCCGCCCGGCCGGCGCGCGACCGCCGGTCGGGCAATTGGACCCCGCTAGTGAGAGCGGGGATGCACTCGCTCAGTCAACAAACGCCTTCGGTTGCTCGGCGGTATGACCGAATCGCGTGTCTATCCTCATCGATCAACTAAAGTGCGACGCCGAAAAACTCCGGTAGCGCTCCGATCCTTCACACAACTTCCGTAGCCTCAATTCTGCTCGCTTTCTATCACATCGCGAAAAGCCAGCGTTCCAGCCACCCGCATCCCTGCTACACCATAAGCAGAGTTCGGGTTCAGCCGTCGGAAACCGGGCCACGTCGCGTCGATGAGTACTCGAGTCACCATCGGCGACCGTAACAGAGAGCGATGAGCCGAGAGCCGCGAGCGTACAGCGCACAGGAAGCGCTTCCAAGAGAAAATCAGGAGTTAGAAGTTAAAAGATAGGAGTTAGGAGAAAGAAAGAAGGGCAGAAACGTAACGATTGGGCGCTCGCGCCGTTCATAGACCCAGGCGTGAGCCTGGGTTCCCAGGAAAATTTGCCCTCTTCCGTGCCGAGGACTCGCCATCGCAAATCTTGCGACACCACTCCTGCGCGACCCGGCGGTCGCGCGCCGGCCGGGCGGCCCGCCCCACATAAATCAAGAACCGCAGCCCAAAAACAAAAACCCTCCAACGCTTGCGCGCCGGAGGGCTTGTAAAACTAAACTGTCCGTGAACTAAACTACGTCCACGCCCATCGAGCGGGCGGTGCCTTTGACGGAGTTCATCGCGGATTCCACGCTGAAGCAGTTCAGGTCGGGCATTTTGATCTTGGCGATCTCTTCGATCTGCTTCAACGTGATCTTGCCCACGCGGTTCTTGTTCGGTTCCGCCGAGCCCTTGGCCAAGTTGACGGCGCGCTTGATCAGCACCGGCACCGGCGGGGTCTTGGTGATGAAGGTGAACGAACGGTCCGAGTAGATCGTGATCACCACCGGGATGATCAGGCCTTCCTGGTCCTTCGCCGACGTCTTGGCGTTAAACGCCTTGCAGAATTCCATGATGTTGACGCCCTGGGGACCCAGCGCGGTACCCACCGGAGGCGCCGGCGTGGCCTTGCCCGCCGGAATCTGCAACTTCACCATTGCTGTTACTTTTTTTGCCATTGTCTTTCCCTGTTCCCCGGACTGCCGGGCTAATATTTTTTGAACCTGCCCGGCCTAAGTCTTCTCTACCTGCAGGAAGTCCAACTCCACCGGAGTCGAGCGGCCGAAGATGGTCACCATCACGCGCAACGTACTGCGGTCCGGGTTGACTTCTTCCACCTTGCCCGAGAAATTGGCGAACGGTCCATCGGTGATGCGCACCATTTCGCTCTTTTCGAACGTGAGCTTTGGACGCGGACGCTCGGCGGCGCTTGCCTGACGGTAGAGCACCGAGTTCACTTCATCCGCCGTCAACGGCACCGGCTTATCGCCGCCACCCACGAAACCCGTGACGCGCGGCGTCGCCTTCACGGCGTGCCACAGCTCGTCATTCATTTCCATTTCCACCAGAACGTAGCCCGGATAAAGCAGGCGCTTGCTGGTGACTTTCTTGCCATTGCGCAGCTCCACCACTTCCTCAATGGGAATCAGGATCTGCCCAATCTGTTTATCGAAACCGAACGCCTCGGCGCGTGTGCGCAGCGATTCGGCCACCTTGTTCTCGAAACCCGAGTAGGTGTGGATGATGTACCAGTGCTTCTCGGCCTCCGGAGCGGCGTCAGCTTCTGGCGCGGCTTCCGATTCGGCGGTAGCCACCACGGTCTCGGCTTGCTCGACGGCGGCGTCGGTGTTCTCGTCCGTGGGGAGCGAATTGTCCTGGAGTTCTTCGGGCGTCATAGCCTTCTTGATGGCCTTCTTACTTAGTGAACTTATCGAACAGGGCCGTCACGCCACGGCCGACAATTGAATCGACCACGGCAAAGTACGCCGCGAACGCGAACACAGCGAAGATCACCACACCCGTGGTGCTGCGAACCTGATCCCAGCTTGGCCATGTTACCAGCCTCATCTCGCGGCGCAGTTCCTCGAAGTAATCCTTCGTCTGCGCGGGCCAGCCGCCAATACCCTTTGTTACGCTTTTTTCTTCGCTCATGGCGATTCCTTCTTCTAACTTCTCAAACTGCCAGCATGGTTACTGTGAAACCCGGAACCCGTCGCGCGGATCGCGCCGAGCCAGCTGGAAGGCAATGGCAGGGGCAGAGGGATTTGAACCCCCAAAGGCGGTTTTGGAGACCGCTGGTTTACCGTTAGCCTATGCCCCTATAACCTTCAGCGGCCAAAGGCCGTTGACCGGACACCAAGTGGCTTAAGACCAGTATCCGGACCCGAAGTCAGCTTATTCAGTGTACCTGAATTCACCAGTCCGGTGTCCGGAGTCCGGCCGGAAGCTACTTAATCTCTTTGTGAGGAAAGTGCTTGCGGCAGAACGGGCAGAACTTCTTGAATTCCAGACGCTCGGTCGTGGTCTTCTTGTTCTTCATGCTCGTGTAATTCTTCCGCTTGCATTCCGTGCACTGAAACGTAATCTGTTCGCGCGCCATAATAAATTCCTTCTAAAAATCTCTACTCTGCCGGGTCGCCTCAGCGCCGTAAGGCGCACTGGCAGCCCCGCGAGGGCCTATTCCAAAATCTCGCTAACCGTACCGGCGCCGACGGTGCGGCCGCCTTCGCGGATGGCGAAGCGCAGGCCTTTGTCCATGGCGACCGGCGTGATCAGTTCCACTTCGAGCTGCACGTTATCGCCCGGCATCACCATTTCCATGCCGGCCGGCAACTGCGCCACTCCCGTCACGTCCGTCGTGCGGAAGTAGAACTGCGGGCGATATCCCTTGAAGAACGGCGTGTGACGGCCGCCTTCGTCCTTGCTCAACACGTAAACTTCGCCCTTGAACTTCTTGTGCGGCTTGATCGAGCCCGGCTTCGCAACCACCTGGCCGCGCTCCACGTCGTTCTTTTCAATGCCGCGCAGCAGCAAGCCGACGTTGTCGCCCGCTTCGCCCTGATCCAGCAGC
>JBEBGM010000027.1:0-56766 GCA_040081455.1 Bryobacteraceae bacterium
ATGTAGAGGCATTTGGGATCAGTGGGTTCCTTGATTTTTTGACAAAACTGCTCTAGTTGGTCACGTGCGTCCACGAGACGTTTCTGCGCCTCCACTTGGCCATTCACATCCGGGTGGTGAGTTTTACTCAAATTTCGAAATCCATGCTTAATAAGTTGCCGAGCGAGTTGAGATGTTGTCGGAATATGAGGGCGAGTGTGTCCACCGGCTTTGCGGCGGGCGGCCTCTTGATGTACGGCTATCGTAATACGCAGATCTTCCGTTTTTTGTGTCCAACAGTGCTCCACATCGAGCGGAAAACGTTTGCATAGAGTTTCAAGAAAGTCGTTGGGAATCTCGTCTATCGAGTACGCGTTATATTCACCGTAGCCGACCACCACTTTCTTCATAAACAACAATTACCACGCCTTGGCTGCCAGATGTCCACAGATCTAAATGTCAGTGGATCTCCCGGTTGTTATAATGCGAGCCGTGAATCTCATTGAAGGGCAATACGCCTCCGCCGATTTCTCTGGGCAAACTGTAACTCTAGGGCAACGCGGTCGATTTGTGCTTTTGGCAGTCTATATCGCCTCGCTGTTTTTGGTCTCTCGCCTCGCTCTTGGCATATGGGCGCCGCCATTTTCGGAGCGAGGCTTGTGGTTCTATTCTGGACTGGCCGCGGTGATGCTCGGTAGCCTGTTGAGCACACCGTACTTCACCAAACCTGTTGACACGCTGTCCAATGCGATAGCGGCACTCTTCACGTTGCTTCCCGTGCGAGCAGCAGTGACGGCTGCGGGCGATGACGTGGGAATTCTACTGTGGTGGATTTTAATCGTTGCACAAGTTGCTTTGCTAGGGACATGTATTTTGACGCTGGCCCTGAAGGATTCGACGACACCGGGTGTCCAGAAGGTGTCGCGATCGTTTTATTTGGTGTGCACGAGGTTGGGATCGGCCAAAGTCGTGTTTTCGTCCGTATTCTTTTTTTCGATCATAGCCTTCCACAGGTCGAGTCCTCGCGAGTACATAACAATAAGTATCGCGGGGATCGTTTTGATTGCTACGCGCCCGCTGGAAAATCTCGTAACACTTGCGACTCGGATTGGGGAGATTTGGACTCAGAAGCGATTTCCTCTGCAAGTAGGAGTGGTTGCCGGACAAGAGTTTCCAAGCGTTGTGCTTATTCAAGAGACCGGTGCGGCGCAACTATCGAGTGGAGATCTGATAGCTACGCGAGGATCGGATGGAAATATGACGGTATCCGTTGTTTTGGATCACGTCGGTTACTCGGATGGGCCTTGGTGGCGGTGTTTCGCGCTTGGTGCCCCTACGAAATCGGAACTGGCGCAAATTCGCGAATATGTTCCGAGCAACATCGGCGATGGTGCGGTTTACCGAATTGACTCGGAAATGTTTGCGGAGTCGCTGGCTGACAACGTGGCTTGGAACAATCGCGAACGTCTCGTTGGCATGGTCGGTCCTTTGAGCGATGTGACGCATCTGGAGATCGAAATTACCGGCGTAAGCTCGAAAATCGAAGAGGGAAACCTAGTCGAGGTATCAATCGGCGGAAAAACTGTTTTGTACCAAATCACCAACGGACTGACACAGGAGGAAATTGTCCGATACAAAAATACAAGAGGGTTTGTCGTCGCGAAGGCGAGAAAAATTGGTTCCTGGAATCCTGAGTTGCGTCGATTGGAGCCAACACCGTGGGTTCCTCAACCCAACACGGCCGTCTATCTCGCTCCGCCAGTGGAAGCCCCTGTTGATCGCGAATCTATTGGGTTTCTGCCTTCGACGGACTACCCCGTAAGCATCGACCCGAATCATCTTGTGACGCATAATACGGCCATACTCGGGATTTTGGGCGTTGGAAAGACCTATCTTGCTCTCGAATTGGTCGAACGGGTTATTTGGAGTGGGGCCAAAGTTGTGTGTCTCGATATTGGCGATCAGTATCGTACAGAACTGGAGCCATTCTTTCAAGAGGCCGACCTCGACAATGAGATCACCGGCTTGCAGGCGATCGGTCAAGCCGGGCGGACGAATGTTCAACAGAACGTCGAGGAAGGCGGAAGTCTGAGGTCCTTTCGGAACCATCTGAAGGTCCTGATGACGACGTTTTTGGATGAAACGCAATCTGTCGATCGAATCAAATGCTTTAATCCGGCCCGATTCGAAGTGTGGAAGCAAGATAGTAAGCCGTATCAGAATACTGCGTCTATGGCGACGTTGACGGTGGTTGAGATCACGAGAATCGTCACGGAGGTTTGCCTGGAGGTCTTGCAGGAAAAGGGGATGACGAACGACGCACGATGTTTCATTGTGTTCGAAGAAGCCCATTCTCTCGTCCCGGAGTGGACGTCGGTAGCCGCGGACGGGGACAAAGTCGCTTGCGCCGGCACATCTAAGGCGATCTTGCAGGGACGCAAGTTCGGTCTTGGATGTCTTGTCGTCACCCAACGAACCGCAAACGTCACGAAGAGCATATTGAATCAATGCAACACAATATTCGCACTCCGTACATATGATGCTACCGGTGCGGAGTTTCTTCGACATTACATCGGTGATGATTACGCCGGAGTGCTCTCGGCGCTGAAAGACAGAAATTGTGTAATGTTTGGGCGTGCGTCGTCGTCGAGAGATCCTGTCATGCTTCGATTGAATGATCGAGCAAAGATCCTGCCCCTTCTGAGAAAAAAGGGCTGAGCGCCAATGGGAGCTAATGAGCTAATGGGAGCTAATGGGGGGAATCCGGGGGGAATCCGGTGGGAATCCGGGACAGGTGGAGATTTATCACATTTTTGTGCAGAACAGATCCCCCATCATCCTCTCCTAGCGGGCGCCCTTGAGTACGGGGGCGAACTTTTGGATTCGCTTGCCGTTGTCGACTTCACCTACGAAGATATTGCCGCGGGTGTCGGTTCCGATGGAGTTGGGGAAGACCATCTGGCCGGCCAGGCGACCGTTGCCGCCGAAGTTTCCTAGCGTTTTGCCGCTCTGGCGCTCGACGATCCAGATGACGTCGTTATGCGCGTCGGCGACGAACAGGTATTTCTGCTGCGGGTCCTTGGAGATCACCATTTTGTACATGGTGCCGCAGAGGGAACGCTGAAACAGAAGACTGTGGGCCGGACATGTCGCGTCGAAGCGATATCACTTGAACCGGAACCGCAACGTGGCAAACACGTTCACGGGAGCTCCGGGATAGATCTGGTTGCTGTAGTCAGAACCAGTGAAGTATCGCTGGCGATTCAGTAGATTCTCGGCGTTGAGGGCCAGTTCCCAAAATTCCTTGCGGTAACTGACCGCACCGCCGAAGACGGTCCAGCCGCCCAGCCGAACGCTATTTTCGTTATTTGTGAACATTGGGCCAAGGTAGCGCATACCAACACTTGCGGTGAAACCAGACCGCCAGGACTTTGTCGTCCATACGTTCAACGAATGCATTTGAGTAAAGCGCGGGCGATTGCCGGTGTAATCGGCCTCGTCGTCCGGATTATAGAAGCTTGTGAAGCGTGGAAGCGTGTAACCGTAGTTCACAAGCAATCGCGTGTTGTGAGTGAGGTCAGCGTTGAGGTCGAAATCAAATCCTTTCGATTTTTGCTGACCGGCCTGCGTCACCGTCGTTAGATTCGTGAAAAATGCAAGGTTGTTGAGTTCAATCTGGTAGAGAGCCAAGCTACTGGTCACACGGCCGTTCCAGCCCTGCCAGCGATAGCCGACCTCGTATCCTCTGCCGGTCTGTGGCTTGAGCTCGGCGCCATTGGGCGGGACATCAAACAGGGGGCTGAACGAAGTCGAGGTATTGAAGTAGATCTGCTGGTTGATGACGGGAGCGAAGACGACGCCCGCCCGGTAGGTGTAGGCGGTTTGATGACGTCTCTGAACGCCCACGACGGTGGCTGGATCGGCGGTGAAGATGCGGTCCCGATAACGGTCAAAGTCATCGAAACGGCCGCCGACATTGATCTTCAACTTGGATGTGACGTCAATCTGATCCTGCCAGAATCCGGCGTGGATGCGATTGGTCTGGAACGTCTGCCGGACAATGGGGAAAGAGGTGATCGGCGGATTCGTTTCCCGGTAATTCAGCACGCTGATCGGCGTCAAGTCGTCGTAGAATCCTCCTCCGGCGGTAACGTCCGTGCGGGTGTAAAAGTTGCGGTAATCATAGCCGAACAACAGCGTGTGCTTCATGTTCAGGAAATTCACGTGGCCCACAAGTTCGGCCTGATTTACCTTGGGCCGGCGTGTGTGATGGAAATACAAAGCTTCACGCGGAACGGTGTTGTCCGCGGGCGAAAAGTAGATACCTTCCGTCACGAAATATTCCTCGCTGGTGCGGCGCATGAGAAAACCGTTGCGGAACTCCCAGCGCGGCGAAAGGATGTAGTTGAACAACACGTGGGTTTGCGAATCCCCAATCAAGGCGAAATCGTTCGGAAGGCTGAACCGGCGGCTGGAATCGTAGAACGGGGAAAGCGTATAGCCGACCGCGACGCCGCCATCGCCTTTGTAGTTATCGCGAATGAAGGATTGATGAACGGTAACGCGGGCTCTTTCGCTCATCAGCCAGGTGAGAGATGGTGAAGCGTTGAAGCGATCGGCTCCCGCGCCGCGCCATCCATCGGAGTGGTCATAGCTGGAATCAACGCGATAGAGCAGCCAGTTTTTCCATAGGGGCCCGGTTGCACCCCCGGCGATCTGATGGGTGTTAAATCTGCCGCCTTTGTAAAGAAAATCGTAGGCCCTCAGTCCTTGAGGCTTCTTGCGGACGATGTTGATCGCCCCGCCGACGGCATCGCCTCCATAGAGGACAGAGCTTGGTCCTTTGAGCACTTCCACCGTTTCGACATTGTTCAGCTGGGTGTTGAACCGGTTGAAGATCGCCTCGGTGCGCATTCCGTCGACCAGCATCACGTCGGCTGCGTTAAATCCACGGATCGTATATTGTTCATACACTCCGTAAAATCGTTGTGCTTGAACGCCCGAAACATTGCGCAGTGCGGTCACCATATCGTTAACGCCCTGCTCCTGAAGCAATTCCTTGGGGACCACGCCGATCTGAACGGGCAGGTCGAGATTCGAAATGTCAAGGCGTGACGCGGTCGCCTTTCCTCCGGTATCGATGACGGAAATCGACGTTGAGACGGCGCTGAGGGCGAGTGTTACATCCACGACCACCGACTCCGTGTTGAGGGTTACGCTACGGACAATCGTGTTGAACCCCTCGCGCGAGATGGTGACATCGTGCAAACCTGGGCGCAGGCCCGGCACTGAGTACATTCCGTTCTCTTGCGTGGAAACGGTATGCTGCTCACCGCGCGAGTCGCGCACGGTGACCGATGCGGCCGGGACAACGCCGTCTGAGTCGCGAATGGTTCCCGAAATTTCGAGCTGCTGGGCGTGGCTGAATATCGATGAACACACGAAGAGTGTGAAAAGGGTAACGCAAAATTTCATGTTGGCCTCGTTGCGTGACCGCGGTGGGCCGCGAATCCACGTTGCTGGAGACTAACATGAACCAACGTTAATACCGAATCGTTATTCGGTCAACAACGGTACGTAACCGGAGGGAAACCGGTTTGTGACATACCGATCCCGACGGCAAACAAAGAGCTTACGATGATGAGGAGTCCGAAGTGACGGCTTGACGAAAGTTGTCAGCGGGGACGGAACGAATGACCGAGGCCACCGATTTCACGCAGGAAGCTACCGGTCAACATCCGTTTCTGACCGCACATCGGACTCCGGCCGTAAAGCGGCGTTTCGAAGCAGCTGGCGAGTTGCACCATAGGATGTGGTGGGGGGAAGACAATTTCTGCTAGGAAGAAGGCATTTGTTAACGGGCTCTCCGCCGCCGGTGTCATCATCGCGGTTGTCATGATCGCGATTACAGGTGCTCGTGCGCAGGGACCCGCACCGGTCCTTGCGCCGCGCCCAATGATTCGGGCCACCATTCCTGTGGTGGATGATCTGGCGAAGAGCAGCCATTTTTATCACGATCTGCTTGGGCTCCAGGGAAGTCGACGCGGTACTACGGCGCGCCGTTGGCGTCGACGGCATGGCGTGCGATGACTTGGGCATGTCCAAGAGACGCGATGGAGGTCGCCACGACGAGGGAGAAGACGGCACTGGCGGCAGAGGTGGCAAATGGAAGAAGTGGCTTCATGTGGGCGCTCTTTTGCTTAGTGGCGAAGCTTCGCGGCGAAGTTTGGCGGCGAAGCTTTGCGGCGAAATTCGATACTGGGACCGCGCATAGCAGCATAGCACTGCGTTCGTTGAATTTCGTGCATGACTGGGATTCAATGATAGACTGGTCAGTAGTAGCATGCGCCCGTAGCTCAGCTGGATAGAGCGTCTGCCTCCGGAGCAGAAGGTCAGAGGTTCGAATCCTCTCGGGCGTACCACTTTTTCTGCTCGCTGCCGTCTTTGATTCCCGCAGTTTTCCCGCGTTCATTCAACAACAATTTCCGGGCCTCCTGTTTCCGCAACTCTTGTATTTGTGAACGCCGTTCAGTATCATGACAGCGGCAAATTAAAAATGACGATGCCTGAGAATGAGCGGTCGCAGCGGATCCTGGCGAGGAGGACTCGGGAGAAGCAGGAGCTGCGGCAGAAAATCCTGAACGCGGCGACGGAGTTGTTCGCGCGCGAAGGGTATGAGGGCGTGTCCATCCGGAAGATTGCCGACCGGATCGAGTATTCGCCCACCACCATCTATCTTCATTTCAAAGACAAAGCCGAGCTGATGGGCAACATTTGCTCGGATGTGTTTGGGGCGCTGCGCCAGCGCATGGGGGAGATCGCGGCGCTGGGGCTGACGCCGCTCGAACAATTGCGGCGGTCGCTGCGGGCGTACATCGAGTTTGGACTGGAACATCCGAACCATTACATCGTTCTGTTCTGTCTGCCGGAGCCGGTGGAACTAGTGCAGGCAATGGAGGCGGGCGGCTATAGCCAGGACCCCGGCATGGCCTGTTTCGACCTGCTCCGCGAAGGCATTGCGCTGTGCATGCGCGAGGGAGTGATTGCCGAGGGCGACGTGGAGTTCACCAGCCAATCGACGTTCCTGATGCTGCACGGGATCACGGGTGCGCTGATCACCATGAGAAGCTTTCCGTGGCTGGAGCGCGAGGCGCTGATCAACTCCTATATGGTCCGGGTGATGAAGAGCCTGGGGGCGTAGAGAATCCGGGCGCTGTTTTTTCTCCTCTCTTAAGTTTTTGTTTCCATTTGCCTTACGGGTCTGTGAGGCTAACCTTTCCGGCTGTATCCCTCCCTGACGGTCGGGGTCCGATTACTTTTTTCTTGACTCAGGTGGGCGACTCCGGGCATACTTAACACTGTTTAGTGAACACTGTTCATTAAATGGCCGTAGGTAATCGGAGGAGGCCTTCGTGGTCGCGCTTGCCTGGAAAAACCTGTTTTATGACCGTATCCGGCTGGTGGTGACGTTGGTGGGAATTGTGTTCGCGCTTGTGCTGATCCTGGTCCAGTTCGGGCTGTTCCTGGGGTTCCTCGAAACGTCGTCGAACGTAGTCTCTTACAGTCAGGCCGATATCTGGATTGCGGCACCGAAGATACCGCACGTCAATGCGGCGTCGGTGCTGGATGAAACCAAGCGGTACGTGGCGTTGTCGGTGCCGGGAGTGGCGGCGGTGGATCGCTACGCGCTGGCGTTCAATGCGTGGAAGCTGCCGAGCGGCGCCCAGGAGCTGGTACAGGTGGTGGGGTACAACTTGTCCACCGGCATGGGCGGGCCGTGGAACATCACGCAGGGATCGGTGGACGCGTTGCGCGCCGATGACACCGTGATCATTGACGAACTCTTCGCGGCGAAGCTGGGCGTGAAGAAGATTGGCGACACGGCGGAGATTGCCGACCGTCGCGTGCGCGTGGTGGGGTTCACGCGGGGCATCCATAGTTTCACGACGTCGCCCTACGCGTTTACTTCGTTTAAGAACGCGCAGAATTACACGCACATCAAAGAAGAGCAAGCCTACTATTTTCTGGTGAAGGCGGCGCCGGGGGTGAACGTCGTGGAGTTGCAAAAGGCGCTGCAGGCCCGCATGAAGGGCGTGGACATCTACACGATGGCCGAGATGCGGGATAAGACGGAGAACTATTGGGTTTTTCAAACGGGTGCGGGAGTTTCGACGCTGATCGGGGCGGTGCTGGGGTTGATTGTCGGCATCGTGGTGGTGGCGCAGACGATTTACGCGGCGACGGTGGATCACATCCGCGAGTTCGGCACGCTGAAGGCGATGGGCGCGTCGAACAAAGACATTTACGCGGTAATTCTGACGCAGGCGGGGATTTCGGCGGCGATTGGATATGCGATCGCGGTGGTGGTGGCGAAGTTCGTCGCGCGCGGCAGCGAAACGGGCAATGCGCTGATCCTGCTGCCCGATGGTGTGGTCGCGGGCACGTTCCTGGTTGCGCTGTTCATGTGCGCAAGCGCATCCATTCTTTCTATTCGCAAGGCGACGAAGATTGATCCGGCGATGGTGTTCCGCGGGTAACGGTTGGGGATGAAAGAGATGATTCAAATTCGCAATCTCACAAAAACATACGGAGACGGAAGCGCGGCCGTGCATGCGCTGGGCGGCGTGGATCTGGACGTGGCGGCGGGCGAGGTGCTGATGCTGATGGGGCCCTCGGGCAGCGGCAAAACGACGCTGCTTTCGGTGATGGGCTGCATTTTGCGTGCGACGTCGGGGAGCGTGAAGATCGGCGGGCGGGAAACGGCGGGGCTGAAGGAATCCGAGTTGCCGCGTGTGCGGCTGGAAAATTTCGGTTTCATTTTTCAGGGCTTCAATTTGTTTCCCGCGCTGACGGTGCAGGAAAACGTCGAGGTGATGCTGCACTTGAAGAACGTGCGCGGCAGCGCGGCGCGTGAGCGGTCGAATGCGCTGCTCGAACAAGTGGGCCTAGCGGACAAACGCAAACGGTATCCATCGGATTTGAGCGGCGGCCAAAAGCAGCGCGTGGCGATTGCCCGGGCGCTGGCGGGTGAGCCGCCGATTATTCTGGCCGACGAGCCGACGGCGGCGCTTGATTCGCAGTCGGGCACGGCGGTGATGGATCTGGTGGTGAACCTGGCCCGGCAGAAGAACAGGGCGGTGGTGGTGGTGACGCACGATCCGCGCGTCTTGCATTACGCCGATCGCATTGTGCGTATGCAGGACGGACGGATTGTGATGGGCGAAGGGGAGGTGGCGGCATGACGCGGAAGTGGATCACATGGACGGCGGTGGCGGCGGGAGTGGTGCTGTTGGGGGGAGTGGTGATGCAACAGCGCACGCTGGCGAAAGCCGGGCCGGAGGCCGAGCCGAAGAGCGTGGGTCCGGCGGAAAACATTCGCTATGTTGTGGCCGCGGGGCGGGTGGAGCCGGCATCGGAGGAGATCACGATTGGCTCCGAGCTGGACGGCAAGTTGCAATCGGTACCCGTGGAAGAAGGCGACACAGTGCGGCGCGGGCAAGTAGTGGGCGTGCTCGACAACGGCCATTTCGCGGCGCGCATTGAGATTGCCAAGAGCGATGTGCGCGAGCGCGAAGCGGCGCTCGAACGCTTGCGCAACGGCGAGCGAGTGGAGGTGAAGCGCGAGGCCGCGGCCGCGGTGCGTGAAGCCGAAGCGGCGGTGGAGCAGGCGCGCGCCGAACGCGAACGTCGCGAGATGCTGCTGCGGCGCGGTGCGATCTCGAAGGCCGAGTTTGAAGTGGGCGATCGCGATTTCCGGACAGCCGAAGCGCGTCTGGATGCCGTCCGTGAGCGCAAGAATGTTGCCGATCAGCAAACGCGGCCCGAGGATATCCGCCGCGCCGAAGCGGAGCTTGATCGCGCGAAGGCGAACGTCTCGGAAGCCGAAGCGATGTATGCAAAGACGCTGCTGCGCTCGCCCGTGAATGGGCGCGTGCTGCGCAAGTACCGCAAGGCAGGGGAGTCGGTATCGGCCAATGGCTCAACGCCGGTGCTGGCGCTGGGCGATCTTTCCACGCTACGCGTGCGCGTAGATGTGGATGAGACGGATGTGGCCCGCCTGCACGTGGGACAAAAAGCGTATGTGACGGCGGAGGCGTACGGCGAAAAGCACTTCACCGGACAAGTGGTGCGCATCGGGCAGGCGCTGGGGCGCAAAAATGTGCGCACCGATGAGCCGTCCGAGCGGGTGGACAAGAAGATTCTAGAAACGCTGGTGGAGTTGGACAAAGGGCAGAACCTGCCGGTGGGTCTGCGCGTGGATGCGTACCTCGAAGACGCGCAAGTGCGTCCGGAGGTGCGGTAATGTTGCGTTCTCGCATGACGGCAGCGGTCGCGATGATCGCTCTGTGCGTGCCTGCCAGCGTGTGGGCGCAGGGGGCTGCCAATGCCGTGCCGGAGCCGTTGTCGCTGAAGCAGGCGCTGGAGATTGCGGAGAGGGCATCGCCCGAGATGCAAATGGCCCGGCTGCGGGTGGTGGAATCGGAAGCCGTGGCGCTCTCGGTGAAAGCGGGCCTGCTGCCGCAGGTGAGTGCCCGGGTAGCGCAGGCGTACCAAACATCGAACTTGCAGGGCATTGGCCTGTTGGCGCCGGGATTGCCGGATCGCGTGGGTCCGTATCGTGTGTTTGATGCGCGGCCATCGGTGAGTTGGCGTGTGCTCGACATGAGCCTGCTGGCGGGAGTGAAAGCAGCGCAGGAGCGGACGAAGCAGAATCAGGCAAGCGCGGATGCGATCGCTGAGCGGACGCGGGCGGCGGTGATCGATTTGTATTTGCAGGCGCTTGCATCGGAAGCTCTGGCCCGCGCGGCGCAAGCACGGATCACCATTGCGGAAGTGGTGCTGAAGCAGGCAACCGATAACGAAGAAGCGGGGCGAGGCAATAAACTGGACGTCGCGCGCGCGTTGCAACAACTGGAAAAGGAACGCGCCGCCCTGGTGGAAGTCCGCAAACGGCGCGATGTGTTGAGCACGCTTTTGGTGAAGACGATTGGCTTGGACGCGCGGTCTGCCGTTTCGATCACGGCATTGCCGGATCGCGTGAGTTTGTGGGATGTGAATCGAGAGGCTGTGTTAAGCGAAGCAATGGACATGCGGGCGGAGAGGCGATTCGTCTCCGCGAAAGGCGCGATGCTGAGCCGTGAGATTGAACAGGCTCGGAAGGAACGCTGGCCAACGGTCGATGCGTTCAGCAACTACGGCGTGTTGGGCGCGGGTCCGGATCGTGCGCTTTCGACATGGCAAGTGGGTGCGAGCGTGAACCTGCCGCTATGGACGGGACGGCGGATTGAGAACGACATCAAAGCATCGCAGGCGCGCCGCGAGCAGTGGAAGCAGGAAGAGCGGCAGGTGGCCCAGCAGATCGAACAGGAGATCACCGAAGCGCTCATCGAGGGCAAGGCCGCGGCGGAGCAACTTCAGCATCAAACGGCGGCGGCGTATGCGGCTCGCGAGAGTTTGGAACTGGCTCGGCTACGGTTTGAAGGCGGCTACACCGGAAGCCTCGACGTCGCGACCGCGCAAGGGGAGCTCGCACAGATGGAGGAAGAAGCAATCCGCATTCGTTATCAGGAATGGATGGCCGAAGCGAAACTGGCACGGGCGCGCGGGAATGTCCGGCTGTTTGTGGAGGGCATGTAAGTAAAACTAGTGGTTTTCCTTGACCTCTATGGCGGCTGAATGATATTTTAATAAAACTTCATTTCGATCCGCCCGATCCCACCTTGGCACTCCCTAGGGATCGGGCTTTTTCTTGGACAAAGACTTGACTTTCCTCTTGATCGCGTCGGGAAGAAGTGCTATACATTAATAAATCTTCATTTTGATTTCCGACCCGATCCAACCTACTCCCTCTGGATCGGGTTCTTTTTGTTGCTGCAAGTCTCCTGTAGACATATACATCAAAGATCTTTTCGAGCAATCGTGTAAAGAAAAAAGCAGCACTGAATCACGATTCAGCACTGCTTTCGGACTGGATTGGGAGCCTGTCGGAGGAGGAGGCTATCTTAGCCTATCTCGATGTTAACAAAGAACTACGAGTATCCTAGGCATAGTTCAATGTATTGAGCTAAACGAGGGGTTCCCGTAAAGCGGTCGGATTACGGAGTAGCCAGTAGGGATGCGGTGACCTGCTGATAGGTGGTGTAGGCGCGGAGGTAGTCGGACACGGCGTTGACGCTGCGGAGTTCGGCTTCGACGGCGGCTTGTTCGCGCAGATTCACGGTAAAAAGCGTGCTATCCCCAAGGCGGAAGCGTTCGCGTTCGGCGTCGGCGAGGTCGAGGGCAACCACTACTTCGTCCTTCGCAAGTTTGGCGCGGTCATGGGCGGCGCGCACGGCGCTGGCGGCATCGCGGACTTCGGCCACTACCTGATCGGCCGCGAAGCGTTCGCGTTGTTCGAGCTGGGAAAGCTTCGCCTGTGCGGAGCGCAATTTACCTGTGGCGGTGCGGCGCTGAAAGGGGAGTTCGAAGCGCAAAGAGGCTTTGAGTTCGTTCGGCCCGCGGCGGATCGGTCCTTCGCCAGATTCACTGGTGAAGCCGAGGCCCAGATCTACCGCAGGTTTACGCTCGTTTTCGGCGAGATTGATATCGACCCGCGCCTGCTGCTTTTGTTCCGTTAGCCGACTGATCTCCGGACGGAGCGTGAGTGCGCGGCGGCGGTCTTCTTCAACCTGCACATCGGTGAGCGTACTGGTTTCCGGCAGCAATTGGGGAAGACGTGACCGGTCCACCAGTTCGGGTTCGCCCGAGGCGCTGCGGTAGAAGAGCGAGAGATCAATGGTGGCCAGTTGCAGTCCTCGCTCGGCTTCCACCAACTGGGCGCGGCGCTGGAGGATCTGGCGTCTGTTTTCGGTAACTTCGATCGCCGGAAGCTGGCCCAGCTGGCTGGCTTCCCGCAGTGCCGCGTCACGTTCTTCGGCCACACGCAGGACCTCTTCCGCAACACGAAGGCGCTGGCCGGAGGCGGCCCAATCCCAATAGCGTCTGGCGGCCAACTGGCGGACGATCAAGCGCTGGGTATCGACGGATAAATCGGCGATGCGGCGGCCCACTTGAGCCTTTTGCAGATTGCCGCGGCGGTCATCGATGGCCCGATTGCGCAGGAGCGGCACGCGAACGCCGCCGCGCCATTCGCCGAGCGAACGTGTTTCGTTCTTTCCGTCGTAAGCCGCGTAGTCGCCTTGCCCGGTACGCCACCCGCCGTAGGTGGAGGCGCCCCAGGTGGTGAGCGGCTGATCGAAGCCAAGCGTCACGCGCTGGTTTTCGTAATAACCGAGGCGGTCGGAATCGGCCTGCGCTCCCAGGATGAGGTCGAAGCGGCCGAGAGCCTGCAAGACCTCGGCGTCGGCAATATCCTTTTCCGCAAGCGTTGCCAACAGTGGCGGATAGTTTTTCTCCACGGCGTCGAGAACTTCGTCAAGTTGAAGCGGACCCTGCGCGGCCAATGGAACCGCGCAAATCCACAGCAGGTGCGCGAGCTTCATTTCTTTTTCTTTTGTCCTTCGGTATTCGTAGACGGTTTTGCCGGTGGCGTGGTGGACGGCGGGAAGCCGTTGAAGCGGCGCCAGACTTCGAAGCCGAGGTTCACTTGGCGGAGCAGTACCCATCCTTTGGCGCGAACGCCTTGGCGAAGGTAGCGTGCGTCGGGCCACTCCTCGTCGTTCTCATCGGGCGCAACCAGAATACGGAAGCGGCCCGAGCCATCGTCGGTAGCGTCCAGAAGAATGATGCTGCCGCCGAAGGTGCCAACAGCGACCGAGGGCCAGCCGACGAATTGAATGGCGGGCCAGCCTTCGAATTGCAGTCGGACGCGGTCGCCCGTTTTGAGCAACGGCATGTCGTTGCCATCCACCCACAGTTCGACAACGGCGCTGGAGGTATCGGGCACAAGGATCGCCAGCCCCTCGCCTGCTTTCAACATTTCGCTGCCGGGCTGCGCGAGCAAGCGGAGGATAACGCCATCGCGAGGCGCAAGGATCTGCTGGGTGCTCTGCCGCGCCAGACGCGTTTCGATGGGACGCACGGCGCCAGTCGCCGAGGCTCGCGAGGCGTTGGCATCTTCGAGCAGCGCCATATAATCGGCTTGCACCTTTTGGCGGTCGGCAAGCGTGGCTTTGTGATCTTCCCGCGCGGCATTCAGGGCGTTGCGCGAACGCTCCACCTCGGCGCTGGCGCGGTCATGATCCATGCGAGCGAGCTCCACGCTGCGTGTCGCGGTGAGGCCGCGCTTGTGCAACTGATCCTGACGTTCCAGATTCAGGCGCGCGGCAAGCAGTGTTGCCTCGGCCGCCTCCAGGCCACGCTCGGCCGCACTCACGCGCTCAACGGCCATGCTGATGCGCGCGTCAGCCGCGGAGAGTGCGTTCTCCCGTGAGGCGTTCAAGCCGGCGAGACGGTCTCCCAGGGATTGCTCCCGTTCGCGCGCGGCGGTGAGTTCGCCGCGGAGGCGATCAATCATCGAGGGATCGTTATCACTCACTTCGACAACCGGGTCACCCTTCTTTACGCGGCTACCTTCGACAACGTGCCAGCGGACCACACGGCCGTCGACGGGTGCGGAAATTGTTTGCTGTCGCTCAAGCGGAACCAGCGCGGTGACGCGGCCCGCGCCCGAGATGCTTTGCTGCCAGGGCATCCAGGCAAGCAAAACCACGAGAACCACGAACACAAGCGCCAATAACCAGGCGATGCGGCGCGCGGGGGCGTATCCCTTCACAAGAGACATGCTGGGGAGCAAGGGATAAGTCATCTGCTCGGCGGTCACGCGACCTCCTTCAGTCCATGACGAGTCACTTCAACGATGCGGCTGCAGCGCCGCTCCAGATCCACGCGCGCGGTCACCAGCAGCAAGGTCCACGGAGCATCCGGCGCAAAAAGGATGCTGGTGAGAAGCTCTCGCTCGGCGGAATCCTGCACGGCGTCCAAGGTTTCATCGATGATGAGGAGCCGTGGGTTGCCCGCGATAGCGCGCACGATCATGAGCGCTTGTTTCTGCCCTTCGGAAAGCGGGTGCCCGCCCGTCGATAAAATCGTTTCCAGTCCTCGCGGAAGATCCTGGATGGTACTCCACAGGCCCACCTGTTCGAGGGTCCTCTGCATGCTGGCGACGCTGAGGTCGCGCCCAACCCGGATATTATCCAGGATGGATCCGTGGAAAATTTCCACGCCGCGCACCAGCCCTGTTTGCGATCGGTATTCGCCCAGCTTGAGGGAGCGGATATCCACACCATCGAACGTGACCGAAGTGCCGTGCGCGTCGCGGTATCCGCAGATCGTATCGATCAACGAACTCTTGCCGGAACCACTCAAGCCGCACAGGGCTACCTTTTCGCCGGGGTGAACATCCACATGAAAGGACGGGCCGCGCATGGAGATCGCCGCGGGGCCGGTAGACTCCACGCTGCCGCTGCCTGACATCTCGCCGGGAAGATCGGTAAGGCTTCCTAGCTTATCGAGCGAGGCGAGCAGATCATAAAATATTTCGAGATGCTTGGCGAGCTTGGTGATGCTGGCGAGCACCGCCGCCACCACAAGTTCCGCCGCCACCAACTGGCCGAGCGTGAGCTGGCGTTCGATCACCAACATACCGCCCACGCCAAGCAGCGTCGCGCTGGCGATGGCCTGCAGGACCAGCGAACCAGTCAACTGGCGCATCACGATACGGAAATGTTTGGTGCGGTATCCCAAATAGTTCTGGACCAAGGAGTCCGTTCGTTCCGCCGCGAACCTCGCGGGCGCGGTCGCGCGGAAGGTACGCTCATTGCGTGCGGTCTCCTCCAGCCACGCGACCAAAGCGTATTTGGATTTCGACTCTTTCACCGCGGTCTCAATCGCCCCATGTCCGGCGGGAATCAACACCACGAGTACGGCTACCAGCAGGCCGGCATCGAAGGCAAGCAGCCAAGGATGGTAGACCGCCAGCAACGCCATGCCGGCAAACGTCTGCGTGAAGATGCTGAGCCCATCGATCAACAGCGTGGCCCCGGCCTTCTGCACGGTGACCACATCGAGGAAGCGGTTCACCAGTTCCGGTCCATTGTTTTCCCGCAGCACGTCCACCCGTGCGTGCAGCAGGCGATGGACGGATTCCGATGCCATCCGGACGAATAGGCGCCGCTGCAGCATTTCCACGACGTGAAAGCGGAGGGCCTGGAGAACCGCCGAGACGGCCAGCAATCCCAGAACCAGTAGGGTCAGGAAAACCAGCGGTTGAATCAGGCTGCCGAACGCTACGGTGTTCACCAGAGCTTGCGTTGCGATGGGAGCTGCCAGCGAAAGTACGCCGATGGCAACGGAGAAAACGATGGCGACCCAAAGGTCATTGCGCTCCAGCCTCAGTAGTGCGATCAGCCGCGCGACAGGAGAGACGGTTTGGGCGGATGAATGAGTCGTAGTCATGCGGATTCCGATGAAATCAGTTTACGGGGCGGCAATACTGCGGGCAAATAGATAATACCTGACGCAATCATCGCGATAACCTATGAATAAAACGTCGAAAGACGAGTCTTGGCTGGCGGATGCCGGCTCCGTGGCCATCCTACAAGTCGCTACTTATCTATCAGATGATATGGATGCATAAAAAGGGAGCTGCGGTCTATGAATTCTTATTCATCTAGCGGTCCATCCAGTGGAGCGTTGTTGGGGCACTTCCGTTTCCATGGTAGGAGAAAAACAAAAAACCCTTCACCCGAAGGCGAAGGGTTTGGGAAACTGCGCTGCCGTAACCGGTTCGTTAGTTGCGCGGGGTCTGGACCTTGGGAGCTGCAACGTAGCCGACGATCATGTCCTTGCGGACTTCGTTGACAATCAGTTCGTAGGGCTGTGAGGCGCGGGAGAGGATGAACTGCACCGGCTCGTTCACGCCTTTGTCTTTCTTCTCGACGGTCTTATCATCGGCGATGACGTCGATGGTGTACTTATTCTTTTTAGGGTCGGTCTTCTTGAGGAAGATGGCGACATCACCCACGCGCTGGGGGCCTTTGGTTTTGCCCAGCTTGAATTCGGTGTAGTTGCGTTCGCCTAGCGCGCGCAGCGCGCCAAGTTCCTTCGAGTTGGTGGCAATGAGGCCGCTTTGCACGCCCAAATCGCCCTGCGCGGCCCGGAGCGTCGCGATCGTTTTTTCCAATTCGGCGCGCGTGTTGGCTACGTCGGACTTCACGTTGCCCACGTCGCTGGAAACTTCAGAGACGCGCGAATTCACGGCGTTTGTCGCTTCTTTCACCGTGGAGACTTCGTTCGAAACCGCGGCAACACGCTGTGCCTGCGCCTGCTGTTCCTTCTCCAGGCGGGCTGCCAGTTCTTCGGCGTGCTTCTCGGCTTCAATCTTCGCCTGCCCGGCCAGTTGGTTGGCTTGGGCGCGCGCCGAATCGAGTTCAGACTTTAACGTCTCGACAGAACGGCGGCTGGTTTGCGAGGTGACGGCGTTGGTCTCGTGAATCTTTTGAATTTCGTCGAGCAGGGAATCATGCAGCTGTGCGATTTCCGCTTTGGTGTCGTTGATCTGTTGGAATAAATACGCGACCGCGCCCAGTAGCACCACAACTAGGACGAACAGGATCTTCGACGCCGCCCCGGATCCGCCCGAGGGCTGCATCGATGCATCGCTCATACCATTGTCTCCTTTAGTCGAAAACATGGATCTACCTCCTGGTAGCGTATGGGGACATACGACTGGCGTAGGCTATCCCCAGTAATGTTTCACCGGACGCGCCGGTGGTGTGGGAATGCATGCATCCCCTTTAATTTAGTGTACATCGGCGGGATGAGGCGATGCCTGCATGGTACTGGGGGAGTTAGTACGTTGAAAGTCAGGAGTGCAAGGAAGCGGCAGGGGACAATCCGCTGTATCTACGCCCAGACGTTCTCGCAACTTCCAGGTCTGCGGGTGGGATGGAGAGGACTGTCCCTTTTTCGCGATCAGGCGACCAATTCGGCCACTTTCCGCGGCTCGCTCGATTGTTCCGGCGTTTGTTGTGGTGATGATCTCCGGCGGCGCCAGTTTTGCCAGCGGCGGAACGAGAGTGCGAGTCCGGTGTAGACCATAAGGATTCCGCCGGCTGTGGCAATGCCTGCGATGGTTTGTCCCCAAAATCCCAGGGATTCGCCGGTGTGCGTGAAGCGGACGAGGCCGCGCAGTTTCTGCCCGAGGTTTTGGGTTGAGAAGTCCGAGAGCTTTTGCACGTCTCCGGTGGCGCGGTCGATGGTCAACGATGCTTGGTAGATCGGGGCAACGTCGTTTTCGCGCTCGACGTTCACAGTAATGGGCAATCGAGGGTTCGGTGATCCCTCGACGCGAATCGATCTCCAGTTAGGAAACTGCGATTGCGTTTGGGAGACGGCGCGGTTAAGGCCTTCCCAGCTCACCGGCTGGCGGATCCCACTACCAGGGCCACGGCCGTCTTCTTTTGGCCGGCCGGGGCGTCCGTCGTTTCCTCGGCCTGGGCCGCCCGCGGTTTGCTGGCTTCCCGAGAGAGTGAAGAGCAGATCGCTTGCCCACGAGTAAGACATAACAACGCCGGAGCCAACGATGGCGACCATGGGGATGAGAATCCAAAAGCCAATAGCGTTGTGCCAGTTCCAATCGCGCGCTTTGCCGGTGAGGCCGCCGCGAAACCAGAGGGCGGGGCGGATGTGCTGCCAGGTCCATTTGCGCGGGAACCACAGATACAAGCCGCTGAGAGTGAGGCCGAAGAACAGGAGATTCGCGGCATCCATGATGGCTTTGCCAATGCCTCGCGATGTGCCGGTCATGGCAAGCCAGCGATGCCACTGCTCGGAGGCTTGCAGAAAATTTCGAAGGGCGGACGGATTCCGCTGGCCGACGACTTCGCCGCTTGCGGGATCTACGAAGAGGAGCGCTTCGCGGCCAAAGGAAACCTGTGCGGGCCGTGCGGGATCCGAATAGAACGTGAGGCCGCTTCCGCCGGGCTTCTGCTGCGCGACCCTCGCTAAAAGCTGTTCCGCAGGTGATGGCGCTGCGGACTGCGACCGGGTCCAATGCAGATCACGCTGGTCGATCCACTCATTGATCTGTTTTTCGTAGGTGAGCGCAACGCCGGTCACGCACATGATGAGGATGAAGATGCCCGCGGCGACTCCAGCCAATAAATGGAGCCAGAAGAAAACCTTTCGCATACCTTTGCTAACGAGTTTGCTTGCGAAAGGATTACAGGCGCGCTTTTTGAGAGAGCCGCGTGGGTTGAAAGCTCAGTGCTAGGCGTTCGATTCCACGCGCTTGGGGCGGGCGAAGTCGAGGACTTCCTGCTTGGGGATGCCGGGTTCAAAGCACCGGCGGCAGCGGGCTTCGTACATGCCGGCTGCGCCGACGACGATGAGGTCGCTCGATTCCACCAGGCGCTGCGTGTGTTTGGCGGGGTTGCCGCAGCGCATGCAGATGGCGAGCATTTTGGTGATGGACTCGGCCACGCAGAGTAGTTCGGGCATGGGCGTGAACGGGCGGCCGAGGTAATCGGTATCGAGACCGGCGATCACTACTTGCTTACCGGTGTCGGCGAGTTGGGTGGCGACGTCGACCAGGTCGAGTCCAAAGAAATTCGATTCGTCGATGCCGACGACTTGTGTGCGCCAATCGAGTTTCTCGATGATCTCCTTGGCGCTGGTGATGACGGTGGAGTCCATGCGCTGATCGCCGTGGGAGACGATCTCGGTGGCGGAGTAGCGGTCGTCCAGGACGGGTTTAAAAACCTGCACGCGCTTCCGCGCAATCTTCGCGCGGCGCAGGCGGCGGATGAGTTCTTCGCTTTTGCCGGAGAACATGGGTCCGCTGACAATTTCAATCCAACCAATGTTTCCGCTAACGATGTCCATCGAAACAGTGATCCTTTCGGAGTCGCGGACGTAACGCCGCGGCTTCGTAGAGCTGCAATTGGGGGGAGAGTACGATTCTGCCACAGATGGGGTGGCGAGGGGCAGGGCAAGCGGCGGAAATTCTTGCTATTCCACGATCAAAAATCCACTCTCGGCGAACGCCGGGTTCGTGCCGCTTGCCGGTTGCAATCGGGTCCACACCACCCGGGCTTTGCCGGATTGTTCGGTGTGGGTAAACTCGACCACGGTTCCGGCTTCGAGCGCCAGATACGTGTGGCGCACGCGGAAGCCGCTTTGGCTAATGTCGACCAGCGTGCCGCGAACGGTCATCGTTACGGGATCCTTCCACGAAAACTCGACGCCGCCCTGTGCCGGATAGCGTGGTTCGCGGCGGTTTTCGGGGTGCAGTCCCGTGCCTTGCTCCTTCAGGGACGCCGCGTATGGGGCGGGGAAGTGGCGTGGCGTATTCACTGCAGGGCCTCCACGCGTTTGAGTGCGGCGGGGCCGGTTTCGTAGATTTTGAGTTTGCGGCTGAGAGTGCGGCGCGAGATGCCGAGGCGTTCGGCGGCGCGGGATTGGTGGCCTCCGGTGGCGCGCAGTGTCGAGAGGATGGTTTCCTTTTCCAGGGCTTCGAGTCCGGGCGTGGCCATGCGGTAGGCGGATTCCTGGCCGAGCGGGCGCGGGAAATCTTCGGCGTGTAGTTCGGTGCTCTTCGCCAGCACGGCGGCTTTGATCACGGTGTTGCGCAGCTCGCGGATGTTGCCGGGCCAGGCCTGCGATTCCAGCCACTCGATCGCACCGGGCGAGAGTGTGAGTTCCGGATTGTGTTGGGCAAGAAAATGCGCGGCGAGCGGCGCCACGTCTTCGATGCGTTCGCGCAACGGCGGGACGTGCAGCGTGAACTGGCCAAGACGGTGATAAAGGTCGCTGCGGAACGCGCCTCCGCCAACGGCGGTGTCCAGATTTGTATTCGTTGCGGCGATCACCCGTGTATCCACGGAAATTTTGCGTATGCCCCCCAGGCGGAAGTACGGCACGGCGTCGAGCACGCGCAACAGTTTCACCTGCATGCGCGGGGCGAGCTCGCCGATTTCATCCAGAAAGATACTGCCGGTGTGGGCGAGTTCAAACAATCCGGGCTTCGAGGTTTCGGCTCCACTAAATGCCCCGCGGTCATAGCCGAAGAGTTCGCTTTCCACTAGATGTTCGGGCAGTGCCGCGCAACTGAGGTCGATCCACGGTCGATGCGCGCGGCGCGAGTAATGGTGAATCGCGCGGGCCACCAGTTCCTTGCCCGTGCCGCTTTCGCCGGTGATCAGCACCGAGGCGTCGGTACGGGCCACTCGTTCCACTGTCGCCAGAAGTTCGCGGACCGCCGAACTGGCGATGACGGCTTCCATGCCGAGGAACGTTCGTTTTTCCGGATGCGTGTTGGTATGCATGATCGGTTGCGATAGAAGCGGCCCGCGCGAGACGGGGATGCTCTGGTTCCAGTAGGCCACTAATTCGTGGGGAGTACTCTCCGTCCAACACCTTAGTCCTGCGCCAAAACAGCCTCGGATTTGGGACAGTTTGTCGCCATCGGGCAGTGCGTGATGGGACAAAGTGTCATCGGAAGGATGCAGGCAGGAATTCAATCTGCGTCTTTTCAAGGAGTTGGCGGATACCCGCTTTGGTTCGTGTCCTGCACCGGAAAAGCCCGATGAATCCGCAGGGTCAAAGTATGCCCGCACGCGCCGCTTTGGTGGTCGGGTTGTTCGCAGTTTCGGGTATCGGCGCAGCGTTTATGGCGGTTGCCAACTGGGAATCCCAGGACATGATCAAGTTCGCGAGCTTCCTGCTGGTGGCGATGTTCTTCTCGGGGATGCGGTTTCGCGTGCCGGGCGTGATGGGAACGATTTCGCCGGCGATCATCTTTGTTCTTTTATCCGTGCTGGAACTGAGCGTTCCCGAAACCATAGCACTTGGCGTAGCCGCGATGATCGTCCAATGCTACTGGCAGGAGACCACCATTCCACCTGTGGCGCAAGTGGCGTTCACGGTTTGCTCGATGGCCGCGGCGGCAGCCGCAGCTGCGGTGGTGTATCACGCGGTGGCACCGGCTGTGGATCCCATGATCGGCCTTGTGCTGGCGACGTTGGTACTGTTCATCGTCAACACGGCGCCGGTGACCGTTGCTCTTGCGGTAGCCGAACAGGTTTCCATCCTCCAAACCTGGAAGGAATGCTACCTGCGTCTGCTGCCGTATTACTTCGGCAGCGCGGCAGTGGCCGCACTGGTCAACTTCGCCGGACGTTACGTGGGATGGCAGACCGTGTTGCTTTCCGGACCGGCCGTGTATCTGGTGTTCCGGTCGTACCGCCTGCATTTGGCGCGGCTTGAAAACGAGACGAAGCATGTGGAAGACGTATCGTCGCTGCACCTTCGCACCATTGAGGCGCTCGCGATGGCGATCGAAGCCAAGGATTCCACCACGCACGAACATTTGGCCCGCGTGCAAGTCTACGCTTACGAGTTGGGCCGCGACCTGGGTCTGAAGGCGCAAGAAATGGAAGCACTGCAGGCGGCGTCCATCCTGCACGACATCGGCAAGCTGGCCGTACCCGAACACATCATTTCAAAGCCCGGCAAGCTGACGCCGGAAGAGTTTGAAAAGATGAAGATCCACCCGGTGGTGGGCGCCGAGATCCTGGAGCGCGTGCAGTTCCCTTATCCTGTGGTGCCGATCGTTCGTGCGCATCATGAAAAATGGGATGGCACTGGATATCCGGCCGGTCTGCGTGGCGAAGACATTCCGATTGGCGCGCGCATCCTGGCGGCCGTCGATTGCCTGGACGCACTGGCGACCGATCGCCAATACCGCCGCGCCTTACCGTTGCCCGAGGCAATGAAAGTGGTGGAGAAGGAATCCGGCAAGGCGTTCGATCCGCGCGTGGTGGAACTGCTCTCCAAGCGTTACGTGGAACTGGAAAAAATGGCCAAGGCGAAGAATATGGGCGACGCCGGCAAGCTTTCCACCGACGTAAAAGTGGAACGTGGCGATGCTCCGGCCGCGGGATTTGAGCAAACGGCGGAGAAGGGCGCGCCGGAGGATTTCGTTCAACAGATTGCCGCGGCGCGGCAGGAAGTGCAGTCCCTGTTTGAAATTTCGCGCGAGTTGTCCGGTTCGCTCAGTATGAGTGACACGCTCTCCATGCTTTCCGTGAAACTGAGAAACGTGGTGCCGCATAACACGATGGTGGTTTGGCTGCGGAACGAAGACAAGCTGATTCCGGAGTTTGTGACGGGCGACGAGTACCGGTTGTACGGCGCTCTGCAAATTCCCATCGGGCAAGGACTCTCCGGCTGGGTGCTCGAAAACTCGAAAGCGATTGTGAACGGCAATCCTTCGGTGGAATCGGGCTATCTGGGGGATCAGGCGAAACCGACGGCGCTCCGTTCGGCGGTTGCCTTGCCGCTGGAAGGAATTAATGGGATCAACGGCGTGCTATCGCTCTACAGTAGTGAACGCGATCACTTCAGCAAGGATCACCTGCGCCTGTTGATGGCTGTGAGCGGGAAGATTGCGCTGGCCGTGGAAAACGCAAAGCGCGTGCAGGCTCTGGAAGCCTCGGCGACCACCGACGCTCTGACCGGTTTGTCCAATGCACGGAGTCTTTTCATCCAATTGGATGCCGAGTTGGCCCGGGCGAAACGGGACCAGTTACCAGTCACCGTGATGACGTTCGACCTGGACGATTTTAAGCAGATCAACGCCCGCTTCGGTCATTTGGAGGGTGATCGCGCGTTGCGGGCCATTGCTCAGCAGATGCGCTCGGCCTGCCGCGAATATGACACCTTGGCGCGCATGGGCGGCGATGAGTTCGTGCTTGTCATGGCCGGCGCGCGCCTCGAAGACCTGGAGCAGAGGAAGCAGCTGTTCCGGGGTTTGATTTCGGGCGTGAGCCGCCAGCTATTCTCCGGCGAACTGCTGCCGGTCAGCATCGGCACCGCCCAATTTCCCGAAGACGGCACCGACGCCGAACAACTGCTTGCCGAAGCCGACCGGCAGCTCTACAAAGAGAAGCGTCAGCGCGCCCAGGCAGGTGTCCGCAAGCCGTTGGTGACAAGACAAGCCGAATGGACCGGCGCAAGCCTCGTTCACTAAACATCAGGCTTCCTTCCAACCCCGCGTGTCCACCTTGTATACGCACCCCCGGTGGTGCGTAGTTTGCGTGTTCTTGCCTCCGCTGAGAAACCTTCACCATGGCAACCAATCTGAGTCCAATGGCTACCCCGCTGAAGAAGGGATGCGAAACGATCGGCACTAAATAGCTTGAGTTCCCTTACCAATACCCAATCATTCGTCCCGCGGTGATGGCGGCTAGCCAGCACAGCAGCGACACGCCGCCGCAACGAGCGAATTTCGCTTCCTCCCCAGGTGTTAGCTTGCGAACCCGGTGCTGTTGCCACGCCTCCGTACGGGTGAGGATCGCCACATTCACAAGCCCCAACGCGATCGCCGGGAATTTGATGTAGAAAAACGGATTGCCGTCGTACTCAGTTGCCTTTGTCGCCAGCAGTCCAACGCCCGTCAGTGTAGCGATCAGGAAGCCTGCACCGGAAACCGGCACGATCGGCGTGGTGAGCGAGACCAGATCGATCTTCTTCCACACGCCCAGCAGCCGCAGATCCAGAATCAATATGGAGCCGAACAGCGTGGCCACGCTGAGTATGTGCAGCAGGTTCACCACGCCGTAGGTCCACACTCCGGATTCGCGCATGGCGTGCCCGAGGAATGAAGTTTGCAGCCAGGAGAGAAAGGCGTACATGCGGCTCGGTGTTGTGTTCCTGGAAATGGAAGGGGACCGCGCGTTGCCGTCCCCTTATTTCGATTTCTTGCGCGAGTCTCGCTCGTGCGCCGTTCCTGTGTCCGCCGGACTAGGTGCGGTCGGGGTAGACGTTAAAGGTCTTGCCATTCCACGTCACGCGCTCGGTCTTGATCTCCAGCTTCTTCGTGTCACGGTTGCGGTGGCCGTGAATGCTAATGGCGGCGCCGACCGGAATGATGCCTTCCTTTAGACCCGCCCGTTCCGTACGCGGAGGTGGCGCGAGCGTGAGATCCCAAACCTTGCCTTCGGCGTCTTTGAGCTTCATGGTCGCGTGCGGACCAGCCAAGCTCAACGGCGCGGCGACGGTGCCGGATATTTCAAATTCTTCGTCGAGATTGCCGCCCCAGCCATGATGAGCCGATGCGGGAATCGAGGACAACGCGAGGGCTGCGATGCCGAATCCAAAAGTGAGTTTGCTTCGCATGGAATTTCCTCCAACTCGATCATACCGGGAAATTCAGGAGACAGGAGACGAACATCCTTTTGGGGCTTGGAACGGGGCGCTACTCCACGATGCAGGTCCAGTCGCCGGATTCGTTTTGGAAGCCGGAGAGAATGCGGTACTTGGCGACGCGGTGGAACTCCTCGCGGAGATCGGTGATGACCACTTCACTGATATTGGCCACCACCACATCAAACGAGTTGGTCCGCACCGCATCCACACTGCCGATAAAGAACGGAGCCTCGCGCGCCGCTTCCTGGTCGATATCGCAAGCAATCACGCGGGCCGCTCCCAGCATCTTCGCCGCAATCGACAAAATGCCCGAGCCGGTGCCGACGTCCAGCACCGAATCGCCCGGACGAATGACGCGCTCCATCGCCTCCAGACACTTCTGCGTACACGGATGCTGGCCCGTACCGCACTGCTGGCCAGGGTTGATCTCCAAACGGAAGCGGCCCGGCGGAGTCGGTTCCGTGCGCCATGGCGCGACCACAAAAAACTTCTCGCCCACCAGTAGCGGCGGCCACGCGTCTTCCGTTTGTTGCACCCAATCGACATCCGGCGATAGCTTCGGCGTACCGAAGCGAGCGGCGGTCTCCGGATCCTCGAAGAAAGCCTCGACTTCGCCGTCGCCTTCCACCACGCCCAGCGTGCCGGCCTCCCACAACTCCGCGACCACGCGTTCGTGATCCGAGGGTTCCACAGCGATGGAGACTGAGTACATTCGGAGGTGGTTACTTGCGACGCGGGCGCTCAATGGAAAGGGCGATCTCGCGATCTGCTTTCGCGCCTTCCATGTCGCCGAGGCTGGCTTTTGCCGACGCGCGGGCGCGATAGGCATAGGGCGCATCCACGCGCTCGGCGATGGCCTTGTCGAAGTCGTCAATTGCTTTTTGATGCTCCCCGATGGACTCATACGCAAGCGCACGCGCGTAGAAACCATCGGTAGACGGCTTGATCGACAGTGATTTTGAAAACGATTCAATCGCCTTCTTCGTGTCGCGCTTCTCCAGAGCAATGCGGCCTTGCTCGTCATAAGCCTGAACCAGGTTCGGATCAAGTTGGATAGCTCTGTCGAAATCGTCCAATGCTTCGTTGCGCTGGCTGGTGTGGTAGTAGGCGATGCCGCGGTTGAGATACGCCTGCGGGATGTTGGGCCAAATAGAGATGGAGTGGGTGAATGTCTTGATCGCCTCGGGATACGAGTTCGGACCCATCATGCGCATGCCCGCCTCGTATTCGGCACGGGCGCGCTCCGGGGCGCTAGTGTAGTGGTGAAAACCGTATCCGGCGGCGACAAGGACAAGAACAACCGTGACCGTAGAACGGATCAGCTTCCGCTGTTTGCGTTTTTGTGCGAGGACCGCGGGGTCGGTGACTTGCTCAGACGGCAAAGGCCGGATCGCGTTCCACCAACGGGCGACGAAGGATTCGGGACCCATGGTAATGACACTGATTATAGCAGCGGCAGTCGGGTTAGAGTGAAAGTTACAACCCGCCGAGGTAACGATGAACAAACAAATGTGCTTGGCCTGGACCGCCGCCCTCGTTCTCCTGCCGCGAATCGCGCCGGCGCAGCCTGGATTCGGCGAGAACTTGAAGATCTACGCCGCTGCCGTTGTAAAAACGCCCCTGACCGCGATTGCCGCTGAGTATGAACGTTCCAGCGGCAACTCCGTCACCTTGATCTTCGATACGGCCGGAGCGGCCGCACAACGGTTTCAGGCGGACCCTGAGGCCTCGCTGCTGATCACAACAGTTCCTCTCCTTCGCAATGGAGAGGGGAGCGGCGCGCTGAAAGACGGCGGAAGCATCGCTCTGGGCAGTACTGTGGCCGGTGTTGCCGTGCCTCCTCAATTCGCGAAGCCCGACGTGTCGAGCCCGGAAAAATTAAAAGCCGCGTTGCTCGCCGCCAGGCGCATCGCCGTCTCCGATCCCGCGCGCGGCGCTACCGTTGGCACGCATTTGATGAAGGTGATCGAAGCACTTGGCATCAAAGAACAGCTGCAGCCAAAGATTACATTCGCGAGCGACGGCGTGGCCACCATGCGGCTGGTGCTGGATGGCAGCGTGGACATCGGCGTTTCGCAGTCGAGCGAAATCGTGCAGGCCAGTCCGGATTCAATGGCGGGTCCGTTTCCGCAAGAGTTCGCGCTCGAAACGGAGTTCTCGGTATGGCACCGCAGGAACGCATCGTCAGCGGTGAAAGATCTGGTTGCGGCGATTACGGGGGCCGCGGGCAGGCAGAAGCTGGCAGCCGATGGATTGATACCGGCGGCGAAGTAGCGCGCACTCCGGCCTGTTGCGATCAACAGTCAATCTTTCGTGCAAGGCTTTGGGCTTAGAATTGCAGCAAGAAGGTTATGCTGATCTGGTTGATGGTTGCCTTGTCGGGGTTTGCTTTGACCATGACCGCAAGCCGATGGGCTGTCCAGCACACGGCGATGTTGGCTTATGGGCTATCGATCCCCCCGTTCCTTTTGGGGGTGCTACTAGTCGCATTGGGTACTGATGTGCCGGAAATCGCGAATTCCATCTCCGCTTCGGCGGCTGGGCATGGGGATTTGAATGTTGGGGACTCGGTGGGTTCCGTTTTCACGCAGATCACTCTGATTTTGGGCATTATTCCATTCGCGGGCGGGAAGACGCAAATCGCGCCAAATCGCGCAGGTCTGGTTCCTCTGCTCACGATTGCGGCTCTTGTTCTTGGCATCTGGTTGATCTCGGATGGCTACTTGAGCCGGCTGGATGCCGCCGTGCTGCTATTTGTCTGGGTTGTTTCCGCAGTGCTACTGTGGCGGCACGCGCCGCCGATGTCGGAATCCGAGGTCACGGTGCCAACCGGGCACAAGGCATTCCACGCACTCGTGATTTTAGGGAGTCTGTTTCTGGTGGCTGTGGGAGCGACCGCGGCGGTTCGCGCGATGTTGGAACTGGCGAGAATGGCGGGAATCTCGGAGTACGCGATTAGCTTTTTCGGATCCTCGGTGGGGACGTCGCTCCCGGAGCTGTCGGTCGCCATCACGGCATCACGCCAGGGACAGCGCGACATCGCGTTTGGGGATGTTTTCGGCGCTTGCCTGATGGATTCCACGGTGTCGATTGGCGCCGGTCCGCTGCTATTTCCTGGCGCGGTCACGGCCGCTGTCGCTATGAAGGGTTCTTTGCTGGCGATCGCTGCCGTGGCTCTGGCCGGCTGGATGCTTTCGCGCGCCGGACACAACCGCATCACCGGTGCCGCGCTGTTGGTGATGTATGGAATTGCATATTGGATACTTTAGGCCGAGGGAGTCATGACGGCGAAAGATATTATGACCACTGCCGTGGTAACCGTGAAAGACAACGCCACGCTCGAAAATGCGGCCAAGCTGATGCTGGAGTATCGAATCGGTGGATTGCCGGTTGTGGATGCACAAGGGAAATTGTGCGGAATCGTCACAGAATCCGACTTCTCCGAAAAAGAGCGCTGTGTGCCGTTTTCGACATTTAAAGCGCCGCAGCTCTTCGGGAAGTGGTTGTCGACGAAGCAAATCGAGAAGGTCTATCAGGATGCCCGTTCGATTCCCGTTCGCGACGTCATGTCCCGCGAAGTTTGGAGCGTGGAAGAAAACGACGCCGTCGAAACGGTGATCGCGCTCATGCTGCGGCACGACATCAACCGGGTTCCCGTGGTGCGCGCCGGCCGCGTCGCCGGTATTATCGCGCGGCGCGACTTACTGCAGATGATGGTGGAGCCATCGGACTCGAAGGCGTGAACTGTTACAGCTCCGCCACGCGCCGTTGAACGAAGAGGTAATACAAGCCCAGCACGCAAAGCAGGCAGCCGGTCACAGTCATGGTGACGGGAGCGGTGTAGATGGGGATCAGGCGTCCCAGCACCAGACCGCCCAGCGGCATGCCGCCCCGGAACGCCACGTTGAACACACTCATCACCCGGCCGCGCATCTCGTCGGAAGCCACATGCTGCACCAGTGAACTGACCATTGACATCGAGATCATCATCAATGCACCGGAGCAGAAGATGAGCGCCAGTGATAACGACAATACGTTCGACAACGAAAAAGCGACGATAATGCCGCCCAGCGCCATCATCACCAGTAGCGCCGTACGTCCTTGTCCCTTGATCTTGCCTGCCGCGGCCACGGCCAGTCCACCGCAAACGGAGCCGACTCCGGAAAACGCCAGCAGCTGTGTGAACGTTGTCGGTCCGCCATGCAAAACTTCCTTCGCAAACACCGGCAGGAACGTCAGCAGCGGTACCGCCAGAAACGTCATGCAAAAGGCGAGAACGATCAATCCGTTCATGCCAGGCTTGTTCCGGATGAATCCAATCCCTTCCTTCATGCTGGTGAGGATCGGCTCACGCGTTTTCGCGGGTACATAGCCCACGGTGATCGTGTAGAGGGAAGCAATCACTGCCAGGAAAGAGAGGCCGTTCACGCCGAAGCACCACTCCGCGCCCAACTTCACCAGCGCGATGCCGCCGATTGTGGGACCGATGGCGCGCGCCAGGTTGAACTGAATCGAGTTCATCGCAATGGCGTTTTGAATGTCTTCTTTACCCACCAGACTCGGCAGCAATGCCTGATACGCCGGCCCGCCAAACGCTTGCGCGCATCCGACGAGGAACGAAAGGCACAGAATGTGCCACACCGCCACCACTTTGAAGAAGACCAGCCCGGTCAGCACAAACGCCGTCGTCATCTGCACATACTGCGAGGCTAGCAGCAACGTCTTGCGGTTCATGCGATCCGCAATCACTCCGCCCACCAGCGAAAACAGAATGATCGGAACCTGCGCCAGGAAGGTGTCCAGACCCAGGTAAAAGGAGTCGTGGGAAAGATCGTAAACCAGCCATGCCTGCGCCGACGACTGCATCCACGTGCCGATTGTAGACACGCAGGCGCCCAGCCACATCAGCCGGAAGTCACGGTATTGGAAACTTTTAAAGACGCGACGAAGCAAGGAGACCTAACCAGAAGACCAAACACCTGATTCTAGCAGAGCGGGCCGGATGCGGTCAGTCAAACCCGGCGAAAACCTCTGATTCTTCTCAGTAAACTTCGAAACAGAAGACTTTATTGGAGTCGCTCGGAGAAATAGAATACTGCCCATTGTCCAATGGCTGGGACGCCTCCATGCGATACAAGCCGCCTTCGAGTTTCGTCACGCTCATCCGCAGCGGACGGGGCCCCTTGCTGCTGCGCTTGCCCTTGCCAATCGTAATCTCGCGGCGGCCATTCTTGACCTCCATTTTGTACAGTTCCAGCTTTTCCGGAAGCAGCTTGTCGCTCTTAAGCAGGAAAATCGGCTCCGCCACGGGCGTTTTGGCCGACGAACCCGCGCCACTCACGTAATAGACCGACTCGTCCTTTTTGCCCGATTCCTCTTTGGCCTCGGTGGCTTCGGTGGACACCAGATTATCGGCGTGGACCAGGTACGGCAGATCGGCCTGCGCAGGGCGAGGGCCGTCGTACTTGTCCGCGGCAAGGACCGGCACCGCGGCGAAGTTCACCAGCAAAGTCAGCATCAACAGTGCGCGCATGTTTGCTCCGTTCTCATTGTAGTCACCAATTACCCTTGGACGGGCGGGCGCCGGAAACGGTTGCCTTTGGGAGACAGGAGACACTCACCTCTCTTGGGCGGAGGTTGGATCGGTTTAGTCTAAAACCTGCAAGAACTCGGCAAGGATCCGGTAACGGTCTTCTTCCGGGTCCAGATCCCAGGACGGGAAATCGGGATTCAGGGACTCCAGGTGGATCCTCGCATGCTGCCATTCGCCCGAGGCATCTGCTGACTTTTCGCTGTGATACTTCTTTACCGTGTAGCGGTCATTGCCGCCCCGGCCGAGTTCCTCTACCAGCACCAGCTTGCCCTGCCGCGAGCCAGCCCCGAACTTGCGGAACACGCACAGCGAGCCATCCGGGATTACCGGCTCCATCGATTGTCCGGCAATCCCCGCGATGAAGTGGTCCTTCGTCAAACGCAGCCCGGACGGAGCTTCTTCCCAACCCTCGGCTTCCACCTCGCGGTTGTCGCGGAAGGGACCCGCGGCAGCGGCCAGAGAGTAGCGCGGCAGATGCGTGACGTATTCGTGAACGGTTGAGGAGACGTGCTCCCGGTACAAACGGCTGAGCGCACGCTCAAACTCGGCGACGATCGTTTCGCGGCGGTCAGAGACTGTTACGGTATTCGAAAGAGTATCTTCAAGTTGCGAGAGCAGCGCAGCCGCCCCCATCTCATTTGCTTTCGCGGTGAGATCGTACTCGAGCGCCTGAAGGATTTCGGCTTCGTCTCCGCCGATTTCGTCCCAATCGCGGCGTAGGCGCAGATAGAGGCGGTCCTTTGCTGGATCTTCCAGCAGCACGCCCGCGACGCCTTCCCACCCGGGCAGCGTGATGTTCAACAGGGAATAGCGCGCGCGATGAGTGGCGGCCGGCATGGGGGCGATTCTTGTATCTTATCGGTCCCGCGCCCCGGCTGGGTAGTGCGCCGTTTCGATGAGCAGGCGCTGCTTACTCGCCCGACGGAAAATAACCCTTGCGGGCGCGGACTGTGACGTCCGGTAGCGCCACCTTGACGTTGATTTCGCGGAACGAATTGGAGCCTTCGGGAACATCCGGAATGTAACGCAGGATGTACTGCGTGGTAACCTCACCCGCAACGTTTGCAATGGCGCGGAAGACCGAACTGGAGAGAGCCGCGGCATAACCGCCTGTGCCCACTTTGAAGGAGAAGTTTCCTTCATCCGACGGAGTGGATGCAAACCCCTGCACGTCTTTGTACACATTTTCGAGCGGATACTCTACACGCCCGCCCGTCTCCTCGGCAAGTTTCACCAAATTGTCGTTGCCCTCCACCTTCATTCCGTAGGCCTGCGTGCTGATGCCGTAGATGGTGACCAGGTTCTTCTGCGCCACTTCCAGAACTTCTTTCAGCGTCTTGCTGCTGGCGTTGTCGTTGCCGTCGCCAATCACCACAATGACACGGCGCGGTTCAATCGGTTCGCCTTTGACCAGGGCGCGGTTCGTGCACGCCATGTAAATGGCATCGAACAACGCAGCGCCGCCGCCCGGCTTCAGATCGTCAATCTTGTTCACCAGCGGTTCGGGATCGGTGGTCGTGTTCACCATGAGTTCGGCCTTGTTCCCGTACCCGATCACATATCCCGCGAACTGATCCTTACCTGGCATCAGCGTCAGAACCAGCTCGCGCGCGGCGTTTTGGAAATTTTTCCACTGCGGGCGGCTAGAGTTGCTGAGGTCCATCAGGAAACCGACAACAACCGGTTGGCTGCGTTCACGCGAGAAGTACCGGATGGTTTGCGTGCGGCCGGAGTCAATGATTTCGAAATCTTTGCGTTCCAGGTTCGATACGAACCGGCCCCTGGGGTCGGTGATGGTGACCGGGACGATAACTTCTTCAATCGTGACGCGAATGGGCGCCGCCGCCCCGGCCTCGATAGGTTCCGATGACGACGTAGGCGTAGGCGCAGGTTGTTGCGCAACGCCACTGAGACTAAGTGCAAAAAGGCAGATTCCGACCCGCTTCACCATAATTGAGATGCCTGGATCGATTATAAACCAAGCGCGCGGGTTTTCCCGGCCCTACGTGCGATGGCTTGCCAGTTCTTCCTCTTTCACTCCGTTGGTCTCCAATTCCAAGGCAACCGAAGGAGCGAGATCACCTTGAAACGCGAGATTCAACAGGCTCACCTGAAAGTGTGAGTACTTCGTTCCGGAAAGTGGTACCGCATTGGAGATGCTTGGGGAGGTCATCATGCCGTTTCGTATCGTCAATTTCCGGAGAGGGCAATAGCTGGGTTCGGCAAATTGAAACTTTTCTGTTGTCGTACCAGAACGCGGTGGCAATTCGGTCCACCACCGGGGAACTTTGGCTTTGGAGATTTAGGGATCAACTAGAGGGAAAGATATGGATGGGATGGAACAGAGGATGTTGTGGTGGGATTTGCCGAAGTTCCCCGATGGCTATTTTCTTTTTGGTCCACTTTCGTCACACTCTCTCCGATTGCAATTTGCGTGCCGTGACTTAAGTGCATGAAAAAAAGCAAGATCGGTCGCGGCTGCAGGAGCTTTGGTGGAAAATGCTACGGCGGTCCGGTCAAATTTGCCGGACCGCCGCTAGCAGGGAGATACATTTTTACTGAGCGCTCTTGAGCAGCGGGGATGGAATTCGCGCCGAGTCTGGAGCCGGGGACGAAACCCTCGATACCCGGCCGGACTTCGCCTCTTCGAATTCCACGTTGTTGCGTTGCAGAGTTGTGCCCGTGGCAATATCCAGCTGCACCCGCGCGGCCATATACGCCGCTTGCGCCGTGACTTCCGCCAGGCCGGCCGAGGTCAAGTCGCGTTGCGCTTGAATCAATTGGTAAACGGTGGTGGCTCCCAGTGCGAGTTTCTTTTGATCGGCATCCACGGTCTGCTCTTGGAGAATACGTCCCTTCAATGCGGTTTGATACTGCGCGCGCGCCTGCTGCAAGGCGATCAACGCGTTCTGCACATCCACGCGGATCTGGTTGATCTGCCGCTGCACCTGCAACTGGTTCTGCCGGAGCTGCACACTCGCGGTGGCGTAGTTTGCTTGCGCGGTACGATTCTTGAGCGGCACGTTCAGCGTGAAGCCAACCGAGTACGTCGGGAAGTTGCGGCCAAACAATTGGCTCAGGATATTGCCGTAGCCACCCACGAAAAACGGATCGGCCAACGGTGCCTGCTGCACCAATCCGGTTGTCGCGCTCACCGGACCTGCCACTGTGTTCTGTGGACCCGACAGCGCATTATTGCGGACGTCGCCGATCACACTCAGCGTCGGTAGCAGCGCGGATTTCGTGCCCTGCAGTGCGATCTGCGCATTGTCAATTTGAATGCGGCTTTGCTGCAAGTCCGGGCGGTTGTCCAGTGCTCGGGAGATCAGGTCCTGGATCGGCTCAATCGCCTCCACCTCCGGGATCTGAATTTTGTCGGTTAGTTCCAGCATGGCGTCGGAAATGGCCAAACTTGCCAAACCATTGCGGCTGAGCGCGCTTTTCAGCACCGTTTCCAACTGCAGTTCGGCCGACTGGGCCGCGACGACGGCCTGCTGATCGGAGGCCACCTGCGCCTCGGCGCGCACAATTTCAATGGGAGCCAGCGTGCCGATTTCGACTTGCTTCTTGTTGTCCTCGTACAGCTTCTGCGAAACGTTCTGGGCGCGCTGCTTCACACTCACGTTTTCCTTGGCGGCCACCAGATTCCAGTACAACTGCACGACGTTGGCGACGGTGTTGGTCAACTGCTGGCGGAAAACGTAATCGGCGGCCTTGATATTGTTCTTCGCAATGCGGATGGTCCGGTTGTTCACCGCGAACCCAAAACCGTTCAGTAGCGGCTGGGTGAAGTTCAAGTCCGCAAATGAGTTCGTTACCGGGTTCACCGTGTTGCGGAACGAGTTCTGATGCTGGGCGTTGTTGTTGAACGTCAGCGACGCGAAACCGCCGCTGGCGAACGCCTGCGTCAAGCCGAAGTTCGCGGTCTTGTTTGTGGTGACCAGCGCCGAGGTTCCCGCTACGACCGTGTTCGACTGCGGCGCGGTGGTGTGGCCGAAGTTTGTAGCCGCGGTGAACGTGGGATCGTAGCTCAGTCCCTGGCCAAGTGGACTCGCGTAACCGTTGGCCGCAATCCCCGAGTTTACGCTGCCCAGCAGCGCTCCAGCGCCCGTAGGCACGCCGCCAAGCACGTTGGTTGGAATGCCGGTGATCGCCGAGCCGGCCTTGGCTCGCTGCAGATCGGCATCGGCCAGGGAAAATTCGTAGCGCTCGATCTCAACGTCCAGATTGTTCTCAATCGCGAGCGCAATGGCATCGGAGAGAGAAAGATAGAGCTTTCCATTACGGACGAGTTGCTCGATACGTCCGGAATTGGAAACGCTCACCGGAGGAATGGACGGCGTCTCGTAGTTATGCGTGATGCTCGAATACCAGCGTGGTCGCTCATTTTCGAGGCGCGGCGCGTGCGTATCGTCCGCCTTTTGGGCGAACGCCTGCGGCACAATGCCGGAAGGCGCGGCGGCGAGCACGACACACAACAACGACGTAAAGGATTGCAACTGTTTCATTCTTTTTCCTCAATGGGCTTCGACGTGGACCACGCCGGCAGGCCGGACGAAGGCGGTACCCGTGTTGCGCTTGATCCTATCAAGACGACGTGGAAGAGCCAGTAGTTTCAGCCCCCCTCACAAAAAGGGAAGCCGATTTCCCGATCCAATTGATTCCCCGGAACTTTTGAGCGCAATTACCATTTCATTTTCGCACCGCCGCAGAGTCCGCGCCACACTCTCCACCTCGCAATGGGTGCCAGTCCCTTCAGCCGATTGTTATAGTAGTTTGCGTGTCTGAAGAAGTGATGCATCTGTTCCGCGAGACCGGAGCCTACCTCAAGGGGCATTTCCGGCTGACCAGCGGTCTCCATTCCAGTGAATACCTACAGTGTGCCTTGGTGTTGCGCTACCCGAACATCGCCGCACGGTTCGGCGCGGAAATTGCCGCGCGCCTTCCCGATGCCGATCTTGTCGTCTCGCCGGCAGTCGGCGGACTCATCATCGGTCACGAAGTCGCCCGGGCCAAGAGCGCGAAACAGCAGGGCGGCAGCGGCGTCCCGTTTCTTTTTACCGAGCGCGATAGCGACGGCAAAATGACCCTGCGGCGCGGCTTCAGCATCCAGCCAGGCCAAACCGCCGTGGTGGTGGAAGACGTGGTGACTACCGGCGGCAGCACTCGCGAAGTAGTTGCCGTGCTCACCGCCTCCGGAGCGCGCGTATTAGCAGCCGGGTCCGTGATTGACCGCAGCGGCGGCCGTGCCGATGTCGGCGTGCCGCGAGTGGCTTTGGCCACTCTCGAAGCCGTCACCTATCCACCCGACGATTGCCCGCTGTGCAAGCAGGGCTTGCCGGTCGTGAAGCCCGGATCGCGTCCAGGCGCATAATTCATGACCGGGACGGAACCGGGACGTCGAATCCGCATCACGTTTTCCTACGACGGCACCGATTACCATGGTTGGCAGGTGCAGCCCGGTCTGGTCACCGTGCAGTCGGCCGTTGAAACCGTCATTTCCCAGATCGAAGGCGCGCGTGTGCAGGTGGATGCATCTGGCCGCACCGATGCCGGTGTGCACGCGCTGGCTCAAGTGGCCGCGTTCCGCCTCGTCAACCCGATCCCGGTCGAAAATCTTCGCAAGGCGATGAATCGGCTTTTGCCGCGCGATATCCGGGTGACCGATGTTCGTGAAGTCCCTCCGGAATTCCATCCCCGCTTCGACGCCACAGCGAAGACCTACGAATACCGGATTCTCCGCTCTGAAATATGTCCCCCCTTCGACCTCCGCTATGTCTACCACTATCCCTATCCGCTGAACGAGGCCGCGATGATCGAACTGGCGTCGCTACTCGAAGGCGAACACGATTTCACCACTTTTGCGGCGTCGGATGAAAAGGACCAACTGGGGCATTCCAAAGTCCGCCGCATCTTTTTATCCAGCCTGGAACGACGTGGTGAATTGCTCATCTATCGCGTGCGCGGTAGCGGCTTCTTGAAGCATATGGTGCGCAAGATTGTTGGGGTGCTACTCGAAGTAGGGAAGGGAAACATCGACCGCGAAGCGTTCCTGAAGCGCCTGGAGCCCGGATGCGGAATCGCCCCCGGACCCTCCGCGCCCGCCTGCGGCTTGTTCATGATCAGTGTCGAATACGCGGGAGGCAAGCCGAACCTACGCCGGAATTCTTAACTCCCCAACCGGCACGTCGCGCGACTGTTTCGGACTTCGCTCCACGAACTCCACCAGTCCTTCGCTCAACTTCTTGCCGATGTTGATGCGATACGGGAACCCGATCAAATCGGCATCTTTGAACTTGACGCCCGGCCGCGCGTCGCGATCGTCGAATAGGACGTCCTGGCCTTCCGTGGTCAGCTGTTGATAAATTTCCCGCGCCGCATTCATGCGCTCCGGATGCACGGGCGTCACTACCACACTGAAGGGAGCCACCGCGCGCGGCAGCATCAACCCATCGCCGTCATGATGCTGCTCCGCCAGAGATTCCAGAATGCTTCCGGGATCTTCCGGAGTTAATACGCGAACCTTGGAGAAACGCAACGCTCCCCCATGCACGCACTGGTCGCCTTCATTCACCAATCGGAGATCGGCGAACTCCGCGTGGAAGTCTTTTCCCGGTGTGACGTGCCGTAAGTGGTAATCCGTGCGATTCGCGCCCGCGATCATGTTGTTCCGTCCGGCAAGCGCCGTATCGGCAACCATGCGCACACCCGCAACGCCCACCGGTCCCAGCGAACCGGGGTCGGCGCCAAACGTCGCCCGGAGTTCGTCAGCGGTGGCTTGCCGGATGCTTGCGGCATTAGTGAAGGCCCGAAACTTCTTCTCGCTCAGCTGATGGTCGCCGCGCAGCAGCACCAAGACCGGTGCGCCATCGGCGATCATTACCAGGCTCTTGATCTGCGAGGTGACAGGCAAGCTCGTGAACTCCGCGATCTGCGCAATGGTCTTCACGTTGGGCGTGTGAAACGCTTCCGGCAAAAATTCACCTTCGATGTCGGAAGCAAGTAGCGGTGACGCGATGCTGGCTGCTTCGTCCAATAACTCGTCATACTCATTGCCGCGAACTACAATCTGCTCGCCTGCCGGCGACTCCACAACGTAGCTGGTCGATGTGCGTAGAAACCGGATGCCGCACCTTTTCAGCGCAATACCGAAGTTCTGCGCACTCGCGATGATCCGCTCGATCTTGCCGATCGAACGCTGTCCCAGAAAAAGCCACTCCGGGACGCTCGATTGCCCCGCGCGTTTGTATCCGGCGCGCACCAGAGGCGGGTGCGTATCTTCGCGGAGCGTTTGAATCTCAAGTTGCGTCCAGAGCATGACCTACTTCTGATCCTACCGTGCCCCGCCATTAGCCCTGCGTCTCTGCCAGAAACTTCTTCGTCTCCCGCAAAAATAAATCCAACTGATCGTGATGCAGCCAGTGTCCCGCTTGGTCCACCTTGACGATGCGCTGGTCGCGAATGCGCTGGGCCGCTGGATCCGTCTCCGGGTCCTTCGCGAAACTTTGCCTCCCCCAGAAAAGCAACGTCGGGCAGGTTATGTTCGAAAGAATCTCTTCGGCATCCGGCAAGCTCACCACAAACGGCGGCAACAGACGCACCGAGTTATCGAATTTCCAGCAGATGGAGCCGTCCGCATTCCAATTCGTGCCGTGCAGCGTCAGGTGCTCGGCCACTTCCTGGGAAAGAAACGGATTCGCCTCCTTCATGCGAGCCACGCCCGCCTCAAGATTCGGATAGTGATGCGGTGTGCGGCCTTCCGCGTCGCGAATACGTTCAATCCAGCGGCGCATACGTTCTGGCGCATCGTGATGCACTTCTTGAATCGGTAGGCCCACGCCTTCAATCGCGATCAGCGACTTCACCCTCTCCGGATAAATACCCGAATACAGCAGCGACGTCGCCGCCCCCAGCGAGTGCCCAATAATGTGCACCGGATACGACTGGATCACATCCGCCAAACCGCTGAGATCCAGCACGTGCTCCAGCACGCTATACAAAGCCCCCGGAGCCCATGAACTGTTCCCATGCCCCCGCAGATCGAGCGCATATACGTGAAAATCGTCCCGCAACGCGCGCGCCACCCAGTCCCAATTGCGAGCATGATCCAATCCGCCGTGGACCAAAAGCAGCGGCGGTTTGCCATCGGCACCCCAATCCCAAAATTGAAGCTTCAACCGGTGCGAGTAGAAGAAATGCGAAATGGGCTCGGGTAGTCGGCTCATAAAATTAAAGATGCTCCTCCGTCCCGCTCGGTCGCGCGGAAATTCCCGCCAGTCGATACGCCTCCATCAGCGCCCCGTGCCCGGGGCCGTAGCGCGGCGCCTGCACCGTGCAGCCATCGCTCAATTCCACCAGCATCTGGAATCGCTCGCGCACGGGCCGGCTCTGAAACACGCCGCCGATATAGGACACCGTCAGAATCTCCCCTTCCGCAAACAAGCGATGACGAACCGTCGAGGCAAGCGCGGCCAGCGCCTGTCCAGCGCCGTTCAAAATTTCGATCGCCACTCGATCGCCGTGCTGTGCGGTTTCGTCCACCAACTCCGCCAATGCAGCCACCTTCTGTCGTGGAAACTCCGGCGTATAGAAACGATGCAGCAGGGCGTTTGCGTTGGTGTCGCCCGTTGCCTCAAGCAACGCATCGCGCAGTGCCGTCGGCTGCCCCCAGCCTTCTTCGTTGCGCAGCACCGCGCGCAGAGCCTGGCGGACGATGTCGAACGCGCTGCCCTCGTCGCCAAAGACGTAACCCCAGCCACCGGCCCTCGCGGTGTCACGCGCGCCGTTCCTTCCGTAAGCGATTGAGCCCGTGCCTGCGATCACGATGATTCCAGGCGCGTCCGCCGTGGCTCCCGCAAGCGCGATGTCGGCATCGTCAGTGATGCGACATTTCTTCGCGCGAACAATTTCGCGCGAAAGCGCATGTTTATCCGCGGGGCCTCCGCTCAAGCCGAGGCAGGCCGACTCAAAGACGGCATCCAGCAATCCGGCGGCGTCGCACGCCGAACGCACCGCGCTGCCGATGGCGCTTGTGAATCGCGCTTTTGCCTCTTCCGTCGAGACGTGATTGCACGGACCGCCTTTCCCCACGCCAAGCACGCGGCCCCGCTCATCGCCAATCACGGCGGTTGTGGAGGTTTGCCCTCCGTCCACACCCAAATAGAACTTCGTCGAATCGGTCACGGGTTCTTTGCATCCTTACGATACGGCGTTATGCGGTAGAGCGTCGCTCCGGCGCCTTTCGGCCCCACTCGGCCTGCGATGGTGAATCCCCAGCTTGTCGGATCCGGCGCAAACAGCGGCCCGCCCCAATCCGAGTCGCGGACCAGCACATAATCGATGCCGCGTTGCTGCAACTCATACGTCGCCGCGCGCCGGACGTTGCCTTCGGGAACGAAGTGCCGCTTTTCAAACGCGGCGCCTTTCCCATTCACCGGCGCCCACTGCCCATGTGAATCTTCTACTTCAAGGCCCAGTTGTACATCTTCGTTGTCAGGCGACGTGACCAGCCGCAGTTCATCTATTGTTTGCTCACGCCCGAAATCCACTTGAATATAGTTGCCCGGCTTCGCCGTCTCCCACGTGCGCCACCGGGTTGCCAGCGATCCATCGAACGCCATGCCCGCGTCCCATCCATTGGGAAAAGAAGAGATCCTCCACTCCGCCGCCCGTGGAATCTCTTTTCCTTGGGAGTAGAGGAGGAACTCGTGAATGTTCCACTGTTCCTCCGCCTTCGGCATTGTTGCGGTCTGCACAACCCGGATGCCTCTCACTGGGCTGGGAGAGAAGCGCGACACCCACGCGCGCGTCGGCGAGTAAATATCAAAACCCGCGACGCCCAGGAAATCCTCCGCAAGCGCATTCTCCGCGCCCTCATATCCCACCAGTATTTCGCGCGTGGTGTATGCCTCGGGAACGCCGTTAGTCGTGTAAACACGGCCATCCTCGGGAACAGTTTTCTCAATCATCCGCGCGATCTGGTATTCCTGCCGCCATCCCAGGTACTCCTCTTCGGTTTGCAGCCCGAGCGCCGCCTTGTGCGGCACATGAACAATGGCCCACGCATTCGAGTATTGGTGCAGATACGGCGGCCACGACGCGATCGCATGGCCCAGCACCACCACCAGCGCGGCGTACACACTCAGTCGTTCCAGCGCCAGCATCATTCCTAACGCCACAAACGGCAGCAACGGAATGAGGAACCGCGTGCCCACGTTGCCGAAGTAAACAACGCCCAACAACAAAGCGGGAACGATTAGCCGTCGTCCTGGCTTCGTCGCCATTCCGATCAACGCCAAAGGCGCTCCCAGGAACACCGGCCCCAGCGCGCCGCCCAGCAGTTCGCCGCGTATCGTCACCTCCAGCGGAACCTGCCAAAGGCTCTTCAAATCGTAGTGGCGCAGGTATTCGCTCCAATAGCGTTCGAACTCAGGATGAATATAAGGATTGCGGAAAACCGTGTTGCCGAACGGAGCGATGGGGTTGCCGACCAAGAACCAATCCTTCGCCATCCATGGAAGAATCATCACCGATGCCGCCGCCGTCACCACCAATGCGTCACGTAAACTGCGTGACTTCCAAGCCACGAACACTACGGCGTACACCAGTAGAATCGCCATCGTGTACTTGATCGCGTAACAATAGCCGCCCGCCAGTCCCATCGCGATCAACAAACCAGTAGATCGTTTCTCCTCCCACAGTTCGGTGAAATAAAAGGTGCTAAACGCTGCTGCCGCCGCCGCCAAGTCCACGTAAGCCGATGACCCATCCACGCCCACAATCGGCGACAGGCAGACGAGTAGCGCCGCGCACGCTCCCGCAACCGGCTTGCCAATCCGGCGTCCATACGCGAAGACCGCGGTGCCGGTGACAATCAAAAATCCAAAGTGAACCAATGCCGCCGCCGGATGCCTTCCGATCGCAAACGCGGGAGCAAACAGCATCTCGAAACCCTGGCTCAGACTCGCGTAAACATTAGTAGGCACCGCGACGAAACCATGCGAGCGAAGATAGCGGGCCAGAATCCCCAGGTGATACGAAGAACCGTCCGGACTGAACTCCGGAGCCCAGGCGTTCATCCAATACGTGACGAAGTACACCGATGCGATCGCGCCCAAGCCATAGCGAATGCCAGTCGGCAGTTCCCCGGTTGCGCTCTCCACCGTCTGCCAGCCGCGCGCGGCAACGCCTGCCCCGATTGCGCCCAGAAGTACCACGACCAGCACTTGCGCATAAGCGATCTGCAGCGCCAGCACGGCAAAGATCACCAGGTGCAATCCGCTCGCCCCCAGCGTCATGGCCAGCGGAAACTGTTCCGCGGTACCCAGGGAAATCGCCAGCCGCTTGGTCATCGCCGCGCCCAACGAGTAACACGCGGCCAGCGTCAGTATGGCTCCGAATAGTGCCAGAAGAGCTTGCACTAGTGGTGCTCCTCTTTCACCGTCGTATTGCGCAGTCCCAGGCTTACGATGATGAAGCCGCGCGGGATCTGGCCGTCCATGTAGACCTTGTCGATCTCCGCACTCAGCATCGCGTCTTCGCCGGCCCGCAGCCATTCCGCGGGAACGGCTTTCTCAAACGTATGCGTGCCGGAGCGGTCATAGCGCACGCGATCCAGGAGATGATCGTTGACGAAAAACGCAATGTTCACCGGCCCGGTGGTCCGGAACGTACCCTCAGGAACGGCAAGCTCCATCACATAGTGCAGGTTCTCCGCGATCAGGGGGCGCAACCGCAGCACGGGATTTTTCGCACCCCACCGCCAGATTCCGTCCAGATGGGAAGCAATCCCAGCCACAAAATGATCTTCAGCGTCGGCGTCGTCCATGTGGACAATCCTCTGCCAGCGGGATGGGTCCGTAAAAAGGGGCCTCTGCTGAGGAATCGCCGCTGCGTCCGGAGCCTTTTTGCATCCCACCATTCCGCCGATCGCGGCGACACACGCGGCAAGGGCGGCCAAGGCAAGAAGCGGATGCGGACGTGGACGCACTTTCCCGTTACTATAGCCCAGTCCGTCCGCCCGACGCCTCTTTTCGGGAACATTCGCCGCCTCGTGCTAGATTGAAAGCGATGAAGCGAATTGTTCTCCTTTTGGCCCTGAGCGCGGCCCTGTACGCGCAGTTGCCGGGCGGTTCCTCCGTGCCGCCGAATAAGGTGGTCGCGCGTGTCGATGGCAAAGACATTACTGCCGCCGATATTCAATCCGCCCTGGCGAATATGCCGCAGGAATTCGGGAACCTTTACCAACAGAACCCAACCATGGCGCTGCAACAGTTGTTCATGATGCGGTACCTCTCCAGTGAGGCGGAAAAGAAGAAGCTCGCCGAAGAAAGTCCGCTCAAAGAGCAGTTGGAAGCCGCGCGCTCAAACATGCTGGCGGCCGCCATGCTGTCCTACGAACAGAATCACTTCACGCCAACTGTCGATGCCGTCACCGCGTATTACAACGCGAATCTGGCCCGCTTTCAAGCCGCAAATCTCAAGGTCATCTCCATCTCCTTCGGTGCGCCTATTGCCGCCAATGCATCCCCCGAAGAGAAAGCCCGTGCCGAACTGATCGCGAAAATGGGAATGAAACAACGTACCGAGGAAGAAGCCCGCACGCTCGCCACTGAAGCTCTGGCCAAGCTGAAAGCCGGAACCGAATTCGCGACGGTCTTGGCGGAATACTCGGACGACCCCACCACCAAGACCAAGGGCGGCGATTATGGTCCAGTCACCAGCGATGGCTCCCAGCCGGAAGCTTTCAAAAAGGCGATCTTCGCGCTGAAAGCCGGAGACTTCAGTGAGCCGCTTCGCCTGCCGGGCGCCATGATCGTTGCTCACGTCGAAAGCATCGCACCTCAGCCTAAAAGTGCTGTGGAACTCACCATCGTGCAGCAACTCCGCCAGGATCATTTCGGACAGTGGGTGAAGGAAATGTCCCAGCGATTCCAGCCGGCCATCCAGGCTCCGGAATTCTTTGTGAACCCGCGGCCTTCGGGTCCGCAGATGCCCGGCCTCGCGCCGCGTTAATCGCTCCGTGCTCCCCATTCTCTCCGGTCGGCCGGTTCGCGTTGAGGTACGGCCGGATTTGGGTCCCTATCACGCGGCTACGTCGATCCCCAAGCGCCTGATCCTGCTCGATGCCGGGGTCCTCCGTGACAAGCTGGAGTTCGACCGCATTCTGGTGCACGAGCTCTTCCACTTCGTCTGGGTCCGCCTCTCCAACGCCACCCGCCGTGACTGGGAGCGTCATCTGGCGAAAGAGATCGCCTCCAAGGCTTTCGGCGAACTTGGCTGGAGCGCGGAATCCCGCAAGAACCAGCTTCGCCGCGCCGATGTTCAAGCCCGCACCGTCCGCTGGCGCCGCTACGTTTGCGAAAGCTTCTGCGATTCTGCCGCGTATCTTCACGCGGAGCTCGGCCGCCACTCCGAATGGACCCTGCCCGCAGCCTTCCGCCGCAAGCGCGCTGCCTGGTTTCGCGCCCAGTTTCTACCCGGCTCGCCTGTCCGGTTCTAGGGCCAGTCCTAGGCTTACTCGCCGGTTCGCTTATAATCAAGGCGTGATGACTCGAATCGATGCCTCTTGCTTCCGGCTAAAGAGAATCGTGCCACTAGTGGCGTTTGCGGCCACCGTTTTGTTGCTCGGATGCATGCGTAATCCTCCTGCCGCCTCGCAGACCTCTGGGGATTCGGCGATAGACGCGGAAGGCGTGCGCAAGCCCGCGCCGGACTTTACTTTGAAGGACGTCAACGGCTCGCCCGTGAAGCTTTCTGATTACAAAGGTAAAGTGGTGCTGCTCAACTTCTGGGCCACATGGTGCGGACCCTGCAAGCTCGAAATTCCGTGGTTCATGGAATTCGAACAGAAATACAAGGACCGCGACTTCGCCGTCCTCGGCGTCTCTTTCGACGACGATGGCTGGAAGTCCGTCAAGCCGTACATCACCGAGCACAAGCTGAACTACCGCGTCATGATCGGCTCGGAAGAACTCGGCCAGCTCTACGGCAACGTGGATGCGTTGCCCACCTCGTTCATCATCGACCGCCAGGGCCGCATTGCCGCGCATCATGAAGGTCTTGTCGATAAACAGGACTACCAGAATGAAATTCTCAAGCTTCTCGAAGATCCCAAAAAGGCTGATATTGGCCGCGATGCTGGCGTTACCGTCGCTCAGTTTCGCCCAGATCAACGTCCTTAGCGTCGCGCCTCCACAGCGGGCCAAAGTGAAACTGGGCGGAACCGGCGACGGGGTCGTCGCGCTTCAGTTGCGCGATGGCTATCACGTAAACAGCAACGCTCCGGCTGATCAATACCTGATCCCGCTCAAGCTGACGTGGACCCCAGGCCAAGTGGAAGCCGCATCGGTCGATTTCCCGAAGCCGCAGTCCGTCAAACTGGGGTTTTCCGAAAAACCGGTGCTGATCTTTTCGAACGCTTTCCAGATCGTTACGCATTTCAAGACCACCGCCAGCGCCACGCCCGGCCTAACTCTGGCTACCGGCAAGCTGCGCTACCAGGCATGCAATGACAAGATGTGTCTGGCGCCGAAGACGGTGGATGTGACGATTCCTGTCGAGATCTCGAAGTAGCCGCCCGTCGTTCCGCCCGCGCCGTTTCCGCTTCCCGCGCTTCCGTCAGGATTCGCGTTGTCTCATCCAGCACCCGCGGCAGCAGCGGACGCAAATCCATGCCAAACACCGTTCGCGTCGCCAGCGATGCCATGCGCGCGAACCGCTTCACCCCGCTGGTGTCGCCATTCGCCGCGCCAACGCCCAACTGAATCACCGCATTGATCAGCATCCCTTCATCCCCCAGCAGGGAAATCAACCGCATCGGCTTCTGTCGCACCGCGCGAATCACGTCTTCATGCCAGAAAGGGGAGTAGCGGTGCGCCAACTCACGCTTCCCGCATTCCGCCAGCCGGGCCTCTGCTTTGGCCAATACCTGCTGTGTCGCCGCGCCCACCCACCGTGTCGCCATCTCAATCGTCTCCTCATCCGCCACATCGTAGACGAACTCCGTGCGCGAACGGCCCGGGAAGGGGCGGCACACCGAGTACACAATCATCGCGTTTGATTCTTCGCGATTCTCAAGCCGCTCCACATCGGCGAAGTATGCCTCCGGGATCCAACGGCGCAGCGCGGTTTGCAGGCCTACCGCAACTTTCTGCCAAGTGCGTCCGTAGCTCAGATCGTCCTCGCCCGGAGCCTCCCTCCATGCCGGATCGCCCGCCGCCAGCCACGCTGCCTTATCGCGAACCTCCGCCAGCGGCATGGGCAGAATGCCTCGAATTCCGTTCGCATCCCGGAAGAATCGCAGCGATTGCATCGCCTGCGATCGGGTCCGCAACTCGCGCGCATCCAGGTACGGAAGCCGCACCGGAATCGCTTCCTCTCCTTCATTTGTCAACGCAGCGACGCGGTTCCGGATGCCCGCGTCCAAGTCCGCAAGACCCATGGGCGTGCCGAAATCGCATCGCTTGTGGCGAACCCAATAGAGACGGTAAGGCTTGGTCATAAGAGCGCTCCTGAGGAAGGTTTCCTCGCGCACATGCTACCCCGCGCCGCCAACCGTTCCGCCTCCTTAGCCCAGTCAAGTCGCGGCAAATTCGCGGGTTAATTCTTTTGCGAAGCTTGTGATTCGGTTCGGCTTCCGTTTTTGGTACTCTCTATTCAGGAATGCCAGTGCCTGGAATGCAAAGCTCGCTTCAAGAGCGCGGCGTGCGGATGACGCGCCAACGCCGGATACTGCTTGAACTCCTGGATCGCTCCGGCCGCCACCTGGATGCCGAGAGCCTTTACAAACTGGCCAAGGAGCGCGATCCCAAGCTCAATCGAGTTACCGTTTACCGGACCCTCAAAATGCTCAAGGCCGGTGGCCTTGTCGACGAACTCGATCTCATGCATTTCGAAGGCGACCAGCACTACTACGAAACCAAACTGAAGCAGGAACATGCGCACGTCGTTTGCCTCCGCTGCGGTAAAGTCGATGAGTTTTTCGGCGAACCGATTCAGCGCATTCGCCGCCAGGTGGAGTCCAGCCTCGGCTTTCAAATCGTGAGCGCCCGCACCGAAATCGGCGGCTATTGTCCCGATTGCCAAACGCTGCGCGCACAGGAAATGGCTGAAGCGAACGCGGAAAAACCCGAACCGCATCGCTCTTCCTCCCGCCCAACCCATGGCTGATGCCCGTTTCGAAACAGGACTAACCGAACGCCCCGAGGCCGTCTTTGTCGTCGTGTCCCCCACCGGACAGCGCACGAAAGTCGACGTCAATGCCGTCCCCTTCACTGTTGGCCGCCACTCCGGCAACAGCCTTATGCTGCAGGACAACCGTATCTCGCGCGAACACATGCGTGTTCTGTGGGAAGACGGCGGCTACGTCTTGCAGGACCAGGGCTCGCGCCACGGCGTTTGGGTCAACGGCGAACGTGTATCGCGCCGCACATTGCGCAACTCCGATGTGATCGAGTTCGGCGTCCGCGATTGCTACCAACTCACATTCTTGATCGCGAAGGATGACATCCATCGCCTCATGGATCACATCTCGCATGGCTCGGGTGAACGTCCGCTCGCGGCCGGTGAGCTTTCGAAACTCCGCTCGCTGATGGAAGTGGCCCGCGCGCTCCAGAATTCGCTCTCCACGCAGGAAATTCTCGCCGCCGTGGTCGACGCCGCGCTCAACGTTACCGGATGTGAGCGCGGATTCCTCCTGATGCAGCCCGAAGACGGCGAGGATCTTACCATCTCCGTCGCGCGCGATAAAGACCGCCGTGCCTTGCCGCCCGGCGACCTCCGTGTGCCAACATCGATCATTCGCCGCGCTCTGGCGTCGCGAAAAGATCTGCTGTCCATGACGTTCGATCCGTTTGAAGAACGGTCCGTCCGTCCGGAGAACACCATTGCGGCCCTCGATCTCCGCAGCGTCGTGTGCCTTCCGCTCATTCGCCTGCGGGGCGGGGAAGACGAAACGCGCGCCGTCGGCGCAATGGAAGATACCGCCGGCATCCTTTACATGGATTCACGCAAGACCGCCGCGGACCTTTCCGGGGTCAACCGTGAATTGCTGCAGGCGCTGGCCGTCGAAGCATCCACGATTCTCGAAAATGCCCGGCTGCTCGAACAGGAGCGCCTCAAAGTTCGCATGGAAAGCGAACTCCGCGTCGCCCGCGAAATTCAACGCAGCCTGCAGCCCGTCTACATGCCCACCACCGGCTGGTTCCGCGCCGCGGGATCCAGCATTGCTTCCACCCAGGTGGGCGGCGATTACTTCGATATCCGGCAAATGTCCGATGAGTCATGGGCTGCCGTTGTTGCCGACGTTTGCGGCAAAGGCGTGAGTTCGGCCCTACTCGCCAGTCTGTTGCAGGGAACGTTCCTGATGGCATCAGGCGAGCTTTCGCATATCGGCCTCAAGATGGAACGCTTGAACGAGTTTCTCTTGGACCGCACGCGCGGCGAAAAATACGCCACCGTCTTTTATTGCATCCTGCATCAGGACGGCGTGCTCACCTACGTCAACGCCGGCCATTGCGCGCCATTCCTGATGACCGCCGATGGGCGATTGAAGACCCTGCACACAACCGCCGTGCCGGTCGGCATGATCGAACGCTCCACCTTCGAAGTCCAACAGGTTAGGCTCAATCCGCGTGACAAACTTGTTGTCTACAGCGACGGTCTCACCGAGGCCGAAGATACCAACGGCGTCTTCTTTGATACCGACCGCCTCCGCGATTGCCTCCGCAAAAATGCCGCGCTGTCCGCCGTGCAACTCCATGAAGCCATCATCCGCGCGGTGGACGATTTCTCCGAAGGCGGTGCGATTCGTGATGACGTCACCGCGCTTGTGATCGAATACGTTCCCTAGCGCGTCCCAGAAGCAATGCAGGTCGTCTACTCTGCCGCGCACGGCGGGTTTGCCCGCGAAGCCGTTCCCCTCGGCGGCGGCGCCGCGGTCTTCGAACATCTCACCACGGAGTGGCACCGCACGAATCCTTTTCGTCTGCACGAAGTCACCCCGGCCATACTCGGAGCCAGTGCGCCCACTGGCCGCAATCTGGTCGATTTCAGCGAAGGCGATTACGCCCGTTTCTGCCGCGCTTTTGAGAAAGCATCCACGGAAGTCATCCTCCGTCTGGATCCCGCGCAAACGGCGGTTCTGATCAACGATGTTTCCGAAGGCCCTGATTTCGCCGCACTTGCCGCGCGACGGTTCCCGGTATTCACCATCTATCACGTGGACGTCGTTGCCTACGTTGCCGATATCTATTTCAAAGGCTGGCTGCGTCCGGAAACCACCGTGCGTTGGCACCGCCGCCTGCGGCCCTTTCTGCCCGCGATGGCCAGGTTGGTTTGGGAAAAGCAGGAATCGAGCGTCCGCCACTCCACCGGACTGATCGTTCCGTCTCCGGAAATGCGCGAGACGATCTTGCGTTGCTATCCCTGGTGCCCGGCGGAAAAGATCCACGTCCTGCCGTGGGGAGCCATAACATCGGCCGAGGACCACACCACACACACGAACTCTATCGATTCCGCGGCGCTCCGCGGCGAACTCGGCATCCCGAACAACGCTCAGGTGCTGCTCACGTTAAGCCGCATCTCACCGGAAAAAGGGCAGGACCTTCTGCTCAACGCGCTCCTCGAATGGGAAGCCCGTGCCGATTACCCTTCGCGCCCCCTCTGGCTCGTCATCTGTGGCGACGCCGCTTACATGCAGGGCCGGCGGCATCTCGAAAAACTAAAGGCTCTTGCCGCGAAACTACAACGCACCCGCGTCGTTTTCGCGGGCCACGTCACAGGTGCTCGCAAACAGGCCATGTTCTCGCTGGCCGATCTCTACATTTTTCCTTCCAAACACGAAAGCTACGGACTCACCTTGCTCGAAGCATTGGCCTCCGGCCTTCCCGCCGTCTGCGTCGATCACCACGGCGCGCGCAGCGTGATGCGCGAAGAGTTTGGCCGTATGGTTCCGCCCACCGGCCTGCGAACAGCCATCGCTGAAATGTTGTCGATCGATAACGCCGCACGGTGCAAAATGGGCGATGCGGCCCGCGCCTTTGCCGGAACACAGCGATTCTCTGATTCCGCCGCGAAGCTGGCCGCGTTGTTGTTGAGCAGTCTGGCTTAGTCGATGCCGGCGATCTTCTGATTCGCAATCGCCATCAGCGTGTCACAGCACGCGCTCATGCGAATACTCATATCGCGCAGTGTTGTGCCTTGGAACTTCACCCGGGGAGTCTGACGGTGCACCGGACAAGTCACATCGCGCACCTTTTCCAGCGTGCGTTCTTTGAACTCTCCCACCTGCCGTTCGGTTAGCCGAATCGGAGCAGCAGCCGTCATCAAAATCATTTTATCATCGTTTTGTTTTTACCCGGCATGCCATAATTTGGAGATGCGAGTGGCTGCGACAAGGAAGTCAGTCTCTCGATAGCACTTGAAGGCCGCGTTTTCCCCCGCTCGGTATTCAGTCACATGGATTTCGTCGAGCAGTTAAAATCCTCCATCGACATCGTCAAGGTTGTCGGCGAATACGTGCGCCTGCGCCGCGTCGGAGCCACCGGACGATATCTTGGCCTATGTCCCTTCCATCAGGAAAAAACGCCATCGTTCAACGTCAATCAAACGCGCCAGTTCTATAAATGTTTCGGCTGCGGAGCGGGCGGCGACGCCCTGAAGTTCGTGATGGAAGTGGAAGGGCTCACTTTTCCGGAGACGCTCAAACTCCTGGCCGAGCGCAACGGCGTGCCCATGCCCGCCCGCAACGAATACGCCGATGCCGATTCCCGTCATCGTGCCGCCCTTCTCGAAATGCACGAAATCGCCGTGCAGAGTTTTCGCGACGGCCTCCGTTCACCGCAAGGCGAAATCGCGCGCGCCTATCTCGCCAAACGCGGCGTCACACAGGACATCATCGACACCTTCGGCCTCGGCTATTCCGATCCAACCGGCCAGGCCCTGACGCGCCGCTTCAGCGATGGCCGCTTCACCGCGGCGCAAATCGAAGCCTCCGGTTTGGTTCGCAAACGCACCGAGGGAACCGGTTTCTACGACGCCTTTCGTGGCCGCCTCATGTTTCCCATTCACAACGAGTCCGGTAAAGTCATCGCTTTCGGCGCACGCGCCCTGCAAGGCGACGAGCAGCCGAAGTACCTCAACTCACCGGAAACGCCGATCTACAAGAAGACCTCCACGCTCTATAACCTCCACCGCGCCCGCGACGGCATGCGCAAGGCGAATCGCGCCATTCTTGTCGAGGGCTACATGGATGTCATCGGCGTCTACGCTGCCGGTATCAGGGAAGTGGTCGCCAGTTGCGGCACCGCGATCACCAACCTGCAGGTGCGCGCCATTCACCGCCACGCCGATACCGTCATCGTCAATTTCGATCCGGACGACGCCGGAGCGAACGCGGCCGAGCGTGCCATTCAGCTTCTTCTCGACGAAGGCATGCACGTGCGCGTCCTCGCCCTCGGCGGCGGTCCCGATGGGGTAAAGCTCGATCCCGACGAATTCGTCAAACGCTTTGGACCCGAAGCCTACTGCGCAAAGCTCGATTCCGCCAGCGGCTACTTCCACTGGCTGGCTGATCGCGCCCGCACCAAGTTCGACATGCGTTCCTCTGACGGCCGCATGGACGCTCTCAAATATCTGATGCCCGCCGTGCAAAAATTGAACGACAAACTTGAGCGCGCCGCCGTCGCCAGCGACATCGCCGGATATCTCGGAGTCGAGCCGGGCCTCATTCTCGATCAATTCAAGCGCGCCGCCGCTGAGCGCCGCACGCCCGGGCATAAAGAAAACCGCCCGCCGCGCGTCGAAATCCCTGCTGTCGAACGTATCTTGCTCAATGCGCTGCTTTCCAGCGAATTGACGCGGGAACACGTGTTGCCGCGCATTTCTTCTCCTGGATTGGCGGCGGCATTTATGACCCGGGAGATCTTCGAAACTCTGCTGCAGATGTATTCGTCAGGTCAACAGGTTACGTTCTCCGGATTGGACGCCCGACTGCCGGAGCCGGCCCGCAACCTACTGCACGAGGTTTCCTCGGCCGATGAGATAGGTGACGACGAGGCATGTCTGTCTCAGGCCGAGGCCTGCCTGCGCCGGTTAGACATCGACGACCGCAAGCGCCAACTCGACGAGATGCGTGCCAAAGTTAAGGCCGCGGAGCGCGACGGACGTTTCGAAGAAGCACTGCGGTGGATGGCGGAATTAAGCCGGCTGGAAGCTGATGCAGGCAATGCGTTTGGGTAAAGCCAATCGGCAGAGATTGAGGGCATTGCCGAGCGTGGTCATGTACATTGGTGTTGTAAACTAGTGGCGTCTGGGTGGGACGCGAAGCGTTCTGGATGACAGCGTTCTGGATGACAAGCGCTAAGTATCGGGGGCAATCGTAGGGAGCGTGGCAGGCGAGGACAAATTCGGGCGGCTCAAGCAATTGATGACCGCAGGCAAGCAGAAGGGCTACGTCCTCTATGACGAAGTCAACGATCTGCTCGCCGACGACTATCCGGGTGGCCGCGAACTCGACGATCTTCTAACCGAACTCGACACCGCCGGCGTCGAAATTCTCGAAGAACCAAAAGCTGAATTCGATAAGAAGCCCGAAGAAACCGAAGAACTGGGCGATGTCGAAGTTGGACCTGACTTCGCCGAGAAAACACACGACCCCGTCCGCATGTATCTGCGCGAGATGGGTTCGGTTCCCCTGCTGACTCGCGAAGGCGAAATTGAACTTGCCAAACGCATCGAACGCGGCCAGGCCGCCGTCCGTAAAGCTCTGTCCCGCTCGCCGCTCGTCATTCGCGAAATCCTCCTGTTGCCGGAAGAAATTGAAAAAGATCCCGCGTGTATTCGCGAGATCCTGATCATGCCGGAACTCGTCGTCGCCGACGAGGAACTGGTGCAGCACATTCAGGATTTGGCTGCGACGATCGTCGAAATCGAAAAGCACTACAAGAAAGCGCAGCAGTTCCGTCAGAAATTGCAGGCCGTCTCGCGCAGCATGAAGCCCAAAATGCACCGCTCGCTGCGTTGGGACCTGGCGCGCTCGATGGTTCGCGTGTCCCGCTTGATCCGCGGCATTGCGTTTAGCTCATCCACCCGCCGCGCGCTCGCAATCAGCCTGCGCCGCGTTGTCGATGAGCTGCGGCCCATCGAACGCGAGATCGCAAAGGTTCAGCGTAAAGTGGAACAGGCCGAAGGTGCTGCCGGAGCCGCAACCGCGCTACGCAAGGACCTTCGCACCCATAGCCAGCGCATTCAGCAGCTCGAAGAAGAATCGGGCGCAACCTCCGCCGAACTCCGTCGCACCCTGCAGATCGTCGAACGCGGCGAACAGGAAGCCGAAGCCGCAAAGAAGCAGCTCATCGAGGCGAACCTCCGCCTGGTTGTCTCCATCGCCAAGCGCTACACCAACCGCGGTCTGCAATTCCTCGATCTCATTCAGGAAGGCAACATCGGCCTGATGAAAGCCGTCGATAAGTTCGATTACCTGCGCGGCTACAAGTTCTCCACCTACGCCACGTGGTGGGTGCGCCAGGCGATCACCCGTGCCATTGCCGATCAGGCCCGCACCATCCGCATTCCGGTGCACATGATCGAGACCATCAACAAATTGGTGCGCATGCAGCGCCAGTTGCAGCAGGATCTCGGCCGCGAACCAACCACTGAAGAGCTATCTGTAAAAATGGATCTGCCCGTCGGTAAGGTCCGCAAAGTCCTGCGCATCGCTCAGGAGCCCATCTCGCTCGAAACTCCAGTGGGCGAAGAGGAAGAGTCTCATCTCGGCGATTTCATCATCGACCGCCGCGTCGTCTCGCCGTCGGAGGCCGTCATCAATCTCAACCTCCGCGAGCAAACCGCGGAAGTCCTGAAAACGCTGTCGCCACGCGAAGAGAAGATCATCAAAATGCGCTTCGGCCTGCAGGATGGCAGCGAGCACACTCTGGAAGAGGTCGGCCAGCACTTCGCCGTTACGCGCGAACGCATCCGCCAGATTGAAGCCAAGGCGCTGCGCAAACTCCGCCACCCCAGCCGCAGCCACCGCTTGCGCGCATTCCTCGACGCCTCGGCACACGACTAGCCGAAGTTCGGCAGATCTCTTTAGTTGGAAAGAACCGCGTGGAAGCCCCGCCGCTATTGGCCCCATTCCAAGGACCGTTGCGTCACCACACCGTCCCGGATCTCAACATTGAACTCTTGCTTGTCGTTGCCACGCGAAACTTGCACTCGATGATTCCCTACCGAGAGCGGAATGCTCACGGGCGTCTTGCGCGCCTGTTCTTGTCCATCCACCGTGAAGGTCAGTCCCGGAGGAGTGGTGACCAGACTCAGCGTGCCACCCGTCGCCTCCATCTGCAGGAAAAGACCCGTATCCTTCGGTAACGTGAACACACGTTGCGCTTCCCGGAAGCCGTCCCGCTTGGCGAGCAGCGTGTGGCGGCCAACCGGCAGGTTGATCGAACACGGTGCCGTGCACCGTATTTCCGGATTATTGTCGAAAACAACGCTCACGCCCGTCGGCCCTGCTGTAACCTCGAACGCCGCTTCAGTAGGCTGTGGAGGAGCCTTCGGCGCCGTAGGTATCGCCGGCACCGCAGCGGCCGGAGCAGCCGTTGCCACCGGAGCGGGTGTTGCCGGTGCCTGTGTTCCCGGTGTTGCCGCGCCCGATGCTGCCGATCCGGACTCCGGCGATTGCGTTGTCGCTTCCGGAGCCGGTGCCGCCACGGGCTCCGAGGAGCCGCGCATAAAGAAGAATGCCGCTGCTGCCACGACAACAACACCGGCGGCGATCAATCCGTTCCGCAGCCCGTTCCCACTCGAAGTAGCCTTCGCTTCCGAATCTTTGAACGGAAGCCGCATAGGCTCCGGCTGCTTTGCCTCCACCGGCTTAGCTTCCGCCTGCTTTGCTTCGGAACCCATTTCCGCAGGTTTTGTTTTTGGGGCACTCTTGCTGCTCTTCGAAGGCAGCGGCTCCTGCCGGGCTTTCGCGAGCGGCATTTCCTCCGTGCGAACTTCGGAAGGTTGAACACCGGGCTTGCCTGCGGGTTTCTGCACAGGTATCGCCTGCGTGGGTGCGTTTGAGTCCGCCGGCGCCGGTTTATGCACCGGCATCGCTTGCGTCGGCATGTCCGAGTTCGCGACCGGAGTCGGTTTCTTCACAGGAACCGCTTGCGTGGGCGCGTCAGAACTGGCCGTCGCAGGCTTGTGAATCGGCATGGCCTGCGTCGGCATATCGGAGGATTCGGGCGATGCCGGTTTCACCGCGGTTGCCGGTGGGGGAGCCGTCTCTGCCTTCTTTGCCGGTTCCGCTGCCTTCCGTGGCTCCGCGGACTTTGCCGGTTCCGCTGCCTTCGGTGGCTCCGCTGCCTTTGGTGGTTCTGCGGGCGCTGTTGCCGGTGCGCTCGTTGGGTTCACCGCTGCAACCGATGGAACCTGCTCCGGCGGCAAAATCACCGTCCCAGGCAGGGATTCCATCACCGTTTCCGCCATATCCGCCCGAGGATCGCTCGTGGCGATCGTCGGCATGTTCTGCATCGACCCCCGCGATAGCGGTACCCAGTTCTCCGATGCTGCACACGCCGCGGCCAGCGCGTCCACAAACTCCACGCAGGTCTCGTAGCGATGCGCGGGATCCTTTGCCAGCGCCTTGCTCATCACCGTTTCCACAATCGGCATCAGCGTAGGATTCAGCCGGTGTGGCGGCGTCGGGTCGTCGCGCACAATCTTGTAGAGCAGCGTTGGAAGATATTCCGCGGTGAACGGTTTCTCGCCAGTCAGTACTTCATATGCGATCACCGCCAACGAAAACTGGTCCGTCCGCCCGGAGACTTCACCGCCATGCACCTGCTCGGGCGACATGTAGCTGGGAGTCCCCATGATCGTCCCGGCTCGCGTCATTTGCTGAGAGACGATCTTCGCCACGCCGAAGTCGGTGATCTTCGCCGTGCCATCTTCGTGCACCATGATGTTCGCCGGCTTAATGTCGCGGTGAACAATGCCTTTTTTGTGCGCAAAATCCAGCCCCGCCGCCGTTTGGCGCATGATGCTGAGAATTGTTGCTTTGTCGGGAGCGCGGTCGGCCTTAAGAAGCCTGTCCAGCGGCGGCCCGTTTACCAACTCCATGAAGATAAACGCCATGCCATTTTCCTCGGCAATGTCGTATATCGTCACGATGCCCGGATGCGAAAGGATGCCCGCCGATTGGGCCTCGCGAAACAAACGTTCGCGCATGCGATCCCGTTCGGAATCGTCGGCAAGTGTATCCAGCCGGATACTTTTGACCGCGACCATCCTGCCGATCGCGGGGTCTTGGGCCTTATAAACTACACCCATCGCACCGCGGCCTAGTTCGCCGAGGATCTTATAACGCCCAATTTTTTCCATTGCGCGGAACTCGCGTGGCTCCAACGTTTCTGTTGTCATGATACCGCACGAGCCCATTGCGCCGGTCTGCCTCTGATTCGCGCTATCATCGGCAGCGAAGGGTTTCGGACGCCGGTTTGCCTTCGGCTCCAGAATTCCCACACCACCTGCACGGAGGAAAATCTCTTATGTCTATTAGCGCCGCTCTCTTGCCTGAATTCGATCACGAGATGGCAACCACCCGGAAGTGTTTGGAACGCGTTCCGGAAGATAAATTCGGCTGGAAACCCCATGACCGCTCCATGGAGTTCGGCAAACTGGCATCCCACCTCGCGGAAATGCCTACCTGGGCCGTCAACACCTTTGCCAAAGACACCCTCGACATTGCCACCGAATATAAGCCCTTTCATGCGACGTCCAGCGCCGAACTATTAGCCGCCTTTGACCGCAACGTCGCCGCGGCCCGCGCGGCCATCGCGGCCGCTCCTGACGAGGCCTATATGCAGAACTGGTCCCTGGTGAACGGTGCCACTGTCCTGCACACCATGCCCAAGATCGTGGTCGTGCGTTCCTTCGTCCTTAATCACAACATGCACCATCGAGGACAGCTTTCCGTCTACTTGCGCCTCAATGACATCCCGGTTCCGTCCATCTACGGACCGTCGGCCGACGAAGCCCAGTAGAACCAATCC
>JBEBGM010000090.1:0-4598 GCA_040081455.1 Bryobacteraceae bacterium
CCGACAAAGTGCAGGTACTCGCCCACCTCCATTTCCGGATACAGCGGAGGCGTTTCAGGCAGATAGCCGATGCGCTTTTTGACCTCCATCGGCTGATCGATCACATCGAAGCCCGCGACCGTGGCCGAGCCCGCCGTAGGGGGCATAAAGCACGTCAAAATGCGCATCGTCGTGGTCTTACCGGCGCCGTTAGGTCCAAGAAAACCAACGATTTGGCCTTTCTCGACCTCAAAGGAGACGTTATCGACCGCGACATGGCGGGCATACCGCTTAGTCAGTCCTTCAACTTTGATCATATGTGTGTTTTCGTCGACGGAACCCGGCCTCTTTCAACTTCCCGGAAAGCCGCGATTCACTTTCTCGCGCCGCCTAGAGCGAACGGCCGCTGCACACGCTACCCATCCGCCGGGCTGAGAGACCCTGAAATGAGCAACTTCGGCAACCAATACAGACGAGCGAAACTGTCGTTAGGTTAGCACTCATCTGCGAGCGCCAACAGGCCACTTTCGCCGATATTCATGATAATGAGGGGCCGCGGGGGGTGTCAATGAGGCGAAGGGCCGTACTACTCGTACCGCAGAGCCTCCACCGGCGCGATCTTCGTGGCGCTGTGGGCTGGAAATAGCGTCGCGATCAGGCTGACCGTCATGGCGGCTGCGGCGATCCAGATGGCGTCGAAGGCGCGGGGTTCGAAGTGGACGTAGGAAATCGAGTACACCGATTGATCCAGCTGAATCCACTGGTAGCGGTCGGCAAAGTAACAAAGGGCATAGCCCACAATCAGCCCGATCACCGTTCCCACCGCCCCGATCAGCGCACCTTCATACACAAAAACGTTGCGGATCTGCTTCGTCTTCGCACCCATGGACATTAGGATCGCGATGTCGCGGTGCTTCTCCATCACCATCATCACCAGCGTGATCAAAATATTCAGCGCGGCCACCAGTTGGATCAGGCCGATCGTAATCACAGTAATGACGCGCTCCATCGAGAGCGCGTTCAGCAACTGTTTATTCTGTTCGCCCCATGTGGTCGCCGCAAGTTTCGGGCCGATCACCCGATCCGCCGCGGTCGCAACCTGTGGAGCTTGATAGATATCGTCCAGCATCAGCTCGATGCTATTGACTACGTCGGCCAAATCGAAGGCTTTTTGCGCCGCAGGCAGCGACATGAACGCCCAGTTGGCGTCGAGATCGAAGAAGCCCGATTCGAAAATCCCCGCAACGCGCATGCGCACATAGGTGGGCCGCGGACCAAACGGAGTCAGTTGACCATTGGGCACAGTGAGCGTCACTTGCTTCCCCACCACCGCACCGATATTTTCCGCCAGCCGCACGCCCAGCACGATCCCCGGCAAATCGCCTTCTTCGCGCAGCCCGTCGACGGAACCCGATTTCAAGCGCCTCACCGAATCCGGCATCGCCGCTCCAGGACGCACGTCGATTCCCTTCACTGCGACGCCGGAGCCCTGCACGGGCCCACTCAAGTATCCGCTCTCATATAACGCGGGCCCTGCCGATTTCACATTCGGCAGTTTGCGGAGCTGATCGGCCAATGGCTCCCAATTTTCAATGCCCGGCCCCGGCTCCTTTTCAAGAACCGAGACATGCGCCGTCGCCCCCAAGAGGCTCTTCTGAAATGTATTGCGAAGCCCGTTGTTGACCGCCAGCGCAACAACCAACGCCATCACTCCCGCCGCGACGCCGATCACGGAGATCACCGTGATGACGGAGATCATCACCTGCTTGCGTTTCGCACGCAAGTACCGGCGAGCAACGAAGAGTTCAAACATAGAGGGCCGGGCTTAGGAGCCAGAAGCCAGCTTTTTTAATTTGTCCGCCAATCCGATTTCACCCTCGTGGCGCAAGAGTGGGAACAAAATCACATCGCGGATTGACTTCGAATTCGTCAACAGCATCGTCAAACGATCAATGCCGATGCCTTCTCCGCCCGTCGGCGGCATCCCGTACGACAGCGCGCGGATGTAGTCTTCGTCCATCTGATGCGCTTCGTCGTCGCCGGCTTTCTTCAGCTCCATCTGCATTTCGAAGCGTTGGCGCTGCTCCTCGGGATCGTTCAACTCGGTGTAGGCGTTACCGATCTCCATGCCCGCCACGAAAATCTCAAAACGTTCGGCAAACGCCGGGTCTGAGGCCTTCTGCTTCGCGAGCGGAGAAACTTCCACCGGGAAATCGTAGATGATCGTCGGCTCATAGAGCTTCGGCTCCACGTTGCGCTCGAAGGCTTCCACAAGAGCGTGCCCGTAGAGCGGCACTTCCGCACCCACGGCTTCTTGCATGGACATGCGCTTGATGTTGCCGAAGTCGAGCGTGCGGCCATCGTATTCCACCACCGCGGAACCTGTGGCATCAATCGCCACCTGCTTCAGGAATTCGCATGTGAATTCCATCAAGCCCTGGTAATCGGTGTAGGACTGGTAGAACTCCAGCATCGTGAACTCAGGATTGTGCGATGTGGAAATGCCTTCGTTGCGGAAGTTGCGGTTGATTTCGTAGACGCGCTCCAGGCCGCCGACGATCAGGCGCTTCAGGTACAACTCCGGCGCAATGCGGAGGTACAAATCCATGTCGAGCGTATTGTGATGCGTGACAAACGGCCTCGCCGCTGCGCCGCCGTAGAGCGGCTGCATCATCGGCGTCTCCACTTCCATGAAGCCGCGGTCTTCGAGTTGCCGCCGCAGCGAACTGATGATCTTTGCGCGCGTGACAAAAGCTTTTTGCGATTCCGGATTCGCAATCAAATCCAAATAACGCTGCCGGTAGCGGATCTCCACATCTTCCAGCCCGTGCCACTTTTCCGGCAACGGCAGCAGGATCTTCGAGAGGAACGTCAGCTTCTCCGCGTGAACGCTCAACTCACCGGTGCGCGTACGGAAGAGGTAGCCTTCGACGCCCACCACATCGCCTGCATCCAGGATTTGATAGAGCGAATAATCGCGTTCGCTGACGGCGTCTTTGCGCACGTACACTTGAAGGCGCTCGCCTGACTGCTGCAAGTGGAAGAACCCGGCCTTGCCCATGCGGCGCGGATTCAGGAGCCGCCCCGCCAGTTTCACCTGCGGCTTTTCGGCTTCCAGCTCTTCTCCGGTCCTGGCGCTCTGCGTCGCCAAAATCTGGGGAACCGTGTGCGTGAAATCAAACCGCTGCCCGTATGGCTTAAACCCGAGCGCCGAAATTTCCGCGGTTCTCTTTACACGTTGCTCTAAAAGATCGTCTTCGAGGGACAAGGAGACTCCTTCTAGGCAGTATAAGGCGAGGGCGGGAAGAGACACAAAGGCGCGCAGATGCTTTTATGGACTATCTTCTTGTTGGCGAGTAGGCAACTTTCTAACCCTACCGCCTCACAATCACTTCCCGCAAATGATCCCGCGTCAGGAAAAATTTCACCGACGCAAAATCCTGGAACAGTTTTTCGAGTCCCCGGTTATTGAAAATTTGCGCGGGCTTCCGGCGGTAGCGCGAGCCCAGCAGAATCGTTTTGTGATCGTGGATGCGATAGGAATACGTCTGCATCTCATCCACGCGCTCTTCCGCATGAAACATGGCGAGCAGATTCGACCCGGGCTTCAAGATGCGATGCAATCGCCCCACAACCGTCTGCAAAAGCGGCGGAGCCAGGAATTGCAACGAATCCCACACCAGTGCTCCATCGAAGGCCTGATCGTCGAAATCCAAAGAGGTATCCAGGAACCGCGAGGTCAACAGCGGATTCGACTGATTTTCGAAGAAGTTACCTTCGCGCCCGAAGCTATCGTCCAATTGATGGATGAAATCGTCCGAGTATAGCCGGTGGCCGTAGTTCGTAATGAAGCTAACCGTTGACTGGCTGGCACCCGCAAAATCGAGGATGTACATCCCCGGACGATCTTCGAGGGACGAACAGAACTGGTCCAGGCCGTGGCTCTGTCTGGTTTCGAATCCTGTGTGCGATGGCGCCACTAGCGCTTCACATCACCTGCTCCGGCAGCCAGAGCCGGTGATGTGGATGCGGGGCTGGTCGGGCCCGCCACGGCCTGCGGTTTCGGAGCCGCCGCTGGGGTAGCCGCCGGCGCCGCGGCAGGTTTCGGTTCGGCGCGCACGATGTCGATGTTGCCCTTGAAATAGGCCCCATCTTCAATCTCAATGCGAGCCGTGCGGATATCGCCTACCAGCTTCGCGTCCTTGCGGATCATGATCTTGTCGCGGGTTTCGACGTTGCCGTGAATGGTGCCCAGCACCACTACCTCGCGCGCCTTCACGGCGGCGGACACCTTGCCGTTCGGGCCAATCGTCAGGCGGTGTTCCTGCAACTCGACGGTTCCTTCCACTTCACCATCAATCGTCAGATCCTCGCGGCCAAAGATCTGGCCTTTCACAATGACGGATTTACCAAGCACGGCGGGCCCTCCGGGGCGGCTGACTTCCTGAACGGGTTCGCTGCTCCTGGCGGGCAGCGTGGACATCGGTATGCCTTCTTTAGCGAGTTGCGACGGCGGCGGCGGGGTGAACGCCGGCTTTGGAGTATCTTCTTCTTTGCGGCGGTTCCACATAATCGGAGCGCCTCCCTTCCGTATTTCAGGCTGGACCGACGCACTTGGC
>JBEBGM010000028.1:0-56622 GCA_040081455.1 Bryobacteraceae bacterium
CTGGCGGAGAGGGAGGGATTCGAACCCTCGTTAGAGTTTCCCCTAAACACGCTTTCCAAGCGTGCGCCTTCAACCACTCGGCCACCTCTCCATCTTGAATCGCGCACAACGCTTCGCTGTGCGCTCCGGACCGGGCCGCTCCAACGGGTGCTATGCACTTCGAACGGCTGAAGAGCAGCCGCTCGCTTGGGAATCGCGCCGTGGTTTTACCGGCACGAACTTACTAGTCTAGCAGGCGCATCCAAATTCGCGAAACATGGGGCGGATTTCCATTCCGCCCCACGGGAGAGAGTCAGTTCCCCTTCACTTTCATCCACAACGGAGTGAAGAAGTAATCGCGGACGCGCAAGTAGGTTTCGGGACTGGCGGGGACTTTCGCTTCGCAGCCGCCCAGGCGTTTTTTCATCTCTTCTTTATCGGACGCCACCGCCGATTCCGCGAACGCCAGATCCTGCAGCGCGTTCCGGTAGCGCAGCGATGCGGCGGTTAGCACGACGGGTGTGGATGCCACAGGTAGCGGCTTGCGGCACAGCGCGGCCTGCATGACGGCGAAGGGCTCCAGAACTCCGCTGCCTTTTGCGGCGCTATCGGGCACCTGCGGATCGCGAACGCGCATTTCCATGGGATAAATCACCCAATCGTCGTTGATGAATAACTGCGGCTCCACCTTGATGCGGCGCACCGGAGCGTCCTTGTCCATCCATAAATCGAGCCATATCACGCGGGTGACGGAGTCCTCGTAATACTCGGAAACGGCTTCGAGCCTCGGCCCGTCTGGTGTTTTTTCATCCGTCTCGCGATAGAACGTGTACTTCACGGCGTTCTCTGGATTCAGGCCCATTCGCAGCGTGTAAGGAGTATCGGGTGGAACCTGAATGACGATCTGAAACGTCGCAAATGCGTTGCGGGCGATGGCGGGCGAAAGGATTTCGCGCGGACTCTCCGGCGCCACGACGTTGCCCGCCGCGTCGATCTTGACGAACTCCGAATACACGCGCAGCGGCTGCGCACTGGCGCCCCCCGGCGCCACCAGAAAAGCCAACCCAAGCAGAACGGCCAATTTCATGCGATTTTTATTGTATGCGAAGCCGGAGGGTCCCAATCATCGCGCTGGGCGTGCTTGCCGCCTGTGCGCTGCATGCCGCCGAAGGCAAGTGGACGCCGCAGCAGGTTCTCGAGATCGATCAGGCGTGGCTGAAGCAGCAGGGGCTGCAATTGCCTGTCTCGCGATTGTGGGATCCCCAAAAGGGCACCGGGTTGCTCGCCGGCGCCATCGCGCTGCCGGGTTGCTCGGCCAGTTTTGTCTCTGCAACAGGGCTGATTCTCACAAATCACCATTGCCTGTTCGGACTGATTCAGGAACACAGCCGCCCGGATCGCGATCTGATCGCCACGGGATTTATCGCGGGCACTAGAGCCGACGAATTGCCCGACCGCACCACGCGCATCACGGTTCCACGCAAGTTCACCGACGTCACCGCGCCGATGAACGCAGCAATCCCTGCGAATGCCGACGACCTTGCACGGCGCAAGGCTCTCGACGCGAAAAGCAAGGCTTTGGTCGCCGAGTGCGAAAAATCCGCGGGCGCCCGCTGCAACGTGGCCGTGTTCGACGGCGGCTTGCAATACACGTTGATTGAAACGATGGAGCTGTCCGATATCCGCCTGGTCTACGCGCCTCCGCGCACCATCGGCGAATTCGGCGGCGAACCCGATAACTTTCACTGGCCGCGCCATGTGGGCGACTTCGCCATCGCCCGCGCATACAAGGACGGCAAGCCCTACGTGCCCGAGTTTTACTTTCCTGTTTCGCCCACCGGCGTCAAGCCTGGCGATTTCGTCATGTTGATGGGGTATCCAGGGCGTACGTTCCGCTCGATGACGGCGGATGAGATGGGGAATGAAAAATTGCGCTTTGAGATGGCGCGTGATGTCTACGGGCAGTGGATCCGGACCCTCGAAGAGACCACGCAGAAGAGTCAGGAAGGTTCCATCGCGGTCGCGGCCACGCTCAAGAGCCTGAACAACACGCATACCAACGCCATGGGGCAGATTGCCGCGCTCGATCGCGGACGGATCATCGACAAGCAGCGCGAGCAGGACGATGCCGTGGTGGCGTGGGCGTCTTCCCGTGCGCAGTTTGCGGGTGCGCTCGCGGCAAAAAAAGAGTTGGACCGAATGGCAGAGGAGCGCCGCAAGATCGCCGACCGCGATTTCCTTTTAGCGATCACAACGAACGGGTCGTTACTGCTAAAACACGCAACGCTGCTAGTTCGATTGGCGGGCGAGCGGCAAAAGCCCGATGCCGAGCGTGAACCGGGATTCCAGGACCGCGACCTGCCGCGACTGCGCGCCATATTTGAGCGCGATCAAAAAAGCTACTTCGCTGCCGCCGATACCGCGTTGCTTTCCTGGTGGCTGGGGCGGGCGCAGCAGGCGGGCATCCTGAGCAAGGACTCCGCGGACGCATCGAAGATTGCCGCGGCCTCTAAAGTAAACGATCTCGCCGAGCGCATGAAGATGTTCGACGAATCCACAGCGCAGTTGCGCGCTCGCAATGACGCGATGCTGAACATTGCGTTTCAACTGGAGCCGGATCTGCTCGCACGGCGTGCCGCGGGCGAGGCAACCAATGGAGCGATCGCGCGGCTCCGTCCCGAATGGCGGAAAGCCGTGATCGTGCATGCCGGAAAACCAGTGGCCCCTGATGCCAACAGTACGTTGCGCGTGACCTTCGGTCAGATCAAAGGCTACTCGCCGCGCGATGGTGTTTACTACACACCACAGACAACTCTTGCGGGATTGGTGGAAAAATACACCGGCCAGGAACCCTTCGATATCCCGAAGTTTCTGCTGGATGCCGCGAAGACCGCGAAGGCGAACGAGGTTCCGATCGACTTTCTCGCTGACCTGGATACTACCGGCGGCAATTCGGGCAGCCCGGTGGTGAATGGCAAAGGCGAACTGGTAGGGATCAACTTCGACCGGCCGTGGGAAAACGTGGCCAATGATTTCGGATATAACCCGGACGTCGCACGCAACATCAGCGTGGACGTCCGGTTCCTGGAGTGGCTGCTCAAAGTGCAGCACGCCGACGGCGTTCTGAAGGAACTGGGACTGCAGCCGTAGACAACACGAATCCGCTGCCCCGCACCTCACGCCACGTGCGGCTACTTCGCCTGCAGACTCTCCACGTAATTCGTCAGCGTCACCAGGCGGTAGGTGACGGCTTTCTCATCGCCAATTCTGCGGAAGAAAGCGCCCCACACCGGCATCTCGCGCGAGCCGTGCGCGGGAACAATAGTTGCGCCTTCAATGTATCCGCGCACCCGATCGGTGGGGAACTTGCCGCTGTTGTGTTTGGCGAGCATGGTCAGATCCGTCGGCCTGGTTTTGAGCGCCGCCGCCGTTGGGCCATCGCCCTTGCCCAGTGCTCCGTGACAGGAGGCGCACCAAGTGTTGTACATTTCCGCGCCGGACAGAGCGAACGTCATCGGAATCGGCTCGTTCGGTTTGGCATTCTGCCCCCAAGCCGTCATGCCAAGGACCGCGGCGATTGCGGCCACCAATAGGATTCGCATAAAAAAGCTCCTTCCTCCGTACTGCTTTTCGACTGCTGATGGAAACTCAGCAATTCGCGCTCCGTTTAGGAAGGCTCGCGATTTCAGCGATCCAGAAATGCCAATCGTCTCCAGGGAAAGAAACTGCGTTGTTTCCCACACCGCTTGGGGGGTATCCTGTGGTTTGGACCCGCATCGCAACGAACGAGTCTCGGAGACTGTCCGGGAAGAACTGGAAGAGATGATCAATTACGAGCTATCCGACCCCCGGATTGGCCAAGTGACCATCTCCGAGGTTCATGTTTCGCCGGATTATCGCCAGGCGCACGTCCAGTTGGTGCTGGCCGGCACGGAGAAGGAACAGGCCGCAACGCTAGATGCCTTGGAACATGCTAAACAGTTCTTAAGACACCAGTTAGCGGAACGAATCCAGCTGTTCAAGACCCCGGAATTGCACTTCATCGCCGCCCTTTCCGCCGGGCTGGGGGCGCGGGCTCCGCAGATTCTGAAGAGAATCCGCCGGGGACGTCCAAAATCCGAAAAAAATACTGCCTCGTAGACTCCCGTGTGCTAAGTTTAAGCTAATACAGCACATTGCCCGGTCATAGTCCGGTTTGGCAAGGCGCGGCATCTAGAAAGCGCTTTGACCCCAGGGGCGGACCGGTTCGAAGCGAATTGGACATTACATGCGCGTTCCTCCGATGAACAGCCGTTTTCTTGATGCTTGCCGCCGCCGGCCGACTGACGTTCGCCCGGTGTGGTTTATGCGACAGGCAGGCCGCTATATGAAGCAGTATCGGGACATCCGCGCCAAGCACGGGATTCTCGATATCTGCAAGCGCCCGGACCTGGCCGCCGCGGTGACACTGCAACCGATTGAAGTGCTGGACGTGGACGCCGCGATCATCTTCGCGGATCTGCTGTTGCCGGTGGAACCCATGGGCCTGAAACTGCGCTTTGCCCAGGGCGAGGGACCGGTGATCGACAATCCGGTGCGGACGTCGAATGACGTCGATAGCCTCTCGATTTCCAACACCGACGATCTGGGCTACGTGGGCGAGACGGTGCAGCAGGTGGTTCGCGCGCTGGCTGGACGTGTTCCGGTGATCGGTTTTGTGGGCGCGCCGTTTACGATGGCCAGCTACATGATTGAAGGCGGGCCGTCGAAGTCATTTCTCAAGACGAAGACCATGATGTACCGCGACGAGACGCTGTGGCGCCGTCTGATGGGCAAACTGGTGGACGTGCTGGGATCGTTCGCGGTGATGCAGGTGGCCGCGGGCGTGCGCATTGTGCAGGTTTTCGATAGCTGGGTGGGCGCCCTGGGTCCGGATGATTATGTGCGCTACGTGGCCCCCTACTCGCGCGCGTTGATTGAACGCATCCGCGCGGCGGGCGTTCCGGTGATTCACTTCGGTACGGGCGCGGCGGGTTTTTTCCGGGAACTGCATGCCGCCGGTGGCGATGTGATGGGTGTCGATTGGCGCGTCAATATCGATCAGGCATGGATGGATATCAGCTATCGCTCGGCCGTGCAGGGCAACCTGGACCCGGCGGTGCTGCTGGCTCCGCTGCCGGAACTGAAGCTGCGCGTGCATGAATTGCTGAAGCGCACGGGCACTCGTCCGGGGCACATCTTCAACCTGGGTCACGGGATTCTGCCGGAAACGCCGGTGGAGAACGTGAAGGCCTGCGTCGAAATCGTTCGCGAATTCAAGCCGTAAGTGGCGCACAAGAAAGTCATCATCGTCGGTGCCGGAATCTCCGGCCTTTCCGCGGCCTATGATCTTTCCCGCGCTGGCGTCGCCGCAACTGTGTTTGACGGCAGGAAGCGGCCGGGCGGAGTGATCGATACGCGCATCGCCTCGGGCTGCACGCTCGAATGCGGCCCCGATAGTTTTCTTTCCGCAAAACCGGATGCCTTCGCGCTGATCAAGGAACTCGGCCTCGAGGATCAGGTGATCGGATCGAACGATCATCAGCGCACCACCTACATCTGGAAACAAGGCAAGCTGGTGCCGTTGCCCGAAGGCATCATGATGATCGTGCCCTCACGCGCCATGCCGATCATCAAATCGCCGTTGCTCAGTTGGGGCACGAAGATCCGCATGGGGCTGGAGATTTTCCGCAAACCGGCGCAGATCGGCGACCGCAGCGTGGCGGAATTTGTCACCGATCACTTTGGCCGAGAGACACTCGACTACCTTGCTGAACCGCTGCTTTCGGGCGTGTACGGCGGCGATCCCGCGAAACTCAGTATCGCCAGCGTGCTGCCGCGCTTCCTCGAAATGGAAACCAAGTACGGGAGCCTGGTGAAAGGCGTGTTGACGGCGCGCGGCAAGGCTCCACAAGGCGGTGGCGCAACGCCGCTGTTCCGTACGATGAAGACCGGGCTGAGCACGATTGTGACTGCACTCGCGTCGCGCACGGAAATTGCGCATGCAGAGGTGGAAGCGGTTGAGCGCGATCCTTCCTCGCAGGACGGGCATGGCTTCCGCGTGCGAGTCGCCGGAGAATGGGTTTTGGCGAGCCACGTGATTCTGGCGTGCCCGGCGTGGGCCGCAAGCAAGTTGGTGGGCGGCATGGACGCCGAGTTGGGCGATTCGTTGGGCGCGATAGATTACAGCTCGTCGGTCACGCTCTCGCTGATTTATCGTGCGAGCGATTTCGACGGCATGCGGGCGGGCTTTGGTTTTCTAGTGCCGAAGAAAGAGCGCGACCGCTTGGCCGCCTGTACGTTTGTCGGCACAAAATTTTCACATCGAGTTCCCAACGACAGTATCGCTTTGCGCTGTTTCTTCGGCGGCACCGGCGACGAAGCCGTGTTGCGCGAATCGGACGAAAACATCGTGGCGATGGCGCGTGACGAGTTGAAAAAAATGCTGGGCCTGGCGGCATTGCCGGTCAATTCGGTGATCGCGCGGTGGCCGCGTTCGATGGCGCAGTACACAGTGGGGCACGCCAAGCGCATCAAGGCGATTCGCGAGCGAGCCGCGGCGATACCGGGCTTGTATCTTGCGGGCAACGCGTACGAAGGCATCGGCATACCCGATTGCATTCGCACGGGCCGCTCTGCGGCGAAGGCCGTCATCGGGTAACAGATCCACCGACGCCCTGGCTTCCCAGCTATTTGCGTTCCTTCTCGATGCCGTCGCCGTATACGGCGAAATCGGGGATGGTAATGGGCAGCTTGCCAGTGATTGCGATTTCGCCTAGTAACGCTTTCGCGATGGATGCTTCCGATGGTGGAGCGGTGCTGAAGGCGGGCATGAATGCGGCGACTTTCGGGAAATCGGCGACCAGATAAGGATTGCCGAAAGCGACCAGCACCACCGGAACCGTGCCTTCCGTGAGCTTCGTGACCAGCGCCGAAAGAGTCTCAATGAGTTTCGTGTTCAACGTGTAGGTGGCGAAGACAACCGCGGAGCACGCCGATGTATCGCCCACCTGGGCTTCGAGCGCCGCTTCATTCATTCCGTTGTCAATCAACACCACGCGGGCGTTCGGCTGGCGGCGGTGAAATTCCTCTGACAGTCGTTGGCCGAAGGTGGAGAGGCGGGCGCCGGTGGAGACAATCAGGCAGGATTGCTCGGGCGCTTTCAGCGGAACAACATCGCCAGTGTTACGAATGAGCGTTACGGCGCGATCGGCGATGGTCTGCGCGCGGGCGGCTTCTTCGGGGAGATCCAGTGATTCGGTGATGGCATCGAGATCCACCATTTTTTTCTTAGTGATGCCGACGTGCACTTTGGCTTCGAGAATGAGCCGGACACTTTGATCGATGCGTCTTTTCGGAATGCGACCGGAGTTGACGGCGGCGACCAGCGCGCGGACCACGGCATCAGGGTCGGGCGGCATGAGAAGAACATCGGCCCCTGCTTCGACGGCGCGCACGGCGGCTTCACCGTTGCTGAACTGCTTGGTGAGGCCCTTCATCTCCATGGAGTCGGTGACGATCAGGCCTTTGAAGGCGAGTTCTTCGCGCAGTACGCCGGTTAGCACTTTCTTCGACACGGTTGCCGGAATATCTTCAGGCTCCATCGCGGGCACGGTCATGTGTGCGGTCATGATGGAATCGACGCCGTGCGCGATGGCGGCCTTGAAAGGAACCAGCTCCACTTCGTCCATGCGGTCGCGCGAAGCGCTGAGGTGGGCGAGGTCGAGGTGGCTATCGACGTCGGTATCGCCGTGTCCCGGAAAATGCTTCGCGGAGACGAGCACCGGATACTTCGGATCAGAGTGCGCGCCGTCAATAAAAGAGGAAACGTGCGTGGCGACGTCTTCTGGATTTTCGCCGAACGAGCGGATGTTGATGACGGGATTGGCCGGGTTGTTGTTGACGTCGGAAACGGGAGCGAAGACCCAGTGCACGCCGAGCGCGCGGGCTTCGCGGGCGGCGGTCAGGCCTTCATAGCGGGAGGCGTCGGCATCGCGCGCGGCGGCGTAGGCCATGTTAAACGGGAACTTGATGGTGTCGCTAACGCGCATGGATGCGCCGCGTTCGAAATCTGCGCCGACCAGCAGAGGCACTTTCGAGAGACGTTGCATCTGGTTCAGGAACAGTGCCATGGTGTGCGGTTCAGCGTTGCGCGCAAGGCCGTACTGCAGGCGGTTCACGACGATGAAACCGCCGATGTGGAGGTCCTTCACCCAGTGGCGGAAACGCATGCCGTCTTTGGAATTTGCCGCGGGCGCATCGCCGTAGGCCACGCCAAAGATCAACTGCGCGACGCGTTCGCGAAGTGTGAGTGAGTTGAGGATGGACTGCGCGGCTTTTTGTTCCGCCTTGGTGGCGGCTCCGATGGGGACAACCAGCAAAAGCGCGGCGAGCAGGAATCGCATCAAATTCTAGAATACTCGCGCGGTGGGCGTCTGTGTGGCGAGGACAGAGAATCTGAACGAACCATGGTTTTCAAAGAACAGACTTATCCCAGACACACTTTTCCCAGAACAAAGTTTAGGGAGCTCCCGATCCGGATGTTACTCTTCCGGCAAAGAGGCTGTCGTTTGACTCGAACAGCGCGAGACCGTTTGTTTGCCCGCAACGGCGTGGGTCTAGTTTTATCCCGTCATAGCTTAGGGACTGGTTTAAGACCAGTTGAACTCTCATCGCTCGCAGACCCGCCACAGGGCCCGGGCCCCGCGCTTGGTCGATCCGGCTCTCCGATAAGTGAGCGCACGGACTCCTTGCCTACGTTGTAGGGCATGTTCGTGCGACTGTGCGCGGAGTTTATTGCGAAGTGGTTGAGGGGATTTGGAATTTGGGTGCGGGGATGGGTGTGACGGACGATTATGGACGCGCGTTTACGCCGCTTCGCGGGGGTGGACGGTGCGTTCGATCTCTTTGGCTTTGGCCTCCGCGGCGATGGCTAGGTCGTAGGAGGATTGGAGGTTCAGCCAGAAGTTGGGTGTGGTGTTGAAGTAGCGGGCCAGACGAAGGGCGGTGTCCGCGGTGATCCCACGGCGGCCGTGGACGATTTCTCCCATGCGTGTGGCGGGGACACGGAGTTCGAGCGCGAGGCGATTGACGCTGATGCCGAGCGGCTTCAGATAATCTTCGAGGATGGTTTCGCCGGGGTGCGGGAACGGAATTCGTTCTGATTTTTTGTGCTTCATGTGGAACTCCTAGTGGTAATCGGTGATCTCTACGTCGTAGGCGTCGCTATCTTTCCACCGGAAGCAGATCCGATATTGATCGTTGATCCGGACGCTGTACTGTCCAGCGCGGTCGCCCCTCAGCGCCTCCAGCCGGTTGGCGGGCGGAGACGCCAGATCGCGAAGCTCCCTTGCGCTGTCTATTTGGACCAGCCTTCGAATCGCGGCACGCTCCACAAGTTGGAACCGGCGCACACGTTTTTGCCGAAAGACCGCCTCCGTATCCTTATCACGGAACGAGAGGATCACACGGGTAGGATATCACGGATGACGTTATATGGATAGAGGGATGTCGCCGCCTTTGCCGTTCGCTCCACCGCGTACTGCGACAATAGGTAAAGTTTGATGAAACAGCCGCGCAATAACGCACCTAACGGTATGGAGCGAGGACTGATGCTTGAGAGATTCATCGGCAACTTCAGTTCCCAATTCTTCATGAAGGACTTCGTGTATATAAACGTGAAGTTCATGTCTCAACGGCAACTCAAGTCGCATCCTGCCGATCTATTATTTGTTCTTGGCGACGAATGCATTGTGGTTAGCGTTAAGGGTACTGACGGAGAACCGAAGACGGAAGAGAAACTAAAACTATGGCTTAAGAAGAAATGTTGGGATGGAAGTCAAGCCGCAAAAGTCGGCATTCAGCGCTTGAACATTCCTTTCACCGCAGAGAATCTTTGGGGCGAGCGGAGAGACTTTGCAGCCGGCCGTCTTACGGCGAGGTGCGGTTTATGCGTCCTCGAATGCTCACAGGAACCTTTCAAGGAAATTGAATTTGACGTAACGCAGCCAGACTTCCATCTGCCGATTCATGTTTTGTCCGCTAACGATCTGCTTAATACAACGCTCTGGCTCGGTTCCGTCTGGGATGTATTTCAATACTTTGACAAACGCGCAGTCATACGAAATACCTTTAGCGGCATAAATCGCGAGCGCTTTCCGTTGGCGTACTACGTCCTAAAGGCACACGATTTTAGCGATTTCGCGAGCGCAGACAAGGAAGAACTCGGAGCACGGTTTCAACTCCACATGCTTGACAACCTAGGGAACTATGCTGAGCGTGATCGATTCTCCCATTATGTGAACTCAATCGTTGGAGAATTGCACACGCGCCATCCTGCACTGGAATCGTTTGTGCCAGAAGAGTTCGTCAAGACGATCGAGCACCCAGAGAATCGATCCGCGTATCTGAAGATGGGCGCGATGCTTAACGGTCTACCGACTTCAAACAAGGCATACATCGGAAGGCGACTCCATGAGATGTTGACCGGACTCAAGGGGACAGGCAAGTTCGGATGTGTCGCCCACAAACGCCTGTATGAGGAGACAGTGTTTGTCTTTTGCGGGTTCTCGAAGATGTCCCGGACGGATCGAATCATAAGCCTGAGCACTTTGGTGAATGCCGCACTGCTGAAGTATGGAGTCAGCGAAGCACTGGGGGTTGCCTTCGACGCTGATAACGATGAGGGTTTTGATCTCCGATGGGTTCGTGGGACACCACGTGCAACGTCTGACCTTCAGAGGATTGCGGAAGCTGTCTTTGGCGCGACAATTGAAACATCCATCGCCAATCCATTTGGACAGGCTCGGCCTTACACCCCACCGCAAAATCGCTAGCCAACAGATCGTCCTAATTCAGCCGCACATATGGAATGATCCAGAGCGGCTAAGAAAGATTTTGGCGTATGTTTGGATCGAGCGGCACCTATGGCGGGATTGCCAATCCCGCGCGGATTTCCAATCCGCCCCACGTTGGAGTAGCTGATGTAAGGGTGCCGCGTCTTGCTCGGATGGGGTTACAGCTTGTAAATCGTCACGCCCGTCAGCAACTTCGGATAGAAGTCCGTACTCTTTTGGGGCATGACGCCGCCGTTGAAGGCGATTCTGGCCATGTCGTCGATGGGGGTGGGGTCCAGCAGGAAGGCCACTTGCGCGCCTTTTTCCTGGACTTCCTTCACCGCTGCGTCGATGCCGCGGACGTATTTGATGTATTTTTCTTCGCGTACGGCTTCTTCGCTGATGCCGAGCCAATCGCCGATGATTTCCTTGTGCAGGACGGGCACGTCCATTTCATCGGTCTTGCGCGGGCGCGTCAGGAGCCAGGCTCCGCCTCCAGTCACGATGCCAATGCGCACCGATTGCGGCGTGGATTGATTCATGGCGTTCTTGAGCGCGGCCGGGGAATCGTAGGGCGCTACGGTGAAGCTGGCCTTCGCTTTTTCGAGTAGCGACTGCGCGTTGAAACCTTCGATATTGCGCATGACGCGGTGCGTGGCGAGGATGCGCAGGCCGGGCGAGTACATGTTGACGAAGGTCATCATGACGTACTTGGCGGCCGGGTCTTCGGGATGCTCGTTGCGGTAGTTGAGCGACGTTTCGTAGCGGTGGTGGCCGTCGGCGATCAGGAGCGTCATGGGGCCCATGAGCTGCTCAATGCGCGCGGTTTGCGCCGGGTCGCTGATGGCGTAGAGCGTGTGGCGCGCGCCGTACTCATCGACGACATCGAAGACGGGCTTCGACGTGGACGCGGCGTCGAGTTCCTTATCGACGTCACCGGCGCGGTCGGGGTAGAGCATGAAGATTTGGCCGAAGTGGGCGCGCGAGTGGCGCAGAACCTGAAGGCGGTCTTTCTTGGGGCCGGAGAGCGTCTGCTCATGGCGATAGACGATGCCGGCTTCGTAGTCTTCCACTTTGCCGAGGCCGATGAAGCCTTTGCGCGTGAGGCGCTCGCCGGAATCGGGGACTTCGAACTCCTGGAAATAGGCGTAGAAGGCGGGCTCGGCGTCCTGGGCGAGGATGCCTTCGGCGATCCACTGCTTCAGATGCCCGGCGCCGCGCGTGTAGACGTTATCGGCGTCGGTATCGGAGTCGTGGCGCTGGCCGAGGATGATGCGGACCAGGTTGTGCGGGCTGGCGGCGAGGTATTTCGCCTGCATCTCCGGGCTGATCTTATCGTAGGGCTGTGTGACCAGCTTCGCCGGATCGCCTGCTTTAGAAGAGTAACGGTAGGGTTGGAAAGGTTTTACGGTAGCCAAAGTTCAGGATACCAAGAGGGTGTGGGGCTCGTCATGGAGGCGAAGGCGGCGGGGATAAAGCGGGGGGCTACTGTGTGGCGACGGCGCGGAAGGCCATGGGTGCGCTTACGAGCACGGGCCGGGGGTTCACAAAAGATCGTGTGAAGAAGGGAGAGAGGAAGTGGTATTCGTATTTAACGATGGCGACGGTCAGCGATTCGTCATCGGGCCGCTCGGGGGCTACTGGACGATAACTGACTTGTACGTTGCCGCGCTTGAGGCCCAGGTAGCCCTCCGTCGTCTGATTCGGCTCATCGGGACGCCCGTAGAGAATCAGATTGGCTACCTGGTCGCCGGTGCCGTCATAGGGGCGCACGACTCCCCAGCGAACGGCGGAGCGAACGCGTTCGACAAGGGCTTCATGCGCGACAAGCGCCTGGCCGATGTCGATGACGCCGAACAGCAGGCTGAAGAAGATGACGAGCACGAAGGTGCTTTCGATCATGCTTTGGCCGCGCTGCGTTGCTTTGCGGAGGGGTGTCATTGTTCACTCTCCGCGGGGGCGTAGAGGCCGACGTAAGGGAATTCGACGGATGGGCGTCCATCGAAGGTGAAGGACTTGAACATGGCGTTGACCGTGTAGCCTTTGATGGAGATATCGACGGCGGAGGGCTTGCCGTCGCCACGTTTCACCCATTCGATGATGACCTGCTCCGGACGCAGGCGGGGTACCACGGGGAGCGCTTCGGGAACGGGGCGCGAATCGCCATAGACGACCATGTTGCGGATGGCGGCCTCGCCCTTTTTGATGTCTTCGTCGCTGGCGGCGCGGTAAGTTCGCTGCGCGGCGTAGCGGGCTCCGTTGCCGACGGCGCTGACCAGTTGGTTATACATGTAAAACGTATAGCCGAACTGGAAGGTGCCGGCGAGAAAGGTGACCAGGACGCCGATGGCCACGGCGAGTTCGATCATCGCGTGGCCTGCTGTTGCGCGGCGGGGTGCGGAGCGATGGCGGCGGGAGGCGATCATTCGGTCAACCTCACCGGCTTAGTGGTGGCGACGGCGTAAGCGGGCACGGTGAAGTTGACCGGGCCACCGACGGCGCGGAGGAACAGGATCTCGACGTTGTTTTCGGGCGCGGTGACGCGGGCAAAGCGGAGGAAGCTGGAGTCTTTTGGCTCGGATTCCCAATGCTGGCCGTCGATGCTGAACTCGGTGATGACGCCTTGAAACGCCTGGCTCCCGAGGTTCCAGCGGTTGGGTAGCGATGCGACAGAAGCCCGTGCGCGGTGCACTCCGGCGGCGGTTCCATCGAGCTGGTTGGCGGCGGCCATGCAGGCGGCGTCGGTGAAGACCTGTGCTTCGTTACGGGTGATGTAGATGCGGCCGAGATCGAAGACGAGTCCGATGACGGCGAGCAGGAAAAAGATGCAGACGGACATCGCGATGAGCACGAAGCCGTTTTCTTTTCCGCGAGTGGACGTAGTGCGACGCATTCCTATCTTCTTGTAACGGCAGGATGGAGCGGCGACTTTAGTACTTTTTTCTGAAACGTGGGGCTGGCCCAAGTGCCCTTACGGAAGTACAGGGAGCTAAGCGGCCTCGGCGGCGGCCGGCCCCGGAGTTCCGGAGGGCAAAATAGGAGATCCACCGTTTTGACGGGGAATCCGTGTTCGTCCATTCTAGATATGAGCCGGATGCACTGACCGCTACGCCCAGATGGTTCACTCTTTCTGTTCCCGGAGCCAGCGTAGCTTTGTGCATGGGCGGCTCCACCACGCTTGTCGTCCTGTAGGGCTTCTCCCAAAGCGAAAAGGGATAGCGGCAACTGCGCTATCCCTTATTTTTGTCCGGCGACGCCGCTTACGGTTCGAGTGAGGCGGTGTAGGCGACGATGTTGATCAGATCCTCTTCAGTGAGCTTGGAGACTACGGGCTTCATGAGTTCGGTCCACTGGCCTTTGCGGAAGCCGTTCTGCATGTCGTACATCTGCCGGGCCAGATAGCTGGGCGAACGGCCGGCGAGACCGGGAACCGGGCCCATACCCTTGAGATCCGCACCATGGCAGACGCCGCACGCGGTGGTTTTACCCGCGCCGGTTTTGGCAAGGGCCTCCCCTTTTTTGACGGAGCCCACGGGCACGTAGACTTCAAAGCCGGAGCGAGGGTTGCGAAGCGCTTCCGTGGTTTCGGCGTCGACAGGCGTTTCGATAACGCGTTGGCCCAGGGGTTCCTTCTCGCCGCTTTCGAGTTTCAAAAACATGCCGTTGGCGGGGCGAGTGATAGGAACCATGGTGGTTTCGATCACCTTCATCCAGGGGGACCATTTCATGGCACCGAAGTACTCGGCGGCCTGGCGGATCTCATCGTCGGTCATGTTTTTTGCGAAGGCGGCCATGCGGGCGGTGTTGCCTTTACGGGAGTCGGCGGTGACCCGGTTGCCGTTCCTGAAATCGATCATCGTCTGTATGAAATAGGAGACGGGTAGACCGGAGACTCCAGCGTTTTCGGGGCGGCCTTTTCCGTTCGGGTAGTGGCAAAGGGAACAGGCGGCGACATTCTGCTCACGCTTACCTTTCGCGACGATGTCAGGCATCTGCGGATGGTCGCTTGGGTACCAATCGGCGGGTCCGTAGGCGTTGGAGATTTCGGCGCGGGTGTATTTGCCGGTACTGCCGGGAAGTGTTTTGGGGGTAGTGTCTCGTGCTGCGGCGGGAGCTGCCGCTGCCGCTGGTGTGCCGGGCTGCGCCGACGCAGGTGCTGTAAAGCCGTAGGCCCATGGCGGAGGTCCATCTGCGGCGAACATCGAGGACGGCGCGTACAGTAGCGCTGCCGAGATCAAAAATCCTGCAAATCGATTCATAGTGCCCCTTTGCCGCGGTTCCCGCGGATCGCGCCGTTTGGGCGCTCTGAACCAGAATACTACCGGGAGGAGGAGGATCAGAAGCAAAGACGTTGCCGGCTTAACCGCGAAATTGATCCCGGCATTGGGGCGAGCAGAAGTAGTAGGTGTTGCCTCCGGTGGTCTTTTGGAGGGCGGTTGCAGTGGAGACGAAGGTGCCGCAGACGGGGTCCTTTCTCAGCTCACTGGGTGCGGGAGCGGTGGGACGGAGCGGGCCGCTCGTGGTGGGGCTGGATGCCTGCGGTTTCTGGTTCGACGGATGGAGCGCACTGGTGATGATGCTCATCACGGATCGGATGACGTAGCCAACGATGATGACGACGAGGAACTCAACAAGGGCGCGGAGCATAAGGCACGGATTCCGATCGGCAGGTCACAAAGAAAAAACCGCGGGATCGGCCCGCGGCTTCTAACTTACGAAAACTACATAACGAAGAGGCGGTCCGTTATTGGTGGACCGCCATCCTCGCAAAGAAACTAGCGCTTCTTCTGGTTGTTGGCCGGAGCCGGCTTCGTCGAGAACGTAGTGTTCACGGTGGCACCCAGGCTGGCCATCATGTCCTTCGAAGGCTGCGCGTTCGGCCCGTTCGGGGCCAGGTCGATGTACTTCTGGAAGGCTTCGGCGGTTCCCGGAGGAGCGACGATCTTGCCGCTGGCATCGGTGCTCGCTTTGCCCATCAGGGAGAGGCCGTACTGATAGTAGGCTTCAGCGTAGTTCGGATCGGCTTCGATGGCCTTTTTGAAGGCTTCGGCGGCCGGATCAACGTTGCCGGTGTTCACGTACACGGCACCGAGGTTGAAGTAGTAGCGGCCGGCGTTGGTCGGATCGGCGGTGGCGGCCTTGGTCAACTCAGCCTGGGCTTCGTCGAACTTCTTCATGTTCGCGTAGACCAAGGCGAGGTTGTTGTAGTAGGCCGGTTCGGGCTTGATTCCGATTGCCTTCTGATAGGTTTCGACCGACTTCTGCAGATCGGCATCGCGGTTGGCAGGGACAGCCTTGGCGCGACTGGCGTAGGAATCGGCCAAGTTACCCCAAACGACGTGCTGCGAGGGGTCGAGTTCACCGGCTTTGATGAAGCCGTCGATGGCGGCATCCCACTGGCCAGCGGCGGCAGCCGTCTTGCCGACGTTAAAGGCTTCGGTCAAAGCCTTGTTCTTCGCCATGATTTCGGCGTTCGCCTTATTGCGCTTTTCGTCTTCTGCCTTATCGGCGGCAGACATGCCACCACGAGCGTCGGCGCGTTCTACCGGGGCGGCAGCGGCATCACCCAGTGTGAAGCTGACGTCTTGAGTTTCGCCGACTTTGGCGCGACCCGAGGAGTTGGCGCGCTCCTGGTTTTCCACGTACACCGAAATCTTGTACATGCCGAGGGGCAAACCGCCGTAGAAGTAATGACCCTTCTTGTCGGTCTTCACCTTGTAGTTGCCCTTGACGTCCTGGCGTTCGATTCGCACTTCTGCGCCCTGGACCGTCTTTCCGTCTGGGCCCTTTACCGTTCCTTCAAATGCCGCCGTCTGGGCAAACGACACAACCGAGAACCCCAGGGCAAGCGGCACAATCATTAAATACTTACGAAGAGAAGCAACCATTTGCTTTTATTGAACCTCCAGTGCAGGACGATGAACTTTTACCAACTCACAGGATACTACAGCCAACCCGGAGAGGTGCGGGCTGCAGTGGTCCGCTTCCGTGGGCGTAGCGGCAAAAGTCATGACTGACCTTGCCTCTTCCACAGTAACATAGACGCATCCGGAATGAAAAATGACGCATCTATCTTGATGTGTCCATCCGGGGGTTCCACCGGGATTCGCCGCACGGGTTCATGTAGACTGATAAGCAAGAGCCGTAGTGCGCCCGGTCGACCCGGCGCGAAGGGGATTATGGGCAAACGAGGGACATTTTGGGCCATTTTGGTGCTGGCTTCCGGCCTGGCCCAAGCTGCGTCCGTAGAATGGACGAACGCCTACGATCTCTATCAACGTACAGAGTATGAAAAATCCCTCACCGTACTTCAATCGATCCAGGAGCGCGATCGGGATCCCGATGTCTTGCTACTGATCGGCCGGAATTTTTACATGATGGCCGAGTTCAAGAAAGCCACTGAGGTCCTGGAGAAAGCCGTACTGTTGAAGGCGGACGACGCGGAAACTTATCTATGGTTGGGCCGGGCGTGGGGACGCCGGGCGGAAACGGCGAACTTTCTTACGGCTCCGGGCTATGCGACGAAGGCGCGCCAGTTCTTTGAGAAATCGCTGGCGCTGGACCCGAAAAACCGCGATACGATTGGCGACCTCTTCGATTTTTATATGGAAGCCCCGGGCTTCCTTGGAGGCGGAAAAGATAAAGCGGAAGCACTGGCTGCGCGCGTAGCGAAGATGGACGCGGCGGAAGGGCACTACTATCAGGCCCAGATTGACGCGCGCCGGAACGCGCTCGATTCCGCCGAAAAGCATCTTCGGCAAGCGGTGGAACTGGCCCCCTATCAACCGGGCCGCCTGCTGGATCTGGCAAAATTTTTGGCAACCCGGGGCCGGACGAAGGAAAGTGACGCTTTCTTTGAGAAAGCAGCGAAGATTGACCCGGCGAATCCCGGTTTGTTGTTCGAACGCGCGGAGATTTTGATCAAGACGAACCGGAATACGGACGAAGCCCGACGACTGCTGCAGCAATATCTGAAGTCGCCCTTGAAGCCCACCGATCCTTCGCGCCGCGAAGCCGAGGCCCTGCTAAAGAAGATCGGGGCCTGAACGAATGTTCCACGCCGAGGCGTTGCGATCGAGTTTTCAGGCTTTGCAAGCGAATAAGTTTCGCGCGTTTTTGACTGCACTGGGCCTGGTGATCGGCAACGCTTCCGTGATCCTGGTGGTGACTATTTCGCTTACCAGCCGCGATTACATCCTGGATCAGATTCAGCGGATTGGCTCCAACCTTATTTACGCGCAGTATGAGGGAGGCAATAATCTGTCGGCCGCCACCGCGGCGGCCGACTATGTGAAGATTGCCGACGTGGATGCCGTACGCGACCAGTTGGGTTCGCGCATTGTTGCGGCGACGGGCGTGATGAACAGCTTCGACCGCATGCGCATTCAGGGCGGGGAAGAGGACGTGGCCATCATTGGCACCGATGAGTATTACCCGGCGGTGCGTAACTTAAGTCTGCTGGCGGGCCGTTTCCTGGACGCCGAAGACGTCAGCCAGCGCCGGCGGGTGGCGCTTCTGATGGAACGCCTTGCGCGCCGCCTGTTCGGCAGCCAGAGCGCGGCGGTGGGGCAGACTGTGAAACTGCACGGGCTGCAGTTCACCGTCATCGGAACGTTTAAAGAAAAGACCGAAAGTTTTGGCCTTTCTGAGTTGTCTGGGGAGAATGTGCTGATTCCGATTTCGGTGCTCCGTTATTTTGCTCCGATCGAGCGCATTGACCCCATGTATGTGCAGACCCGCACGGCGACCGACGTGGAGCCCGTGACAAAGGTGGTGCAAACGATTCTGGAGGGACGCCATCGTCAGGGAGCGAAATACCGTGTGGACAACCTCGCTTCGATTTTGGCCGCGGCGAAGGATATCGCCACGGTGCTGACTGTTGTTCTCATGCTGGTGTCCGCGCTAGCGCTAATCATTTCGGGCATTGGCATCATGAACATCATGCTGGTGACCGTGACCGAGCGCACGCGGGAAATCGGACTCCGCATGGCCGTGGGCGCGGCGCGACGAGATGTGCTGGAGCAGTTCCTTGCCGAAGCGGTGATCATCAGCATGGGGGGCGGCATCGCGGGCATCGCGATCGGCGTGGCGATTCCGCTGAGCGTCCGTTTCTTCACCGACGACTTTGCCATTCCGATTTCGTACTTGTCGATTTTCGTGGCGTTCACGGTGTCCTTGCTGGTAGGCCTGATCTTTGGGCTTTTACCCGCGAATCGCGCGGCGCGGCTGAATCCGACGGAAGCGCTGCGGTACGAGTAGCCTTTTTCGTCTACCAGTCGGTTGGCTGGTAATCCTTCAGAAACAGCCCCCACACGTGCTTGCCGGTGTTGATGCCGTGAATGATGGGATCGACAATGCGGGCGGCGCCATCCACAATATCGAGCGGCGGATGGAAACGTTGTTCGGCGGTCTTGCGCGCGGCAATTTCCACGGGGTCTTCGTCGGTGACCCAGCCGGTATCCACGCTGTTCATGTGGATACCGTCGTTGTAGTAGTCCGTCGCCGCGGTCCGCGTCATCATGTTTAGCGCCGCCTTTGCCATGTTTGTGTGCGGATGGCGGGTTGTTTTGCGATTTCTATAGAATTGGCCTTCCACGGCGGAAACGTTGACGATGTGCTTGTCGCGCTCTGGCGTCCGCAGCATCAGCGGTTTCAATCGCGCGTTGATAATGAACGGAGCGATCGCGTTAATCAATTGGACTTCCAGCAATTCCACCGACGACACCTCCGCCATCAGCAATCGCCACGAGTTTCGTCCGCGCAGATCCACTTGCTGCAGGTCCTGATCCAGGCGGCCCTCAGGGAACAGATGCGTCTGCCCCAACAACTCTTCTGCCAGTAATGCAGTCTGTGACAACTCGGCAGCGAGCGTAAGGCCGGGAGCGTTCGAGAGTTGGCCGTTCGAGCCTCCGCCGTGTGCGATTGCCTCCGTGCCGTGGTTTGCGGCGGAACTTCCGTGGATACTCCGCTGTGCGGCGCGTTCTTCGTTTGTCACCAGGCGTTCATATGCCGACAAAAGCTTGCGTGCGTTTTCCGGCTGCTCGTTTAAGACTTTCCGTTCCCCGTCCATCATATGCCGGTAGAATTCCGGCGGACGGCGCACCGTTTGGCATGCGTTGTTGATGATGAAATCCAGGCGTGAACGCGTGGCCAGCAATTCGCTGCAAAACGCCTCCACGCTTGGCGTGTGCCGCATATCCAGCCCGAAGACCTGTAGCCGGTGGCCCCACTCCGCGAAATCCGGCTCCTTCGCGTAGCGTCCCGCCGCATCGACGGGGAAACGAGTGGTTACGATGAGTTCGGCCCCTGCGCGCAAAAGTTTGAGCCCCGCTTGATAGCCGATCTTGACGCGCCCTCCGGTCAACAACGCCACGCGGCCAGTGAGATCGGCCAGTTCCGTGCGCTTGGCAAAGTTAAATTCCGCGCATTCAAGACACATCTGATCGTAGAAATGATGAATCACCGTGAATTTTTTCTTGCAGATGTAGCAATGCTGCAATTCATCGGTCGCCGTCGCCGGTTCGTCTTGCTGCATCTTCTGTGCGAGCGCCGCGGGTACGGGTGGATAAACGTTCGGCGTCGTGAAAACGGGTTGCCGCCGCAGCGAACGGATTCCTGTCTCATTGAGCACCGTGTCGGCACGCCGCGCTTGCTCGGCGGTACGCTCCCGTTCGTCTGCCTTCATCTTTTTTCGCCGGGCACCGGGATCGGGATTGTAGACTTGAGCCACCGCGGTGTGCAACCGCCGCCGCTCGTCCTTGTCCAACGGCCGGAGCACGGACCAGTCCTCGGCGATCCATTCGAGTACTTCCGTAGCCGTGCGAACTCTCTCTCTCAATTCGGCATCGGTCACGGAAGTGGTGGAATCGCGGTTGGAGGACGCAGCGTTTGGTGAAACTTTGGACAAGAAGGAGGCTCCTGGTTACGAAAATCGAGTTCCATCCTTCCGGTCCGCAAATCGCGTGGAATGGAACGAAGGGCGTGTACCTCAATTCAGTTTTGAGTTGGGTGCCCTCCAATTTTACCGTACTCGACTCGGGCTGCCGGATCGAGTCGTTCAGTCGAGACGCACTTCGCTCTGGTGTCCGGCCGGCGAGAAACCGTGGGAGAATAAACGACGGTGATGCGAATCAATGCAACTATCCTTAATCCGGCCGCGGAAGTCCGCGGGGTGGCCGCGGCAGGGTTTGCCTTGGGCGATCCAGTCGGGGATGTTCGAGTTCCTCGGACGGGGAGATCCATCACTTGTGGTCTGGCTGATGTTGTGAAATCGATTTGGTCTACGATTGCGTTTCACTGGTTTCGTATGAATGCTTCACCATTCATTCATTGGTGCTATTGAGGTGTTTTGATGAACAAACCAATGATTTTGCTCGCCGCGTCGCTTTTCGCGGCCACTAGCTCCGCTCAGATCTTCACGCGCCCAATCTCGGAAAAGTTTCCTTATCCGGCGGGGTTTGAGACGCCCCAGACGGCGCCGGAAATTCCTTTCGATACGCCGGATCCGAACTACTTCGTGCTGCCCAACGATTGGAACTTCGGCGAGGTCTCCGCCGTGGCTACCAATTCGAAGGGGCATGTCTTCATCCTTTCGCGCTCCAATGCGACCGGGAATACCTATGGCGGTAGCGCCACGCAGGTGTTTGAGTTTGACGAGAAGGGGAAGTTCGTCCGTGAGCTAGGCCACGCGTTGTATGGATTTGCCTACGGCCACGGCATTCGCGTCGATAAGGACGACAACATCTGGGAAGTCGACAAAGGTGCTGACATGGCGATCAAGTTCAGCAACAAAACCGGCAAGGTCATGATGGTGCTTGGACGGCGTGAAGAACTGACTTCAGAGCACAAATACGGCACCGGCGAGGGCGCGGGCCCCGCGAATTTTGAGGAAGGCGGCTTCCGCGAACCCACCGACATCGCGTGGGATTCCAAAGGCAACATGTACATCAGCGACGGCTATGTGAATTCACGCGTCGCCAAGTACGACAAAGATGGCCGTTGGGTGGGCACGTGGGGCAAGCGCGGGTTTGGGCCAGGCGAGTTTCACATTGTCCACAACATTGCCGTCGATAAGAACGATCACGTGTGGGTGGCCGACCGCTGGAATGGGCGACTGCAGATGTTCGACACGGAAGGCAATTTCCTGAAAGAAGTGATCATCAATGTGCCGACGCCCAAGGTCCAGCCGCTGATGGGCCACCAGTACCCCCCGCAACCGGATGCGAAACCCGGCTCCAACTTTGCATACCGCCCTGGTGCTCCGGACGCTCTTTGTATCCCGCCGGATAATCCGAACGTGATGTTTATCGGCGATCTTTATCCCGGCCGTATTTACAAGATCAACCTTGAGGGCAAGGTACTGGGCTACTTTGGCCATGTCGGGAAGCTCCCAGGAGAGATGGGAGGCATCCACGGTATCGCCTGTCCTTCGGAAAACTTAATCTATACGGCGGAGTTCGAGAATTGGAGAGCCCAAAAATTTGTGCTGCATCCCGTGAAAACCACACACTGAAATTTGGCCGCCGCGGATCGTACTAGCCGAGCCGGATATCGTCGAACGATTCGATGTGCCGAGGGCCTTCCGCCGCCGCCTCATGCAGATCGACGGTGGCGAGTTTACCAAAGTCCAGCTTGGTCAACTTTGCCAGGTCCGCAATCGAATACTGATAGACGCGGATCGACGCGTCGGTGAATTCGAAATCGGCCTCCTTGATGCGGTCGATGTCGAGCAGTTGGTCACGCTGACTCATCAGGAAACCGAGCGCCACCAGTTTTCCATCACGCGCGGTGGCCATGATCTTCCAGAAGTATTTGGGGATTTTCAGCCCGCCGAAGGTTGGGTCCTTGTGCGCGCGATCGCCGGGACGCGGCAACTTGCCTTTTTCGGCGTCGGGTCCATCAAAGACCGGCCCGTTGATGATGACGCCTTTGTTTTTTTGCGCCAATAGTTTATTGCGCGTGTAGTCTTCCAGGCCCAGCCACAGGCGTTTGCCTTCGTTGAAGCGCCAGAATTGCGGGGAGCAGTTGGTGAAATGGAAGGAATCGTCGCCGTGTTCCTTCGCGATCTCCACGGTCTTGCCCCAGGTGGCATCCAGGCGGCGGACGAGGTGGCCGCGGTCGAACGGATTTTTGGTGCGGTCGGTCTCTACCTCCGTTTGCTTCTTGTAAAACTCGTCGCCGAGCTGGTGGTTCTCGTCGATGCGCGGGTCACGGTACCACTTATCGCCAGTGCGTTTGCCGATTTCCTGCTGCTGGCCACCGTCAATGTTTACAGCCGCGAAGAAGGCCAGCTTGCGCTCTTTATTCATCACGACGCTGTAGTTGAAATACTTCAATTCGGATTGTGTTGGCGCATCTCTTCTCCGCGCGATCTTCGGCGCAAGCGAGGTTGGAATCTTCGGCAATGAGACCGACAAAGCGCCTTTGCCGATGAAGTTTGGCTTATAACCCGGCGTTTGTTGAGCGTGCTTTGGTCGATTTTGACGGCTTCCATCGGCAGGTGGTCGCCCGCGTATGCGGCGTCACCCTGGTTCGCTTGGCGCGGAGGTATCATGCCCAGCTCTCTTTGCACGAGTTCCACGGGCACACGCAACGGCACAATTAACGATGTGCCTTCGCTATCTTGCTCCACCCACACGCCGCGTTTTCTGGAGCGATCCAGTGAGGCGGAAACGGATTCGGGTGGCGGCGCACCGCGCAGGACTTCCCTCACCAGAGGATGCGCGCCGCGGTTCGCTTTCAGATCCGCGGCAATCGAGCTGACGCGGATACCTTCATTCGCAATCCAGTCAATGAGCGATTCATCCATAGACGCGTTCCATACGTTCCCGTCCTTGCGGAGCGTGCGCCCTTGTTTGTCTTTGCGCGGGACGCCGCTGTGATGCAGAGCGACCACTTGCCAAAAGCGATTAAAAACGGGAGAGCCGGAAGAGCCGCCGAGTGTGTCCGTTTTGTACCAGACCGCTTGGTCCATGTATTTCAGAAGCTTGTTTTCGCGGACGCAAACCTGTTTCCGCTCCCCGCCGGGATGTTGAATGATGGTCAGGTATTCGCCCAGATCGGCCTTGCCCGGCTCGCCATTCAGCGGTAGCCATCCCCATGCGGACAACTCGCGTCCACCTTCGATGGAAGATGCCTCGATTGCAACCACGGAGTAATCGAGATCGGGATTCGTGTAAAAAAGATCGTCCGGGCGAAAAGCGAAGTGCGTCACGGGACGCTCCTTGCCACGAAGGTCAAGCTCATAGTCGAAATCCGCCATGGAATTGCGAGCGTCTTCTTTCGATCCGAACACGTGGTTGTTGGTCATCAACACGCCTGGTCCGATGAGAAATCCCGATGCATAGCCGATCAAGTTCGAGGCGCTGTCCTTCAGCTGAATGCGGCAAACAGACCGCGCGGCCTCGGTGCCTTTGGCGAGGTAATTGATGCTGTCGAGGTCATTGCCCGCGATGATGCGTTCGAGGCCCAGGCGTGCAGTGACGGGGTCTTGCGTGAGGTTCAGCAATTGCCGAAGGCGTTGTTCCTTTTGTTCGCCAGTGAGGTGGATCTGGCCATCTCCGAGACTGCGGTCCAATTGCTGGAGTTTATTCGCGTTCATGCGCGCTCTGCGCAGCCGCTTTTCCGATTCCGTCAATAGCTGTTCTTTGATCAGCATTAGATCCCTCCGCGCAGTTCCAGCGTACGTCCGATGTTGGATGCGGAGGGTGCGCCGCTACCGGCAAAACTCCGATCCAGGCTTGCTCTACCATAGCAATTTCCCTTGCCGGGACCCCGCGCTGTTTTGTCCGTTCGCCCGCGGTATGCTGGACAAATACTTCAGAGGAGTAGCAACAAAATGAGGAATCGCCGAGAGTTTATGCAACGCATCGCCGCGGGAACGGCTGGTGCTTTTCTAGTGGGTGGAGCCGTGGCGCAGGCCCCGCGTGCGGCGGCCCGGCGCGAAGTCCGCGTGGGCGGCAAGCGCGTCAAAGTTGTTGACATTCATGGCCACGCCAGCGTGCCGGAAGTTGCCGACGTGGTGAAAGACACACCGCTCGCCCGATACGCGCGCCAGGGAGGACGTGCGCTGGGTCCGGACCGTATCGCGGAAATGGATAAGCGCGGCATCGACGTGCAGGCGCTCGACATCAATACGTTCTGGTGGTACGAGGCCGACCGCGATCTTGCCACCAAGATCGTGCAGGTTCACGACGAAGGTCTGTCAAAGTGGTGCGCGGCGAACTCCGAGCGCTTCGTCGCGCTTTCCTCGCCCGCTCTGCAGTTCCCGGAATTGGCGGCGGAGCAGTTGGAGTACGCCGTCAAGAAGCTGGGTATGCGAGGCGCGGCCATCGGCGGCCACGTCAAAGGCGAACCGCTGTCGAATCCGAAGTACGATCCGTTTTGGGCGAAGGTGCAGGAACTGAACGTGCTGGTCTTTATGCATCCGAACAACGCCGAAAACGTCGCGAAGCCGGGTGCTTTTGCTGGCGCCGGTGACCTGGGCAATATCATTGGCAATCCGCTGGAGACGACTCTGTTTCTTTCGCACTTGATCTTTGATGGCACGCTGGATCGGTTCCCGAATTTGAAAATTTGCGCCGCGCACGCAGGCGGATACCTGCCGTCGTACCTTGGCCGCACGGAGGTCGCCTGCGATGTCCGGCAGAATGCCAAGTGCATGAACAAGAAAAGGCCGCACGATTATTTAAAGGATCAGATCCTGGCCGATTCCATGATCTTCTCGCCCGAGGGTGTTCGGCATCTGGTGGCGGAGATGGGCGCGGGGCAGGTCGTTTACGGCACCGACATTCCGCTGGTGTGGCCGGATACGATCGACGCGATTCTCGCGGCGGAAATTCCGGATGCGCAGAAGGAAGCGATTCTTGGTGGCAACCTGGTGAAGCTGTTGAGGCTGTAGGGGCAGACGAAAGCGAAGTTGCGGTCAACAACAGGAATCCCCGCCCCAATGAGCGGGGATTCCTATTTCCAACAGAAGTTACTCGAACGGTTTATTTGCTCACTTACTTTGCGACACTCTTCGCGAAGATCTCGACGTTGCCAATCTGAATCCATCCACCGGTGCCGTGGCCGCTGCCCGGCATCAGGTCGATGAAGCCGAACTCTTCCACTTTCGTGAGATCCGGCGCCGGTGCCCAGATGTCGTTGGTGGGCGAAGGGCCGCTGTTCAGCGTCACCAAGCGGTTCGGGTCTAGCTTCACCCAACGGGCGTTGGTCAATGAGAATTCGCGCGTCACTACTTTGGGAATCGCCGAAAATTCGATATCTGCAACCAGAAGTTGCCCGCCGACGCGAATCATTGGACGCGCGACGTGGAAACCGGACGTCTTCACGGCCCAACGTACGTATCCGAGGCCGGAGAGGTCCATGAGGTTGCCGCCCTTATGTTTGAAAGTGACGGCAAATGGGCCATCGGCGGTTCCGGACCAAACGCCGTAAGGCGCTGCATCGTTGCCAGGATTGCCCGTGGTGAGAATCTGCCCCGCAGCACCATAAAATTGCATGGCGACGTTGGCATCGGCGATATTGGCCTGCACCGGGACGTAGCGGACCTTGGTATCCGCTTGGCTCTGCGGCCGCACCCACTCCACTTTCATGAAAAGCGAGGGCACGGTGGGGCGGCGCCCGCCTCCCTCTTCCTGGGCTACCGCCGTGGTCATTCCCAAAGCGAGTAGAAATCCCGCCAAAGGCATTGTGCAAAAGCGAAATGTCAAAGTTGTTTCCCCCTCTTTCTATAAATGAAGCGCCCCTGAGGAGCGGGATTCAGTCTAGCGCACCGCCGTTTGAGATACAACCGGGGAAATCAGTGCTGATTGGGTAATGCTATTGTCGTTTTGGCGGCAACGGCGGAAAGCGTTCCCATTTGCGGGAAACCGCGGTTATGATGAACAGTCGAGGGGGAGATTCATGGGGTCAACCAGACGAACGATTTTGGCCGCCGGTGCGGCGGTGGCGGCAACGGCAGTGGCGCCGCGCGTATTCGGGCAGCAGGCGGGCCAGAAGGGAAACGGTAAGTTTTACGAACGAGGCTCTGTTCGTATCTACTATGAGGAGGCGGGTTCCGGCGTTCCTTTGCTTCTGATTCCGGGTGGCGGGTTGAACTCCACTATTTCCTTCTTCACCGGCAACTCTCCGTTCAACGCAATTGAAGAGTTCAAGGGAGAGTACCGCTGTATCACGGCGGACCTGCGCAATGCGCCCAGTGGGCAATCGACGGGCCCCGTCGAAGTGGACCGGCCGTGGGAATCCTATACCGATGATCACATCGGCCTTATGGATCATTTGGGCATCGATAAATTCATGGTGATGGGATTCTGCATCGGAGGGCCGTTTATCTGGAGCCTGCTGAAGCGCGCGCCGAATCGTATCGCCGGCGCTGTGCTGGCGCAGCCGGTGGGCTGGCGCCCGGAGATGCGCGATCCGAAATATCCCGGTGTATTTTGGAGGACCTGGGGCGCGACACTCACCGCGAGGCGGCCCGAAATCGCTCTGCAAACCACGGATCAGTTTGTGACCAGGATGTTTGAGACTAATCCGGATTTCGTTTTCTCTGTAACGCGCGACTTTGTGCGCGGTTGCCAGAATCCGTTGCTCATCCTCCCGGATGACGTGCCCGCGCACCCGTTTGAGCCGGCGATGGAATCGGCGATGCTTGCGCCGCAAGCCGAGGTCAGTATGTTCCCGTGGAAACAGCCGAAAGAAAGAATCCCGCTGGCGGTGCGGCAGATTCGTTCGTTCCTGCGCGCGCACCGGCCGGCGTAGGATTCCACGTGGCCCGGCCGCCCGGTGCGAAATTCACACAGTTTGACGACCGCGTTTATCGCGGTGTGACTTGAACCGAGATCGACTGTTTGGCATCGCCGGTGATCGTCACTTTTTGACCCTTTGCCGCGAGTCCGGTGATCACGTTTGCGTCGGCGTAATCGGAAGGGTCCCCGTCTTCGAAGGCGAAGGCTAAATAATCCCCTGGCGGGACGGCGCCCCAATTGAACGTACCGTCACTGTCGCTTTGATCAAAGCGATAGGCAAGTATGTTTCGCCAATTCTTGCTGGGCACCAACGCTACCAGCATGCCGGATTCCGGTTTCTCGCCGCGCAACACTCTTCCTCCCACGGCTTGGGCAATGGATGCATTGGCAACGATCGTGAGATTGACGTTGCCTGTTTCCGGAATATGGACCAGCCCACCAACCACGGAAGCTCCCTCGGCGATCACCGATGTGATCGCGAGATTAGAACCTTTGATCACCATGATTTCGTATGGCCCTGGCGGAAGAGAAGGAATGACGGCGCCGCCCTCGGCGTCTAATGTCCGGTTCCCCTGCATTCCCGGACTCAAAAGCCGCACCACCGTCGGGCTGCTCGGATTCGCAGGCGTGCCCTGAATCTCAACCTTTTCCACCACACGGGCGAATGGAACAGATCCAATAGTCACGCTGGCGCCGGATGGGCCAACGTCAACCAAGCTTCGTCCTAACGGACGATCCTCGCCGTCAAGCAGATTGAAATGGTAGCGGCCTACGGGCACCCGCTCCACGACCGTCTGGTTCCCAAACACTTGGATGGTGGCTACCCACGGTTCCGTCCCAAAGGGCCCCTGTGTCGTTATCCTCACGGTGGAACGTTGCGGAGGATTAGGAGCATCGATCTTCACGGTGACGCGGCCAGCGGCGACGGGTCGGACAATGGCATCGGCACGGGTTTCCTTGCCGGACTCCACCCGAAGCAATCCAGCGTCGGATGCCGATGCGGCTCCAGGAAAATAGGTTGTCGGATAAGCGGATGGAGTTGTGGAGTCAGGTAGGGCTTCCGTGGTCCATCCCGCGTAAACCAACGCATACGAGCCCGCGGGCAAGCCTGGTATCCGGTATTCTCCGCGATCGTCGGAAATGCCGGCGCGGAACGTGGCAACGGCGCGACGGTTTTCGCCAACGCCTGAAATTGGGTATGCCAGCACGCGTAGCCCGGGTACGGGATTGCCGCGGCCGTCGGTGATCGTCCCCGAGATAACGCTTTCCGGAATCAAGCCGAAGACGAGATTTTCGGTTGTTTCGTGCTCACCCGTGACAATCCCGGTGGAGAGATTTGCGTAAAGCGACCGCTGGCGGTAACTTTGACGGCCAAATCCATTTCGCTCGGCGCGAAGGCCGTACTTGCCTTGCTTCAGGCCCTCGAATCGGAACTTCCCATCGCGACCTGTTGTCAGTGTCTCGCTTGTGGCTGCACCCAGAGATACTCGAACGCCTTCGAGGGGTTTGCCATCAATACGGTTGACTACGGTCCCACTGATGACATAGGTAGGATTCGGCTGAAAGAAGAATGCGACAAGCAATAAGTGGGCTAGCATTAGTTCTCCGTGTTCACAAGGTCCAATGTAACTTGCTCTTTGCCACCGTCGCGCAAAGTGACTTTCACTGCTTTGCCGGACAGCAGGCGCAGGGCCTCGGGATTGCGATATTCCACTTGCTGCGTAGAAGGCCATGCGTAGAGCGCGTAATCCCCAGGCAACAAGTCGAACGCCTCGAATTGGCTATCCGAGGAGTTGCGTGGACGTCGCGACTGGGTCACGGTGGGTACGCCGGACAGTCCATTGGCGCGGATCAACACAACGCTCGCGTACTCCCCGGGCGGCAGGCCACGGATCGTTCCTTGAATAGTTCCGCGACCGGACGAAACGGTAATCATGAGGGGCTCGGGAGTTGTAGTTCCAACCTCAAGCCCTTCCGCCATTACATCCCTTGCTCCCGAGCGAATCGAGACCAACTCACCCAGTCGCCCTCGGATGTTGAATGCGTACCTGCCGGGTAACATGTCCGCGAATGTGAAGTTGCCTTCGCGATCCACCACCGCTGGCGGCTGTGTTCCGGCAACCGGGAGCCGGACTGGCTCGAGAATAATCGCCTCGACGGGCGGAATGCGCCTCTGCCTGGGATCAGGATCACTGCCGTCGTTCGTCGCTGTCTTGTCTGTGCTCAGATACTCTACTCTGCCCCTAACCGCGACACCCGAACTGACGGCGACGGTGACCCCGGAAAGGTCCTCCGCTTTCACGATGATGGGAACCTCCCCTAAGGCGAGACTCGGCGTGCCGTTCGAGAATGCCTGCAGGATGTAGTCTCCCGGTGTAACACCGTAAATGACGAATGTGCCCGTCGATGTGTCGACGGCGACCCGGTTGCCAATCGCCTCGCCGCCTTGCATCAACCGCACGCCAATGCGCGTCAGGGACGAAGCATCCTTGACGATGCCGCGAACGCGGTAGGCCTTTCGACTTTCCAATTTGAAGTCCGCTCGGGTGCTTTGTCCCGGAAGAACCTTCACCGCGGTTGCCTCCCGCCGATCGGGCACGCCGGGAAAGTAGACGGTTGGGTAGGCGAGATCCGCCTCCGGCGGAGGGACGGCGCCGCCCATGGTGGAATTTATCCCAAAACGGGCAAGAGATCGTACGTAATAAAGCCCAGGAATCAAATTCCAAAAACGATATTGGCCCCGATCGTCAGTGCCCACTGCCGCGGTGATCCGGAAAATTCGGCGACCATCTTCAATCGAAGGTCGAACCAGCTGAACAAGGATGCCCTGTAAAGGCTCCCCGTTGGCATCTGTGACGCGCCCCTCGGAAACACCCAGAGGCACCAGCCGCAGTTGGACCGATCGCTCCCCGTTCGACAGTGTTCTTGCGGGAACTGCCATGTAACCCGTGCGAGAGACTTGCATCATGATGAAGTCCGTCTCCGGGAGCGTGAAGGAAAATCTTCCGTCCTCTTCTGTCGTCGCGCTTAGATTGGCACCTTTGGGAAACTCACTGGCAGCCGCTCGTTTCCCTGACTGGATGGCGGCCTCCAACTCGGTAAACTGTGCTTTAGAAGGACCGGATATCAACGTAACGACGGCACCGGAAACACCTCTACCGGTCACGGAATCCGTAACGCTGCCGGATATGGCAATGGAATCGTTTGGATCGTCCTGCGCAAGCGCCATGAATTTAAGCGAGAAGAGCAGGAATAGAACCAAACTTGAACGCATAATCAAATATATTCGATCTTCCAGGAGAAGAGATCAATTAAAAATGCTGCTGGCGAAGGAACAGATGCTATTTGTAGACCGTCTGAGATCAAACCGCACAGATATACCTGGGTCCGCTGGCAGGGCAGGCGCTGGCGGCGGCATTAGTTGACGGGCGTCGCCATGAGGCTGTGCTTCTTGTTCACCCGGCTCATTTTCTGAGCAACATCTAATGCGCCGCGATCAGCGGAGCAGGAATGGGCCATCGGAGCACACTTCGAAGGAACAAAATCTGTTCACGTTGCATTGCCTGGGAGGCCGGAACGAATGAGTAAGTGAGTTTGGGTTATCTCACAAGCGATATTGGGCGTTTCAATCGTGCGAACGATCCTCAGCCGTGGGCCATGGGGTCCCATCCAGTTGCGGAAACGATTGAAAAAAGAGGAATTTGGTCGGGCCGCCGGGATTTGAACCCGGGACCTCTTGCACCCCAAGCAAGCGCGCTAGCCAGGCTGCGCCACGGCCCGATCATCTTTCAGTGTAGCGCACGCTTCCCTTTGGCCCAAATTTCTTGAGGCAGATTTCCCGTTTGCGTCCAGAATCCGCTTTTAGAAGGCATCCCGGGGCGGATTTCCGGGTTTGTCTGGTCTTGCCGCTTCCGAGAGGATGGTGAACCGGGCCGATATGCATGTTGGGTCGAAATGTATAAGGCGCTCCTCAAGCAGCTGGCGGGCGGGTTCGAAGGCAACCGAGTTGTTATTGCGAAAGCGATCCGCGATTTGCAAACGCAATATCCGGAGGCGTTTATTGGCGGCGCGGTGGCGGTTCTGCGCGAATCGGAGCAAACCCAGGGAGCGAAGTTTTTGCTATCCACACTCCTTGGCCGCGCGGACGCGTTGGACGTTCTGTGTAATCCAGCGAATTTTTCGGTCGAGCAATCTGCACGACTCGTCCGTCAGGCCAAGGCAATTGACCCGCTGATTGCCGTGAAACTGGCGAAACTGGCAGTGGCTAAAGCAGAGGCGGACGGGGTGCGGGCGCAGATGGCATTGCGGGCTCTCGACGTATTGGATCAAACCGGTGAAATAGCGACGGTGCTATCGGCGTTGCTCGGGTTGACGCACTGCAAGAATCCGGATATCCGCAGCAAAGCCGCTGTTCTCATTGGCCATGAAACTCGCAATCCGCAGTGGGCGGACATGGAGGATAGCGACGACGGGAGGGCGCGTGCAAGCGCGATCCAATCGCTATGGGGGCTGGCCACTCCGGCTGCTAAAGATGCGTTCCGTCGAGCAGTTGCTGATCCGCGGCACCGGGTTGCGGGGGCCGGTGCGGTTGCGCTGTATCTGGCCGGCGATTCGGAGGGCATGAACGCAATCTTTAGTTTCGCCCGCCATCGGAGTGCCGACTTTCGCATCACCGCTGCATGGGCAATGGGGCACGCCGCAAATCCGAGGTTTCTCACGCCGCTGAGCCGCCTGGTGACGGAACCCGATGCCGCGCTTCGCGCCCGCGCGATCCAATCGATGATCGCCATTCGCTCTCGCATGGAGAAGATGCGCCAGACCGGAGTGATCTCTCTATTTATCCAAAAGGTTGTCCGCTCCGGCGGTGAACGTCAAATATTTGTTACTGTTGGCGGAAAAACCTCTTTGGTGAACGGGCTTGATTTTCGAAACTTTGTCGTTTGGCACGGCGTGCGGTTGCTGGAGACGTTTTCTATGGAGGAGCAAACCGTCTCCAATGGCAACCAGTACCGCATCGGATTTGATGCCCCGACGGACCTTCGGGACCGGTTGTATCTGGAGCTTTATTCCGATGCGGGGACGGGTGTTGCCGTAGCCTTGGAACCAGGGTACCCGGACGAGCTGACCGCGAGCGGCGGCGTTACCAACTAGATGGGACTGCCCATCCCACGGGCTCCAATCCACGAATTTCCCGGTAGACTGTGAGTAACGTGGCTCTTCTGGTTGTTTTCCTACAACTTCTGTTTGTTTCGGCTGCTTGGAGCGCCGAGCCTTCCGTGGTTGATCTTGCGCGCGCGGTGCATGATACGGCGGCGGATCCGGCTGAGATCTATCGCGTTCGCGAGCTAAACTTCGCGCGCGAAGATATCAAGGTTTACCTGACCGAAGGTTACCTGATTTTTTCCAAGCCCATTGACGGGCGGCGCGTTTGGGTTGCGTTTTCGAGCGACGTCGAAGGCGGGGATGCCGAAGTGATTGTGCTGCCGCCGACGCGCAGCGAACGCGCATCGCTGGCGGGATTTATCCAGTCACCAAATCTGGATGAGCACATTCGCTCTGCGTTCATGGTGTTCACCGACGGAACAGCGGATCAGTTACTCGAACAGATACAGAAGGACGGCACGGGCCGCAAGGCTTTGGAATTGGGGCCGGCGAAAGCGGCGGAGTGGTCGGCCGTGGCGACGAATATCGCGACTTCGATGCAGTTGCGGCTAGTGGAAGATATCTTGTCTCCTATCGGCGAAGGATCACTCGCGTTTCTGGCGCTCAGCGGGAAGACGCTCGGCAACTTCGACATCATCATGGACGGTCGTGAGGAAAACCAGATCACCGCACGGCGCCGGGCGGAGCGCGATGGCAAGCTGGGCTACGAGTTGTGGACCAGTTTCCCTGCCCGCAGTGTTCGTAATGGCCGCGCTTCGGTTGCCGACGGCGGATTTTCGCTCGCGAGTTACAAAATAGACGCGTCGTTGGACGCTGTGCTGCGAATTACGGCAAACACGAAGATTGCGGTGAAGGTGGGAGCGAAGCCGAGGCGCGTGTTTTCGTTTTCGATTGCGAAGGCGATGCAGATCCGCTCGGCAAAAATTGATGGCCAACCCGCCGAACTGCTATTGGGCGAGTCCATGCGCAGCCGCATTGCCGGGGCGGGCGATGAGCAACCTGTTCTGGTGGTTGCGACCTCAACAATGGAGGCGAACTCGGTACACGAATTCGAGTTTGAACACGAAGGCAATGTGATTACGTCCGCTGGCAACGGTGTGTTCTTTGTGAACGCGCGCGGAAGTTGGTATCCACACATCGCGCTGGGTGTGACGGCGTTCGATCTGCGCTTTCGGTATCCAAAACGTTTGACGCTGGTGACGGCGGGCGACCCGGTGGAAGATACGGTTGACGGCGATTGGCGCGTCACGCGGCGCAGAATTTCGGTGCCGATCGCATCGGCGGGATTTAATTTGGGCGATTACGAAAAAACGTCGGCGTCCGCGGCTGGCATGACGATCGACGTCTACGGAAATCGCACGGTCGAAGATTCGTTGCGTCCTCGCATGGTGTTCGTTCCCACGCCGCCGCCGGTTCCCCCCATGGCCAGGCCAAGAGGGCGTGGAATGGGTGAAACCATGGAAGGGACAGTCACGATGATACCGATTGCTCCTGATCCGCTTCGCCGGTTAAAAGCGGTCGCGGCGGACATGACGTCATCGATGGAATACTACGCTGGAATGTTCGGTCCGCCGGCGATCAAACACGTGACGGTGGCTCCGATTCCCGGCAGTTTTGGGCAAGGCTTCCCGGGGCTTGTGTATATGTCGACATTCGCCTACATGGATCCGCAAGACCGGCCTGCCGCGCTGCGCAATGCTCGGGAACGCATTTTTTACTCCGATCTGATTGTGCCTCATGAAGCGGCGCACCAGTGGTGGGGTGCAGTCGTAACCATCGAGCGCAGTGCCGACGCCTGGCTCTTGGAAGGGCTGGCCAATTATTCCGCCTTGATGTGGATCGAGAAAAAAAAGGGCGTCAAGGAAATGCAGTTGATTTTGGACGGCTACCGCAGTGAACTGTTGGACGACACGACCGGCAAAGGAGCCGCGGATTCGGCAGGGCCCATTGTTTGGGGAGACCGGTTAACGGCAGCGGAAAATCCGGACGCATGGCGTGCGATTACCTACGCGAAGGGCTCGTGGATTTTGCACATGTTGCGCAAGCGCATGGGGGATGAGCGTTTCATTTCCATGCTGGCGGAACTCCGAAAACGCTATGAATTTAAAGTGCTGACGACGGAAGCATTCCGCGCGCTGGCGGTGGAGTTTCGTCCGAAGGGGCTTCCTGCGGAATCGATCGAGGCATTTTTTGATAACTGGGTATACTCGACGGGAGTACCGGCCTTGAAGGTGAAGTCTTCGATCAAGCCGGGGGCGGCGGCGTTCGCGGTTACGGGCATGCTGGAACAATCCGGCGTGGATGAGGATTTTTCCGTGGACGTTCCCATTGATGTGCAGATCGGCCGCGGTCCGGCGCAAACAATTTGGGTGCGCAGCAGCGCGGGCGAGGTTCCTTTCTCGGCAACATTCAAACAGGCGCCATCAAAAGTCGGGCTCTCGTACGACATCCTGGCCAAGTAGCAGCGGGCCCTTGGGATGTCCACTCGGCAGTGCATTCGCGCGGATTCTTCGTTTTCGTTACGCCTTGTTCCTGATGCGGAAACCGGATGATGCGACAATAGAGCGAAGATGGTTGTCTACGGCATCTATTACAGTCTGGGTATGGTGGCTGGGGCGTTCGCGGTCACTTGGCTACTTTCGTGGCCATTTGGTATTCCTTTCTATCTGTTAGCGGCTTTTTGCCTGTGGTTTTTTCGCGATCCGGAGCGCCAGATTGCTTCGGGGCCCGTGGCCGTGTCTCCGGCAGATGGAAAGGTAGTATTGATTATTCCAGACACCGCTGGCGGACACCGTATCAGCATCTTTCTCAATGTCTTCAACGTACATGTGAACCGGACGCCGATCCCTGGGCGCATTGAGAAGATCGAATACAAACACGGGCAGTTCCTGGTGGCGAGCAAGGAAAGCGCCAGCCATTCGAACGAGCAGAACATTTTTACCGTGGAAGGCATCGTGGGCGGCAAGCGAACACGTATCGTGTTTTCGCAGATCGCGGGTCTGATTGCCCGGCGCATCATCTGTTACAAGAAAGTTGGCGATGTGCTGCAGCCGGGCGAGCGCGTGGGGCTGATCAAGTTCGGCTCACGGGTGGATATTTTCCTGGGGTCCGAGTGGCGCGTGATGGTGAAGGTAGGCGACCACGTGGCGGGTGGCTCCAGCGTGATTGCCCGCATCGATTCGGCCGGTGAAGGGAACTCATGAAAACGAACTCCTGGCGCGAGCGATTGATCGATCCGCGCTCTCCCGACCGCAGACCGCGGCGGGCGGCGTACGCTCTGCCAACGCTGTTTACTTCGGCCAACGTGTTTCTTGGCTTTTATTCGCTGATCGAAACGTTTCAAGGCGCCATGGCGATGTATCGCGGCGTGGGCGCGCAACACCACTTCATGACGGCGGCGGTGGCGATCGGGTTCGCGGTGTTCTTCGACGGACTCGACGGACGCATCGCTCGTATGACGAATACGGTGAGCGACTTCGGCCGGGAGATGGATTCACTCGCCGACGTGATCACGTTCGGCATTGCTCCGGCGGTGCTGGCGTTTGCATGGGGGGTGCAGTTCATTGAGCCACCGGTGCAGGAAGCGACGCTCGACTACCTGCGGCGGATGGGATACTTCATTTCCTTCCTGTTTCTGTTGTGCGGCGCGGCGCGTTTGGCGCGTTTCAACATTCAACATAATCCGATTCCGAAAAATCCCGGACGACCGGATAAGAAATACTTCGTCGGACTGCCGATTCCCTCGGCTGCCGCGATGGTGGCCGCCGTCGTGTATGCGGCCGATAGCGATCCCATCCATAACTGGATTTTTTCGGCGATGTGGCTGGGATTGCTGGCTCTGCTATCGTTCCTGATGATTAGTACGTGGCGGTATCCGAGCTTCAAGGATTTGAACCTCATGCAGCCACGATCACCGTTGACCGTGGTGCTGCTGGGCAGCATGATCTATCTCATTTGGAATTTTTCGCAGCCGGCGTTGTTGGGGCTTGCTGTGATTTATGTAGGAAGCGGCATTGTGATTCGCATCGGCGGTATTTTGCGGCGGCGCTTGCGTCCGCATCCACCGGCGCCCACGCCGACGGAGCCTCAGGTTGGCTAATTTCGACGAAAGACCATTGATCGCGTTGGTGGGCGGCGATTCGCTGCTGGCCAAGGAAATCCGCGAGCTGCTGGAGGCCATACGGCCAGTGCCGCGCGTGGAACTGATTTCGGCGACCGTGGACAACGCCGTGGTGGTGGCCAAGGCCGCGTTTATGGGTGATCAGGAAGACGAATCGCTGGTGATGAGTCCGCTAACCGCGGAAACGCTGGAAGGTGCGAATGTCGCGATACTGGCGGGTTCTGCGGCGTCGGCCAGACGCGCACAAAAATTAGCGGCGGCCGCGAAACTGCCGTTGATCGATTTGACCGGCGCCCTCGAAGAACAACCCGATGCCCGGCTGCGGGCCCCTTGGGTGGAAGCAAGCACCGGGAAAAAAGCGGCAATCGATACCACTGCGATTCACGTGATTGCGAATCCTGCCGCGATCGCGATCACGGCTTTGCTTGCCGCGCTGGCCAAGGCAGGAACCGTACGGCGTTCCATCGTCCACGTGTTTGAACCGGCAAGTGAGCGCGGAAGGAAGGGGCTCGACGAACTGCAGCAGCAGACCGTCGCGGTGCTTTCGTTCCAGAAGCTGAAGATGGACGTGTTCGACGCGCAACTCGGCTTCAATCTGCTGGCACGGTACGGCGAAGAAGCCGAAGAGCCGCTTGAAACGGTGGAGCAGCGCATGGAAAAGCATCTGGCCTCGCTGCTGTCGGCAAGGAAAGACTTGCCTATGCCGTCTTTGCGGTTGATTCAGGCGCCGGTGTTTCACGGACACAGCTTTTCGGTGTGGGTGGAGTTTGAAGAAGGCCCGGGTGTTGCGGCAGTGGGGGAAGTGCTGACGGCAGCGGGTATCGATGTGCGGCCTGACGAACCGCCGTCGAACGCGAAAGTGGCGGGCGAAAGCGGCCTGAGCGTAGGCGCGATCTCTCAGGATACGAACCAGCCGCGTGCGTACTGGCTGTGGGCCGTGGCCGATAATCTAAAACTCGCCGCGGAAAACGCGATCGTTGTGGCGAAGGAGATCGTCGGGTGAGGATTCCCCGGCGTGCGTTCGCGTGGGCAGTACCACTGTTGGCTGCTACTTGTGCCGCGACGTCGTGTGGGTATCACGCTGCGGGCAAAGCCGATCTGGTTCCGAAGACGGTTCACACGATCGCTATTCCTTCTTTTGCTAATACAACGACGCGTTACCGCCTGACAGGTTGGCTGCCGGAGGCAATTACCCGCGAGTTTATCTCCCGGACGCGTTATCGCATCGTGCCGGATCCGAACGAAGCCGATGCCGTATTGAACGGTGCGGTGACCAACTTCACGTCGTTTCCGACCGTGTTCGATCCGGCCACCGGACGCGCCAGCGCGGTGGAAGTACACGTCTATATGCGGGTGGAACTGGTGGAGCGCGCCACGGGAAAAATGATTTTTTCCCGGCCCGCGTTTGAAGTGCGGGAACGGTATCAGATCTCCACTGATCCAACGGCGTTCTTTGAGGAGAGCGATGCCGCTCTCGAGCGCTTAGCCCGGCAAACGGCACGGCAAGTGGTCTCGGCAGTGTTGGAAAATTTCTAGGACGGCGCACAGTGACTCCGGAACAGTTCATAGCGGGTTTGCAGAAGAGCGGTGCGCCGCCGGTGTCACTATTTCTGGGGCCGGAACCGTATCAACGCGAGCGGTGCCGCAAAGCGTTGCTTAGCGTGGTGTTGGGCGATGCTCCGGAAGATCGCGAGCATGGACTGACGCGGTTTGATCTCTCCGAAATTCCATTGGCCGCGACGATGGACGATGCGCGGTCGATGTCGCTGTTTGCATCGAAGCGGGTGGTGTGGATCAATGGGGCCGAAGCTGCGTTGCCCCGTGGCCGCGCTGCGGCTGCTTCTTCTGATGACGAAGACGAAGAGAAGAGCGGGCCGGAAAGCGACCTGCTTTCCTATTTGCGCGAGCCGACTCCCGGCGTGAGCGTGGTTCTCGAGGCCAGCCGCTATGGATTTGAGGGCGATGACAAAGCCAAGCTCGAACGGGTGCAGAAATTCTATGCAGCGATTCCTGTGCAAGTGGAGTTTCGGCCATTCACTCCAGAAGCCGCGCGCACAGTGGCGCAATCGATCGCCAAGAAAGTGGGCCTGCAGTTAGGCTTGGCCGAACTAGCGTTGTTGTTGGACGCCACGGCGGCCGATGCGGCTCGTCTGGAAGTGGAGATCGAAAAGCTCTTTCTGCTCACCGGCGGCAAGCGCAAGGTAACGGCGGAGGACATCGCGGCGCTGGTGCCCGACGCCAGCCAATCGGTAATTTTCGCATTGGTCGCCTCCATTGGACGAGGTGAGCGAACGCGCGCGCTGGAGATTCTGGACGCTTTGACTCGCGAAGGCGAGTACATGCCGCTGGCGCTGACGTTCCTCGCGACGCAGTTCCGCATGGCGCTGGTGGCGCGCGAAGCCGGGGCAAAGAGCGCTCCGCAGATTCAGGCCCATTTCAACAAGATCGGCGCGCGCATCTGGCCCGAGCGGGCGCGGCAGATAGAGCAATCGGTGCAGGCATTTTCAAAGGGAAAGCTGGAGCGTGCGATGACGAAGCTCTACGAAACGGACCGCGACCTGCGCGATGCCCGGCCGGACGACCGTGTGATCATGGAAGAAATGATCCTGGCGCTGACGTCGTAAAAAAACCACGCCGAAAAAGTTGGCAGAAACGCAAAAACCCCTGGCCGGAGCCAGGGGTCTGCCAAAAACCTGGAAAAACTAGGCGGCCAGCTTGCGGAGACGCAGTGTGAGGCGGCTCTTGTAGCGAGCGGCGGTGTTTTTCTTGATGACGCCCCACTTCGCGGCGCGGTCGATCAAAGAAAAGGTCTTTGGAACCAACGCGGTAGCGGCTTTCGCGTCCTTCGCTTCCAGCAAACGGCGCATCGCGCGGATGCCGTGACGCAAACGGGTTTTACGAGTTGAGTTGACCGCCGTACGGCGTTCGGTGACGCGCACGCGTCGCAGAGATGTAACAGTATTCGCCATTGGAACTTACAGATTACCGCAACCGGGGGCGTGCGGTCAAATGCGCCAGACGGCGATGCACCTGCACCTATGCGGCAAGGACATGACGCACATATCACTTGCCACTCGCTAGCGGCAACCTGGTGACGATGGGCGTCACCTGCTGGCACGGCGCTGCGGACGTGTAGGAAAAGGTGATCCTGTCTCCCGCAACCACGACGTGCGAAAAGCTGACGGTCTCGGCATCGTCGCGATGCATACACACCGAGTATGGGCCGGCTTCAGGCGCGTGGCTGCCGTGAAGCGCCATCAACTCCGCACGGCTGCCTGCGTCGAAGGCGACGCCGCGGACCTCGACGAACTGCCGGGTGCGATTTTGCGCCACTCCCCCGGGATCGAAGGAAGAGGATGTTAGCAGGTACGGTGGTTTTTCGACGTGATCCACGCGGGGTTCGTCGCCGTCCCACTCAAGCACCAGAGGTTCCTGGGCCGGACCGAGGACGGCAAGGGCGAACGGCGGATATTGGCGGAGATCCTCCTGCTTTACTTGCTCGACGGCGGCTTGCACGGTTGGCTCCGCGGCGAGATCAAGGACAAGCATGCCGCGGCTGCGCGCGTTGCCGTAATCGCGCCTGCGCGGACGGTTCAGCAAGCAGAACGAAACGCCGAAGTGATTCGTCGCGATCCAAGTGCCGCCGAAATCAGCGTCGGTGGGCGCAATGTAGGAAACCCCGGAGCGTTCGTGAATGGCCGGGGGCCGCGCGGCGCCGCGAGTGCGCAGTTCGTCGCGATTGGCGAAGAGTTCATAGCCGTCCTCGCGCCAAAGCCAACTCACCGTGCACATACCATAAGCATAGGATGACGGAACGAATCGCGCCGCCCCGCGTCAGAGCCATGACCCAACAAATTCGCTAATCTGAGAGCAGACGGTTCCCGCATTTGTCGTGAGGTGCATTGTGCGAGTTGCTTTACTCTCAGCGTTGTTTGCGCTTTTCGTTGCCGCACAGACGGTTTCTGCTCAAACAAAGGAATTTGACCTGAAACCTTCGGGCGGATGGGTGGATACGGGCCTTGACCTCCAGCCGGGTGACTCCGTTCGCTTCACGGCAACCGGGCAACTGCAGTATTCCAACGCAAAGCAGGCGACGGGTCCACAAGGATTGTCTCGCGGTTGGGCCGATCTGATTCGTCAGTTGCCGGTCAACGAAGCTGGACGCGGCGCGGTTGTCGGACGAATTGGGTCGAGTGCCGCGGCTCGTGCGTTCCTCATCGGCGAACAGGGCGAAGCACGAGCGCCGATTGCCGGGCGGCTTTTCATCGGGATCAATCAGGGAAGCAGCGATAGGGCGACGGGCGGATACCACGTAACCGCGGTCTGGAAGGCGGCTCCCGCGTCCACGAATACGACGAAGCCCGCCGACATCAGCGTTCCCCCCTTCCCGCAGGCTCAGCTCGATTCGATCCCGCGGCGAGTCTCGGATTCGACGGGTGCCCCTGGAGACAGAACGAACTTTGTCGTCATCGGCTCGCAGGAGAAAGTGCAAGCTGCTTTCAAGGCCGCGGGTTGGGTGACGGTGGATCGATCGAATACCGATGCCGTGCTACGCGGCGCGCTGGCGACCTTTTCGAAGCAAGCCTACGTGACACTACCGATGAGCGAATTGATGCTCTACAGTCGAGTCCAGGATTTTGGTTACGCACAGGGCGATCCAGTACGCGTAGTTGCTTCGCGCCATCACTTCCGCATTTGGAAGGCTCCATTCGATCTGGAAGGCCAGACCGTGTGGGTAGGAGCAGGCACGCACGATATCGGCTTTGATCGCGACCAGCGCAATAACGGCATCACTCATAAAATCGATCCGGATGTGGACGGTGAGCGTGAATACATCCGTGAGAGCCTGATGCAGACGGGGATGGTGGCCAAAGTGGATTACATGACGGCCAAGGATCCAATCACCAAGGCCAAGACTGCGCACGGCGAAGAGTTTCACTCTGACGGCCGTACTGTTTTGATTTACCTGATGCCAGATGCCGGCGGTAATACCGCGGTAGCGTTCGCCGATCTGTTCTGCTCGGTGCTGAAGCAGAACAACCCAGGTGGAGAGAACTGGGGCGCGTGCAGCAAGTACATCGAAACGGCGGGCAAAGAAGACTTGCAGTTGGGGCCGATCGCGAACAAGTATCGCGTGCTGATCGTGCCGGGCATTTTAAGCTCGTGCGTGTCGGAATCGCCTGCGTTCCAGGAAGGACAGGACGCCATCAAGAAGCAATACAACGTGGACGTGGAACTGCTGCCGGTGCCCAATGATTCCAGCGAATCGAACGCGAAGATGATCGCACAGTATCTGGCGGATCATTTTGCCAACGATACGCGGAAGTACATCGTGATTGGCTACAGCAAAGGTGCTCCCGATGTGCAGGTGGCGCTGGCGAAAGAGTTCGGAACATCCGACCGCGTGGCTGCATTCATCACGGTGGCCGGGGCTTCGGGCGGTTCGCCGATCGCCGACGTGATTCCCATTCAGGCCGAAAAATACATGGGCACTGTGCCGCTCAAGAACTGCAAAGGCGATCTGGCGACTGGTTTCCGCAGCCTTAAGCGCGAGACCCGGCAGGCGTTCCTCGCTGCGTTTCCGAATCCGATTGTCCCGAGCTATTCTTTGATCGCGAAATCGGATGCGAGTACGACTTCAAAATCACTGTTGCAAACGTGGAGGATTCTTTCGACCTACGGTGCGGCACAGGATGGCCAGTTGCTGAAAGATGACGCGATCGCTCCAGGCGCGAAGTACTTGGGCGCGGCATTGGCGGATCACTTCGCTGTTGCGCTGCCGTTTGATAAGTCGGCCGATTCGGCAATCCGCGGCGGCATGGATAAGGCGGCGTATCCCAGAGCGGCGCTGCTCGAAGCGTTGGTGCGATTCGTGACGGGCGATCTGGGCAATTGACGTCGTGCGCTGTTTCCAGTCACTCCACGCTTCCCTAGGCGAAGTAGATCCAAATGCCGAGGACGGTGGCGGTCACGGTTAGGGTGAAGATGACGTCGCCCGCTGTGCCTCGGACGTGTTGGAAGTGTTGGTGCGACCAATCGAGTGTAAGCTCGGCGATCTTGGCGCGTGTTGGGCGACGATCTATCTTGCTGACGGCGATCATCAGAACAACGCAAAAGGCGAATACGATCACTGCGAAGTTCAGAAAGCTGAAGTCGACCAGGCGGGTGAGTGGGCCGATATCCCACTTGAGCGCGTTGTGCGCGACGTCGAGCAGGAACCGTACAGCTCCGATGATTCCGCCGGTTACGAGCGTGACGATCGCCGAACGGGCGGTGGCACCGGGCCACAGAATGCCGACCAGGAACACCGCGGTGATGGGCGCGGCCACTTCGGCCTGGATCGATTGCAGGTATTGATATAGTTCGCCGCTCATGTAGGGGATGACGGGAATCCACAGAATGCTTACCCCGACAATCACGCCCGTGGTGAGACGGCCGAAATGGACCAGTTGTTTCTCATTTTTGTGTGGATGCGTTCTCTTGTAGACATCCATCGTGATGAGTGTGGAGCACGAGTTGAGAACAGAACTCATTGCTGACATGAGTGCGGCCATCAATGCTGCGACCATCAGGCCTTTTAGTCCAGGCGGCATCAACTTAACCACCAGCGTGGGAAACGCGTTATCGCCAGTGATCTCCGCGCCATAGAGCGTCTTTGCGATCAAACCGGGCAGCACCAGACAAAATACCGGCAGTACCTTCAATGCGGCGCAGAAGAAAGAACCTTTGCGGCCGGCGCTGAGGTTCTTCGCGCTGAGAGTTTTCTGCACGATCGATTGATCCGTACACCAATACCAGATGCCAAGGATGATCACGCCCATCGTGGTGCCGGGCCAGGGGAAGGCGGGGTCGCTCGCGGGCTTGATCATGTGAAAGAAGTCGGATGGTAGCGCGGCACGGAGTCCGGCGAATCCACCAGCTTTATCCAGGCCAATCACCGAAAGCACGACCGCACCCGTGATCAGCACGAACGTCTGGAACAGGTCAGTGTAAATGACAGCGGCCAGTCCGCCACTGATGGTGTAAATGCCAGTGGCGATCACAAGAAGGATGGATGTAGTGAGAAAATCCCACCCGGCGACTTCCCGCATCAGAATCGCCCCTGCGTATAGGTGAACGGAAATCTTCGTGAACACGTAGGCGAACAGTGAAACCATCGTCAGATACCAGCGCGAGCGCCCGTCGAAGCGCTTTTCCAGGAACTCAGGCATGGTGAAAACCTTGCTGCGCATGTAATGCGGCAGAAAAAGCCAGGCGAGAAGAAACAAACAGAAGGCCGCACTCAGCTCGTAGCAACTGGTAGCGAGTCCCGTGGTGGCTCCTGCGCCTGCAAGGCCGATAAAGTGTTCGCTCGAAATATTGGTGGAGAAAAGCGACGCCCCGACGGCGAACCAGCCGACGTGGCCTCCGGCGAGGAAATATTCGCGCGTGGTGTCCTTCTTGCGCGAATGGTAAAGCCCGATGGCGAAAACGGTGAGGAAATACGCGGCGATGATGGCGGCGTCAAGCATAAGCACCGGAAAGCAACCCCGCCACTGTATCATTTCACGCAGCGGAAAACGGCAATGGACGTGGCAAGCCTCCTGTCCGTCGAAGGCATCGCGAATGCTATTCGGCGAGGTGATCGGCTCTGCGCAGCCGGGGCCCTGGAGCACGACGGATTCTGCGTGGTGATCTGCTGGCCATCAGCGGCACGCCGCGGGTGGGATCTCTCGCACCCGGTCCACACTCTACGATTTGCCCGGCGGCGGTTCGTGCACTATCCCGAACTGTGCGGCCCGGCGGCGAATCTTTACCCACTCAGGAAAGAGCGGCGGATTCTCCAGCCACGTCGTTAGCCAAAGGATCATCTCGATCTTTTCCGCTTTCTTCTCCGGCGTGGCGTATTTCGAGCGTGCCGCGAGGCGGGCGTGGTCTTTGGCCTTGATGGCGAGACGCCGCAAGGCGGTTTGCCGGGGACGGTTGAATTGCGCGTAGTCCTCGGTGAAGCGCGCCAGGCTCTCTTCCAGTTCGTGAAACGTGCCTTGGCGGACGCCCTCGACCGTCGCGGCTAGCGGGACTCCTGATTTGCGAAGCAGTGTTCGCAGGTAGTCCTCCGAGACTGGTGCGAGCGCTTCGCGCAGGGCGAGGAACTCCGCGTCGCCAATGAAGTTGGCGGCGTGCTCTTCGACCCAGCGGACGAGTTCAGCGCTTTTTCCCTTCGACATTGTTCTTAGCGGCGAGAGCCTTGAGTGCGGTTCGATGTGCCGCGCGGCGGTAATTGATTACCGCCTTCTCATGTTGAGCGATCGATTCCGAAAAGTTATGGCTGCCGCCCTGTGGAGTAGCGACGAAGAACAGATAGTTCGTGGGGGCTGGGGAAAGCGCTGCCGACAGCGATGCGGCTCCCGGATTCGCGATGGGGCCGGGAGGCAGGCCGACATTCTGATACGTGTTATACGGATTCTTGCTTTCCAGATCTGAACGGTGAATGATGCCGGTATAGCGGTCTTCGAGAAGCGCGGCGTAAATCGTGGTCGGGTCGCATTCGAGCTTCATACCTTTGGTGAGCCGGTTGGCGAAAACACTGGCGATCAGAGGTCGCTCACTGGCAACACCAGTTTCTTTCTCCACGAGCGACGCAAGTGTCACCATCGTCCGCACGTCGCCAGGATTCACGGTTTCGGAAACCTTCTTCCACTGCTTACGGAACTCTGTGGTCATCTGATGGACCAACTGCTCAGCGGTGACATGCTTGGTAAGGCGATATGTCGACGGGAACAGGTAGCCTTCGAGCGATTTGGCTTTCGGAGCGAGATCGACGATCAACTGCGGATCTTTGGCGGCCGCGAGGAAGTCAGCTGCGGGCAGAATGTTTTGGGCTTCGAGTTGGCGGGCGATGTCGAACATGTTCGCGCCTTCCGGAACTGTGAACTCGAAGAAGTAAATGTCACCGTGGGCGATGCGGTCGAAAATTTCCAGCGCGGAAGCGGAACGGGAAAATCGATATTCTCCGGCTTGCAGTTTTGCTCCCGGCCGCACGGCGCGCACGAGTTCAAATTGCAAAGCCGAGCGCAGCACGCCGGCCCTTGCCAGCGCTCGCGCAATGCCGCGTGTGCCCGTGCCGTGCGGGATATCGACGAATACTTCGTTCGCAAAGCCCTGGTAGGGGAGACACAACGCAACGGCAATCAGGGCCGCGACGCTCAGAAACGCTGCGACCGCGAGCTTCCCGATTCCCGCACGGGGGCGCTGTTGCACTTCGGGTGTCGGAATCAAGCGGCTCCCCCGGCGTCGAGGAAGCTGCTCAATAGAATAACGGCGGAGAGACGATCGACCGCCTTCGCGCGCTTCTCGATGCTGATGCCGCTTTGTTTGAGTACGCGCCCGGCCTCAACGCTGGTGAGGCGCTCATCCCAAAAGCGGATTTCGACCCCGGTGTACTCGGCAAGGCGCTTGGCAAAATCCTGTGTGTACACCGCCTGACGCCCCTCGGTTCCGCTCATATTCAACGGATTGCCGATGAGAATCAGACGGACACTGTTCTCCCGAATGATGGCGTCGATAGCGGCGAGGTCTTCGCGGATGATGGTGCGGTAGAGCGTCGGCAGGCCTTGGGCGGTGATGCCGAGCGGGTCGCTCATCGCGAGTCCGATACGCTTTTTGCCGAGGTCTAATGCAAGAACCCGGCCCATCGTTGTTTCGTTCGACGAATGTTGCTGGATTTCCACCACTTTACAAATTATAGTGATAGACGAGAGAGCGCTGCCCCGGCCGAAGGGTGAGTGCTCAGTGGGAGGCATCCTGGAAGTCGATGGCCAGCTTCGGGGAGAGGCGCGCGGAGAATCCACTCCGGCGTCCACGCAGCGGTCTGTCCGGCTGGGAGTCAACATCCTGGCGGCGGGCGCGGGCGTTGCGCTTTTGTATTTCGGTCGCGTGTTTTTTGTTACTGTGATCATCGCCTCGATGATCGCTTTCCTGTTGGATCCCATTGTTGTTTTCTTTATGCGTTTGCGTATGCCGCGCGGGCTCGCAAGCTTTGTGGTGTGCTCCATCGGCCTGGTGGTTTTGTACCTCTTGGGGCTTGGGCTTTACTTGGAAAGCCTGAATTTGGCCGATGACCTGCCGGCGTACGGACAGCGCGTCAATGAACTGCTCGACGATACCGCGAAGCGCGCCGAGTCATTAGAGCAGAGCGTTTACCAGACACTCTTGCCAAAGCGCATGCAACGTGCCACCGACCAGCCTGATCCGGCGGCTCTGGTGGCGCAAGCAAAAGGAAAGAAAAAAAAGCAGGAAGTGCTGCCGCCAACTACGCCTCCCGCTGTGCAGGAGGTCCATATCCAACAGGAGCAGCCATCGTTGCTGTCGTACGCGTACACGTATCTGCACGAGTATTACAACGCTCTGTTGATGGCGTCGTTCGTGCCGTTCCTCGTTTACTTCCTGTTGAGTTGGCGCGATCACGTTCGCTCGCGCTATTTAATGATTTTCGAAACCGAGAACCGGCGATCGGCACAAGATGCCTGGAGCGGTGTGGGCGATATGGTGCGCGCCTATGTGATTGGAAACTTCTTGCTGGGGTTATTGTTGACGGTTGCGAGCGCGCTGCTCTTTTTTGCTGTTAAGCTTCCTTACTGGCCGATTGTGGCCCCCTTAAGCGGCTTTTTGAGTTTGGTGCCTTACATCGGGTTGCCGCTTGCCATGATGCCTCCTTTGGTGGCTGCCCTACCGGTAACGAAAGAGCCGACGCTGTTTCTTTTTCTCATCGTGAGTGTCGCGGTGCTCCACTTGTTGGCGCTGAATCTGCTCTATCCGAAGTTTGTCGGCGCAAGGGTCCACTTGAATCCGCTGGTCGTGACTATCGGCTTGATGTTCTGGGGAATGTTGTGGGGAGGCATCGGGTTGTTGCTGGCCATCCCATTGACAGCAGGCGTGAAGGCCGTGTGCGACAACATAAGCAGCCTTAAGCCGTACGGCCGTTTGCTGGGCGATTAGGGCGAGAATACCCGCATGTCGTCACGAACATTGTTGATCATGTTTCTCGGCCTGGCCGTCGTAGGTGCGCTCATCTTTTTCATGTTTGGTGTCACCACGGGGGCGCACCTCCGTTTGGAAGGCAGAATTTTGAAGGTCCGTACTTTTCAACAACCGGGCACGGGGGCGTCGCTTGTGTTTGTCGATTTTCGCGTGAGCAATCCATCGGATGTTTCATTCATGGTGGATTCGGTGAAGCTGCGCTTGGAGCCGGCAAACGGGGAGATCATGGAAGCATCCGCTATTTCCAAGGCGGATACAGAGAACGTGTTCCGCTACCTGCAACTGCTGGGGCCGAAGTACAACGATGTTCTTGCGATTCGGGATAAGGTGGTTCCGCATGAGTCTGTGGATCGCATGGCCGGGGCGCGATTTGAGGTGCCCGAAGCCGTGGTGGATGGTCGCAGGGCGCTGCATTTGGTGATCAGCGAAGTGGATGGCGCAGTTGCGGACCTCACCGAGAGTAAGTAATGCTCGAATTTCATGATCACAACACAAGTCACTGATAGCGCCCGTGGTGTGGCGGCCGCTCACATACCGGTGGACCTGGATTTTTTTATCAGCGGACACGGTTGGCGACCCGTGGGGCAGGGCAACACGGACGGCGCGGGATTCATTCGCGATTTTGGCGAAGCACCGGTGGCGGGCATTTACCGGCTCGCGTTTGACATCGCGCAGTATGCGCCGGACTCCATGTTTCCCACCATCACCATCACTTTTGAAGTGCGCGACCCCGGAGCCGGATGCCATTTGCCGTTGGTGCTGAGCCCCTATGGCTACTCCACCTGCCGTACCAGCGGCATTGCGTGACGCTGCGGATCAAAGTGATTCCGCGCAGTCCGAAGACCGAGTTCGCCGGCGAAATGGCGGACGGCACCCTCAAAGTGCGTGTGAATGCTCCGCCCGAGAAAGGCAAAGCCAACGACGCGCTGTGCGATTTTTTGGCCCGGCATTATCAGGTACCCCGAGATGAAGTGAGTGTCGTGAGCGGTCACACTGCTGCGTTAAAGCTGGTTCGAGTCGGCAAGTAGACTCACCGTTCCTCCGCGGGGAACCGCGCCGGGCGATTCCCTTGCGTCCGCGCGGCCGATGTATTATTATTCATTCTGTTGAATAAAAATTCAGTCAAGAAGAAAGCAATGGCGGCTCCCGTACGAAAGATGCAGAAACCCCTGGCGACAGATGTCGCCTCGGATCTCGACCTCTCAGTCGAAGCCCTGCAGTACGCGCTAAAGCTGGCCGCGCAAATCAAGCGTGCGCCCGCGCGTTATGCGAAAACGCTTGCCGGACGCTATCTGACGCTCTTGTTTGAGAAGCCGTCGCTGCGTACACGGCTGACATTTGAGCTTGCCATTAAGCAACTGGGCGGTGACGCCGTTGTCAGCACCGGATTGATCGGCGAACGCGAGCCGGTCAAGGACGTGGCGCGCAATCTAGACCGTTGGACGCACGGCATTGTGGCCCGCGTTTTTTCGCAACAGACCATCGATGAGTTGGCTCAATGGTCGAATGTGCCGGTGGTTAATGCATTGAGCGATCTCTATCATCCGTGCCAGTCGCTGGCCGATATGCAGACCATGTTGGAGCGTTTCCCGTCATTGAAGGGACGCAAGCTTGCCTATGTCGGCGACGGGAACAACGTCGCGCACTCGCTGATGTTGAACGGAACGCGCCTTGGATTGAAGATCGCCGTTGCTTCTCCCCAAGGCTATGAGCCGAACGCCGCGATCACGGAACAATCGCGCAAGTTTGGTTCGGTGACTGTTACCAATAATCCGGCTGAGGCGGTTGAAGGCGCGGATGCCGTCTACACCGACGTTTGGGCCAGCATGGGTCAGGAAAATGAAGCGGCCGAACGCAAGCGCATCTTCGCGCCGTATCAGGTGAATGAAGCATTGCTCGCGAAGGCCAAGAAGAACGCGATCTTCATGCACTGTCTTCCGGCCAAGCGGGGCCAGGAAGTGAACGACGGCGTGATGGAATCGCCGCAATCGGCGGTATTCGATCAGGCGGAAAACCGCCTGCACGCACAGAAGGCTTTGTTAGTGATGCTGCTCGGTTGATCAACCGTAGTGGCGCGGGAGCGAATGCTCCACATTTCTAAAGGTTCAAACAAATTCTTATGACCAAACCCAAGAAGGTTGCTCTAGCGTATAGCGGCGGTTTAGACACCTCCATCATTATTCCGTGGCTGAAGGAAAACTACGGCTGCGAAGTGGTTGCCGTTTGCGGCGACATCGGCCAGGGCGGCGATGAACTCTCCGGCCTGAAGGCGAAGGCCAAGAAGACGGGCGCTTCCGAATGCCACGTCGCCGATATGCGCGAGGAGTTCGTTACGGAATACCTGTGGCGCCTGGTGCGCGCGGGTGCGGAATACGAACACAAGTATTTGCTCGGCACATCGATCGCGCGTCCGCTGCTCGCCAAGAAGCAGGTGGAAGTGGCGCTGGCAACGGGTTGCGATGCCGTCGCGCACGGCTGCACCGGCAAGGGCAACGATCAGGTCCGCTTTGAGCTGACCTACAAGGCCCTCGCGCCGCACCTCACCGTGCTCGCTCCGTGGCGCGAGTGGGATATCATTTCCCGCGAAGACGCCATCGCTTACGCGGCGTCGCGCAATGTCCCGATTTCCGCAACGACGAAGAAGATCTATAGCCGTGACCGTAACATCTGGCACATTTCTCACGAAGGCGGTGCGCTAGAAGATCCGAAGAACGCGGCTCCCGATGACATCTGGATGCTGACCACCGATCCCCGCAAGGCTCCGGATAGGCCCGGCAAAGTAACCATCGGCTTCCTAAAAGGCCGTCCGGTTTCGGTGAACGGCAAGGAAATGTCGGGCGTGGCGCTGCTCACCAAGCTGAACAAGATTGGCGCGGAGCACGGTGTGGGCCGCATTGACTTGGTCGAAAACCGCTTCGTCGGCATGAAGTCGCGCGGCGCATACGAAACGCCGGGCGGCACCCTCATCATGGCGGCGTTCAAAGAACTGGAAGCGTTGACGCTCGATAAGAGCATGGCGCACTATAAGCAAAAGCTGGCGCTCGATTACGCTGAACTCGTCTACAACGGCACATGGTTCACGCCGCTGCGCGAATCGCTGGATGCTTTCTTTGAAGAAGCCAATCGCTGGAACACGGGCGAAGTGACGCTGGAGTTGTACAAGGGCAGCGTGCAGCCGGTGAAGCGCGTGTCGCCGTATTCACTCTACTCGCTGAATATTGCGAGCTTCACGATGGGCGCCGAATACGACCAGCGCGATGCCCGCGGCTTCATCAACCTGATCGGCCTCCCGATTCAGGTGCAGGCTTCCGTGCACGGCACGGCGAAGAAGACGGCGAAGGCCGCCAAGAAGTAGGCGCAACACACATGAAACTCTGGGGCGGGCGGTTTGAAGAAGGGCCGTCGGAGGTCTTTGAGCGCTTTTCTGGCTCGCTGCACTTCGATCGCAAACTGGTTGACGCCGATATCCGGGGCTCGCAAGCATTCGCGCGGGCCCTGGAGGGCGTCGGCATCCTTACGGCGGACGAGCGCGCAAAGCTGGTGGCCGCGTTCGACGAAATCCACGCCGAATCGCAGAAGCCGGGCTTTTACGACGGCGCTGACGATGAGGATGTCCACACGCTGGTGATCCGCAAGCTGGGCGAAAAGGTCGCCGGGCTCGCGGAGAAGATCCACACCGGCCGCAGCCGGAATGAGCAGGTGTCGCTCGATGTGCGCCTGTGGCTGCGTGGTGAAATCGACCGCGCACTGGAGTTGACCGCGGAGTTGATGCAGGCTCTGCTCGATTGCGCGCGCAAGAATCCAGATGCCGTAATTCCGGGCTACACGCACCTGCGCCGTGCGCAGCCGGTGTTGTGGCCGCATTACCTGCTCGCATATTTCGAAATGTTCGCGCGCGATTTTGAGCGTTTGCAGCAGGCTCGCGCTCGGGTGAATGTATTGCCGCTCGGTTCCGGTGCGCTCGCCGGCAGCGGATTCCCGTTTGACCGCGAAGCCATCGCCCGCGACTTGGGTTTCGATAGCATCACGCGTAACAGCATGGACGTTTCCGCCGACCGTGACTTTGCGCTCGATTTTCTGTACGCCGCCTCTACCGCGATGCTGCACCTTAGCCGCCTTGCGGAAGACTGGATCTTGTACTCCAGCGAAGAGTTCGGCTGGATCGAACTCGGTGACGGCGTCACCAGCGGATCCAGCTTGATGCCGCAAAAGAAGAATCCGGATTCGCTGGAACTGATTCGCGGCAAATGCGGCCGAGTGTTCGGCGATCTGAGTTCGCTCTTCATGACAATGAAGGGCCTGCCCACAACCTACAATCGCGACATGCAGGAAGACAAAGAGCCGATCTTCGATGCGGCGTATCAGTTGAACGGATCGCTTGAGATGGCCTGCGCTGTTGTGGAATCGGCAAAGCTGCATCCGGCAAAACCCGCCGCGGCCGCCGAAGAAAGCTGGGTGGTGGCGACCGATCTTGCGGAGACACTCGCTCGCAACGGCACGCCGTTCCATCAGGCGCACAAGATCGCGGGACGATTGGTGCTCGAAAGTGTGCGTGCAGGCAAGAAGCCTGCCGATTGGACCGCCGAGCAGTTGGTGGCCTTCGCGCCGGAATTCACCGCCGATATGATCCGCGTGATGAAGCCGGCGGAAGGCATGAAGACGCGCGAGATTCGCGGCGGGACGGGTCCTCAGACGGTCGCGAAGGCGCTCGACGAAGCGCAGGAGCGACTCTCGCAGTTGCTGCTGTAACGCACAAACACGCATGAACAAGGCCTATCGCCAAAGTCAGATTTTGAAGCTGATCCGCATGCGTGCCGTTCATACGCAGGAGGAATTGGCGAAGGCGTTGCGCGCCGTGAAGGTGCCTGCGACGCAGGTGACCTTGTCCCGCGATATCCACGAACTGGGCCTGGTGAAAACGCCGAGCGGCTACGCGCAGGTAACAATGGAACCCGCTCCGCTCCGGCCCGACGTCGCGGCCCTCGCGCGCGAAATCCTTCTCGACGTGAAACAGGCCCAGAATCTACTTGTGCTGCGCACGCCTCCCGCCAATGCGAATGCTCTCGCCGCAGCGCTCGATCGAGCCGAGTGGGCCGAGATCGTCGGCACAGTTGCGGGCGATGATACGGTGCTTGTGGTGACTCCGGATACGAAAATAGCGGAATCACTCGGCGTTCGATTGACGAAAATGCTGAAGGCGTAACGCCATCACGGCACCAGCAGTATTTCGCCCCACATCACCTGATACGCTTCCAGCATTCCATGCAAATCACGCCCGGCGCGGATGAAGACGTGCTTGTTGAGCATGGGTTCCGGAGCATCCAGGCGGACGCCATCGCTTGAATAGCGCGTGTCGGCGCGCAGCGCTAGTGCTTCTTCGCCGGATCGCGTACGAACGGTGATCGATGTTTCACTGGAGCGAATCACCAACCCGGATATAGTCACATATCCACGCGGTTGCAGATTCACCAGGCTTCCGACGGGCCGCCGCGCGGGCGATATCTTTGGCGCTGGCTTATCGTTCACTGTGAGCAAACGCGTGTAGCATCCACCGGCGCCACGATCGGAGACAACCTCTACTGGATCGCCGGGACGCAAGCGATCGGCTCGGATCACATCGCGATCGCGCTCAAAGAGTGTGTGCGCGTCGTAGGTGCAGCTGTAAGTGGTGCCGTCGGGTGTCTGTACGACGAGTTCGCCTGAAGACCGCGCGCCCCGCTGCGGCGCAGGGCGATCGTTTAATGCGAGCAGATGGCCGTGCATGATACCCACCGGCAGAGCCTGTTGCGCGGTGAGCGTTATGCAAAAAAACACCAGGATAAGCACCGGAAGACGCATGCGAAACCTGCCTCATTATACAATCAAGAAACGCGCGGATACGCCCGGCGCAGTCCCTGGGCGCCTGCTCCCGCGGCCAACCTCGAAACGACCCAAGTAATGTTCGAACAATCCTACAATTGGCTCCTGCGTTCCGGAATACAGGAAGCAAGCGGCGGAGTCGCACGCTATTATCTCTCGGACAAAGGCCGGAACCTGCCCGTCTCCACCGAGATCACCGGTTATTATGTCAGCGGTCTCGTGCATCTGCGCAAATACGCGGGTGCGGCCGGAGCGAGCCAGGAGGCAACCGATGCGGTTCTCAGATCCGCGCGTTATCTCACGCATCAGGCCTGGGACGAAACGACGTCCACCATGCCGTTCGAAGTTGGCTCGGGCCTGACGTATTTTTTCGACACCGGCATCATCGTGCGCGGACTGTTAGCCGCCTGGGCGGCGACAAAGAACGACGAGTTCGCTGAGCGCGCAAAAGACGCCGCGCTATCGCTTGCGTTCGATTTTCTCGGCGATAGCGGCTTCCATCCGATCGTCACCTTGCCCGATAAACAGCCGCTTGAATACGACTACAAACGTTGGTCGCGTAGTCCCGGTTGCTATCAATTGAAATCCGCCATGGCATGGAAGGACATCGGTGACGCGTTTTCCGATGAACACGCCAACCGGATGTTCGAACAAGCGCTCGAAATCGCCATGGACGGGCACGAATTCTTTCTCCCCGGCGTCGAGGAGCCAGAGCGCGTGATGGATCGACTGCACGCTTTCAGCTATTTTCTTGAGGCACTGCTGAGCGTGGGTGATCGGAAAGAGTGTCGCGAGGCGCTCGAATCCGGCATCGAGCGTGTTGGCTATTTCCTGCGCGAGATCGGTCCGACGTTTGAACGCTCTGACGTGTGCGCACAGTTGCTGCGTGTACGATTGGCCGCCCATCACCTGCACGGCATCGCATTGGATGACGCAGCTGCAGCCGACGAAGCCGCGCGAGCAGCGTCGTATCAGGCGAAGTCGGACGATGTTCGCATCCACGGCGGATTCTGGTTCGGAAAGAAGGGTCCAGAAATGCTGCCCTTCGTGAATCCCGTCTCTACCGTGTTTTGCATGCAAGCCCTAGGCCTTTGGCAAGATCACCGCGCGGGCAATCTCAACTTCGCGGTGAAGGATTTGATTTAGTTTTCCTCGTGGGGCGGAATGGAATTCCGCTGTGTGAAGCTGTGAGAAATTCAACTTGGGCGGAGTGCCACTCTGCCGCGGATTTCCAATCGGCCCCACCTCGAACGACTACTTTCTCTTCTTGCTGCGCCCGCGCGTGTAGCCCGCTGTAACTTTCGTATGTACGCCGCCGCGCGGCATGAAATCGCCGACAAGCTCGGCCTGTAGCGGGTCGCAGGCGCGCACCACGTCTTCGAGCATCCGGTTCACCACGTTTTCCTGAAAGATACCCAGGTTGCGATACGCCAACGTGTACATTTTTAGCGACTTCAGCTCCAGGCACAGTTGGTCGGGGACATAGCGCAGGATCAGAGTGCCGTGATCGGGCAGGCCGGTTTTCGGGCACACGGAGGTGAACTCGGGCATTTCGATTTCGATTTCGTAATCGGTAGGATATTGATTCGGCCAGCACTCGATCTCCGGCATCTCGGCATGCACGCCCGCTTCGGCGTGCTCGTCGGTGTACGCGCGAGTTTGTTTCGCTGATTTCTTGCTTGCCATGTTATGCCGTCGCCTCCAGGCTGCGAGCCAGCAGATCCAGGAAGAGGCCCACGTCAGTCACTACGCCGATCGCCTGGCCGGTGCCGCGGTCGCTGACCTTCGTCGCGACAGCTGGATTGATGTCGACACAGATCACTTTCACCCAGCTCGGCAACATGTTGCCGGTGGCGATGGAGTGCAGCATCGAACCCAGGCACAGTACCAAGCCCGCGCCCTTGAGTTGCGTGGCGTACGCGTCTTGCGCCTGATTCATGTCGGTAATCGTATCGGGCAAGGGGCCGTCGTCACGAAGGCTTCCCGCGAGCACAAACGGCACGCCCGCCTTGACGCATTCATACATCACGCCTTTGGCGAGCTTCCCGGTTTCCACCGCTTTTGTGATCCCACCCGCATGGTAGATCGCGTTAATGGCGCGCATGTGGTTGCGGTGGCCATGTTCTTCCTGGCGGCCATCGGTCTGGCGCACGCCGAGCGATGTGCCGAGCAACGCCGCTTCAATATCGTGCACGCCCAGTGCGTTGCCCGCGAGCAGCGCTTGTACCCAGCCTCCACGGATCAGCTTCGCCAGCGCTTGTGAGCCACCCGTATGAACCGTCACGGGACCCGCCACAACGACGATGCGCTGTCCGGATTCGCGGCATTGTTTCATCAGTGCGCAGACCTGGCGAACAGCGGTTTCCACTTGGCGCTCCGAAGAGACGCCGTTGCTCATGAAGGCAAAGGCCAGGCGGTCGCGCTCCTTCGATTCAGGCGACACGCGAATGCCGCGCATGCCCACCACGACCCTATCGCCTTTCTTCAAATCGCGAAGACGGCGGCAGGAGGCTTTGGGGTTGCCCTTCTCATCGGTGCCTGCCGATCCGCCAACCACCACCATAGCGTCCATGCGCTGGTTATCGACGTCAATCCATTCCTTGCCGGTTCGAACTTGCGTCTTGTGATTCGTGGTGGAGTAAAAATCCTCCGGCGCGCAGCAATCGCGCTCCACCGTGGCGAGCTCGGCGTCGCCCGCGTCCATCGGCGCACAGCCCAGCCCCAGCAACTGGCTCAGCACTTGCTGCATGTCCGCGGCATCTTCCGTCTCTACCTTCAAGCGAAGGTAAGAGAGTTCGGCATTGGTCCGCCCGATCCGGAACTGTTCCACCTCGAACTTGCCGTTGAACTCGACAACGGTGTCGAAGATCTGTTCCATCAG
>JBEBGM010000091.1:0-4580 GCA_040081455.1 Bryobacteraceae bacterium
GTCTTACAATCGCAACTACAACACCCGTTATGGCGTGGAATTTTTCTCCGCCTGTGACATCGGCGTGAAGTTTTACTGCGGCTATTCGCCCCACCGCCTTGGCTTGTTCACGGTCACAAACCAGTTCACCATCGGCAGCAACTCGGGTGAAGACGGCCAGAAGTACGTGGGCGAAGCGTTCCAGTTGAACGACGACGTCAGCTGGATCAAAGGCAGCCACCAGTTTTCCTTCGGCGGCAACGGCCTGCTTGGCCGCTATCACCAGATCAATCACTTCGTCGACGCCGGTGCATGGACCTTCAACGCGGCTCGCGCGGGGAATAACCTGGGCGACCTAATGCTCGGCCTGCTCAGCAACCTCAACGCGGGCAATATCGGCGAGCATTACATCCGTCAGTGGAACTACTCCATGTATGCAACGGATTCGTGGAAGCTGAGCCCGCGCATCACCTTGAACTACGGCCTTCGCTGGGAACCGTTCATCACGCAAACCGTTCCGAACGGCCGCGTGTACACGTTCGACTTCAACCGCTTCCAATCGCTGACGCGCAGCACCGTTTTCGTGAATGCGCCCGCTGGACTCTACTATCCGGGCGATCCCGGATTCCCTGGCCAGAACGGTATCAAGAACCGCTGGGGTCAGTTCGCTCCGCGCATCGGCCTCGCTTGGGATCCGATGGGAGACGGCAAGACCTCTATCCGCGCCTCACTCACGTATGGCTACAACTTCCAATCGGGCCAGTGGCGCCTGGATGCTTCCGGCTCCGCGCCGTGGGGTAATCGCACAAACGTGACCGGAGCATTTGACGATCCCTGGGCTGGCCAGCCCGGCGGCAATCCGTTTCCGTATGTGCTCGATAAGAACGCCCCGTTCGCTCCGTTCGCACTGTTCAATAGCGTCCACTATGACATCAAGACGCCCACCACCACGGCCTGGAACTTCGGTATCCAACGCCAGTTCGGTTCTGAGTGGCTGGTGGCCGCCACCTACATTGGCAACCAAACCGCTCACATGTGGACGTTGCGCCCGGTCAATCCCGCGCAGTTCCTCGGCAACACGGCGACTTGCACCGTGGGCTCCATCACCATCACCTCCTGCAACACCACGGCCAGCACGAACCAGCGGCGCAAACTCAGTTTGCTGAATCCCGTGGAAGGCGGCAAGATGTCCGCAATCGCGGAGACGGACGACGGTGGCACCATGGGCTACAACGGATTGCTTCTCTCCGTGCAGCGCCGCTTCGCCAAGAGTTACAGCGCCAGCTTCAACTACACCTGGTCGCACTGCATCGGAGACTACGCCGATCTCAACTCGCAGGGCCCGCAGGCCGACGCCACTTATGTGAATCCCGACAGTCGCAAGTTCGATCGCGCCAGTTGCGACACCGACCGCCGCCACCTGTTAAATTTCACGTCCGTTGCTGAAGTGCCGCGGTTCGGGAACCGGGCTCTGCGCATCGCCGCATCCGGCTGGAAGGTCGCGGCGATCTATCGCTGGTCCTCCGGCAGCCCGCTCAATATTACCGTTGCCGATCTCTCCCTGAACGGCTCGCTGCTGCAGCGCCCGAATCTGGTGTCCGCGAATCCCTACGGCGGCAGTTCAGCGCCGTCGGGTACCTACTTAGTGAAGGCCGCCTTCGCCAATCCGACGCTCGGGACACTGGGCAACTTGGCCCGCAATGCTGTGGATGGCCCGCGTACCTTCGCGTTCGATATGTCGGGATCTCGGAACTTCAAGCTTCGCGAAAGCCTGGGCCTCGAAATCCGCGCAGAGGCGTTCAACGTAACCAACAGCTTCCGTCCGGGCAATCCGAATACGACGTTTACCAGCGCCGTGTTCGGCCAGATCCGCACGACGGCAACGGGCGACCTGGGCGCTCCCCGCATCATGCAGTTCAGCATGAAGTTCACGTTCTAGTTTGTTTACAGAGCGCGGCGGCAGAGACGATCTGCTCCCGCGCATGTATGCTAGTGAGGATCATGAGCAACAGTTACCCGGAATTATCTTCGTCCCGCCGCCAGTTGCTGCAGGCTTTGGCGGCTACGTTACCCGCGCAGGCGTTGCTTGCGCAAGGAGCGGCCAAGAACAAATCCACTAAGTTGGGCCGCATCGACGTGCATGCCCACATGAAGTCCCCCGCCGATCCCAATGCCGGTCTCACCCGCAATTGGAGTCCTGAAAAAGCCATTGAGGACATGGAGAAAAACGGCGTCGCCACTGGCATCGTTATGCCCGTGAACGGCATCCGCGAGCATCTCTGGACCGGTACCGAAAAAGCTCGCACCTTGGTGCGCGAAAGCAACGATTACGGCGCCAAGCTTGTGCGCGATCATCCTGGCCGCTTTGGACTTTATGCGTCGCTGCCCTTTGTGGACGTGGAAGGCAGCATCAAAGAGATTGCATACTCTTACGACACCTTAAAGGCCGATGGCATCGGGCTGTGGCCTGACACCGGAGCCGATAAACGTTGGCTCGGCAATCCCGGCTTTGCCCCCATCTTCGATGAGTTGAACCGCCGGAAAGCCGTGGTATTCATCCATGCCAACACGCCGGCCTGCTGCGCGAATCTCGAACCGGGCGTGCCGGACTCGATGAGTGAGTACGATTTCAACATCACGCGCGCGGTGACCAGCTTGTTAATTAATGGCACGCTTTCCCGCTGCCCCGATATCAAGTTCATCATCGCCCATTCCGGCGCGACGATCCCGATGATCGCCGGCCGTATTCGTGATCGCGTTCCCAAGGAAGCGCAGCCGCGCATCCCGAACGGGACCTACTACGAGTTCAAGAAGCTCTATTACGAAATCGCCCACGCGAGCTTCCCCTGGGCGATGGCTGCTTTGTTGAAGCTGGCCCCGATGTCACAGATTTTGTTCGGCACCGATTATCCCATCGAGAAGATTGAGGGGACCATCGATGAACTGCCGGCCACCAAGCTAACCCCCGCCGAACTGCGCGCTATCAATCGCGAAAATGCCGAGCGCCTGTTCCCGCGGTTCAAGAGTTCGTAAAGCAAGCCACGCGGTTGATTAGCGCCGGGCGATGGCCGGGCGATGACAAATCACTGGCCAGAATGGTGAACCCCCGCTCTTCCAGACGGGGCCAGGAACGGAGACGAACCATGACGTATTCTCGCCGTGATCTCTTGAGTGGAATCGCCGCCGCAGGCGTGGGCGCCGTGATCGCTCCGCGTTTCGCATCCGCGCAAGCCAAACAGCGCATCATTAACGTCCATCACCATCTGGTGGCGCCCGCCTACGTGAAATTTCTTCAGGACAACAAAGTCCGTGAATTCCCCGTCAAAGGCGAAAAGGAATGCATCGAAGACATGGAACAGGCGGGCGTCGACGTCGCCCTCTGCTCCACCATCGGCCCCGGGTTCTGGTTCGGCAATATGAACGAGACCAAACGGATCGCGCGCGAAATCAACGATTACGCCGGCATGATGATCGCGAAATATCCCAAGCGCTTCGGCGTCTTCACCACGCTGCCGCTGCCGGACATCGACGGCAGCCTCAAGGAAATCGAATACGGATTCAGTAATCTCAAAGCCGACGGCGTTTTCATGCACACCAACTGGGGAGGCAAGGCGCTCTATGGCGATAAGTACCTGGGCGACCCCGCGCTTGCGCCCATCTACGAGGAATTGAACCGCCGAGGTGCGATCGTCTACACCCATCCGAAAGACGCCGCCTGCTGCGAGGGGGTTGTGCCGGGCGTTGGGTCGGGCACCATCGAATATGTAATGGATACTGCGCGCACCATGACCAGCCTGCTGTATAGCGGCACCGCCGCGAAGTATCCGAATATCCGCTGGATCTTCTCGCACGGCGGTGGCGCATTCCCGGGCATCATTGGACGCCTCGCCGGAGCGCAAGCATCCTATCTCGAAGATGGCGGCAAACTCCGCGCCGGTGCGCCCGCGCCGCGCAAGAACCCAGCCATGCCGGATGGTCCTCTGCCCATCGTTCAAAAGTTTTACTACGATACCTCCAGCGCCGTGAATCCCGTGGGTGTCGGCGGCTTGCGCAAACTTGTGCCGCTTTCGCAGATCATGTTCGGCGGCGATTTCCCCTTCGTTGTGAGTTCCGAACAAGTTCACTTGTTGAAGGAATGTCGCGTCTTTAACGACACCGAATTGAAGGCGGTCTTCAACGGCAATGCCGAGCGGCTGTTCCCCCGTTTGAAGGCCTAACGCAACCGTTAGCGATAGAACATAACGTCGTCCGGATCGCCGCCGCGACAAAGAGCGAAACAAGGAGCCAAATGATGAAACTCTCTCGCCGTGATTGGTTAGGCGGATTCGCTGCCGCTGGGGCCGGCGCTCTGCTTGGCGGCCGCTCTCTGGCTCAAACGCCGCGCAAGACGAAGCTGATCAACGTTCATCATCACCTCACCAGCCCTGCCTACGTGAAGTTTCTGCAGGACAACAAAGTCCGCCAATTCCCGAACAAATCCGCGCAGCAGGGGCTGGAGGAGATGGATAAAGCCGGTATCGACACGGCCGTCTGCTCTATCATCGGCCCCGGCATTCACTTCGGAAACCTTGCCGAAACCCGCCGCATGGCGCGCGCTTGCA
>JBEBGM010000064.1:0-16391 GCA_040081455.1 Bryobacteraceae bacterium
CGACCCGCGACTCGTTTCGACGTCTGAAGCAGGCCCTATTCGGCCCACGAGACACCCTAGACGATGAGGTTGATGCGCTTTGCGTTCTCCTCGGTTCGGAGAACGATACGGTGGATCCGAGCCTCGTGTCGGTGCCAGATCGCGCCCACGCGGTGGCAGTCAAGTCGCCGCCTCACGCAGTCCGGCTGCTTCGGCGCCTCGGCAACCACGGGAATCGCCGTGGTCGCCTCGGGATCTGCCGGTTGTGATTCGGCTTGATGCTTTATTTCAGCTTGAGGTTCAATTTCAAGCTGCGGCTTCGCTTCCGAAGGTGGATGGATTTCCCGCTGCTCGGCTGCGACCGGAGCCCCTTCCGCTGCGGATGCGGCAACCGGTGATTCCAACGCGGCTACTGGAGCAGCGGCAGCGGTTCGCTCCTCTAGCGGAGGCAATGTGGGCGCGGCGAAAGGCTTGCGCAGGAAGAAGGGCCTCGAATGCCCGTTCTTTCCATTGGGCCGGGTGGAATGCTCGGCAGCCTTCAGAACGGGCGCGGACGGCACGATGCCGGGCTCCAGAGCAGGCGCTTCCATGTGATTCGACGGAACTGCATTCGGGGGTAAAGCATCCGGCGCGTTCGTAATCGCGGTGCGCGCAGGCGCTTCCACCACGCCCGCGTGCACCAATTCCGCTGTATCAGCAGAAGGATCGCAAACCGGACACTCCCGCACAGTAGGAGCGATCTCTCGGCCGCACTCCGGGCAGATCCAGTGGAACATGTTCCCAATTTACACGGATCTTGTATATATACCGTTCGGTGACAAACCCTAGCGGGCACACCTAGGTACCCTACGTTTCCCTAGGATTCCATCTCAGAGAATCACGCAGGACCATCCGGCACTTAGTTCCAGTGGGCTTACCGCCGCGTCAGGGCTTTCTTGCGAAGGTAGAAGAAGATAGCGGCCGCAATCAAAAGTACCACCGCAGCAAGGCCCAGGCTCCGGTGCACCAACTCGGCGATTTCCCGCCAATCCTCGCCAATGTAGTACCCCAAGGTGACGAAACTGCAGACCCAGAACAGTCCGCCGGACCACGCATACAAAGCAAACGAACGGAACTCGAGACCCGAGGTTCCCGCCACAACCGCCGTGAAATGCCGCACTCCGGCGACGTAGTATCCGCCGAACAGCGCCCAATGCCCAATGCGGTCAAACCAGGCGTGGACGCGATCGAGCATCGCATCGTTCACGCGAAAGAATCTGCCGTATTTGTGAACCACGCCGATGCCAGCCGTGCGGCCGATGACGTAGCTGAGTGTGATGCCGAACCAACTGCCAAGGACCGCCGAAAGCACTGCGGCATCCATGCGTAGTTTGCCTTGGGAGACAAGATAGCCGGTGTAAACCAGCAGTGTCTCATCGGGTACGGGAAGGCCGACAATGCCCAGCGTCAACAGAACAAATAACGCTCCGTAGCCGTGCGCAAGCACCCATTGGTAAACAGCCTCCATCCATTCCCACGATAACGCAGCGGCGAAAAAAGCCGTTACACCGCGGGTCGCGAAGGAACGGTCAGGAACTCAAGGAACCGGTGCTTGGGAGCCGGCGCTTCCACTTTGGCGTCAATCAGGCTGGCGGCGAATTGCGCAAACTGTTTGCCCATCTCGGAATTGGGCGTCAGGGTAGTGGCCGTGTTCACGGCGCGGTTCACACCGTGGTAATCGTTGGCAAAAACCTGAAGCACCGGCACGCCCAGCAGATCCTCCACCTGTTTCGCGGTGAACAAGGGCTTCTTATGAACCCGGTTGAGCACCACGCCTATGCGGTTCTTGAGATCCACCGATCTCAGGAACGTCAGCTTTTCGCGCGCCAGATGGAGCGACGGAATCTCCGGCGTGCACACCAGCACCACCATCTTCGCTTCCTGCATCAATTCCAGCGAATACCGTTCCAGGTTGCCGGAGAGGTCCGCACACAGCACTTTGTAGTTGCGCCGCAAAAACTCAAGCAGGGAATGCAGCCGGCTTGGATCGATCCGGTAATTCGGGTTGACGCTGCCGGCATGCAGAACATCCAGTCCGTTGATTCGCGTCACCAACTGCGGCCACAGGTTTTCATCCATTTCCAGACTGCGCTCCACGGCATCCGTTACACAGAAAGAATTTTGCAGTTGCAGTAGGAAGCGGATCATGCCGGAATTCAAATCGAAATCCGCCAACAGGCAAGACGTATCCGGACGCCGGGCCAACGCAGCGCTGACATTCAAGGAAATGGTGGACGTTCCCACTCCCGCCTTCGACGGCAGGAAGCAGAACAACTGGCTCTGCGTGTCATAGATCGCCGGGCGCCGCTCCAGGAACGTTTTGATGTGGGAAAGCGATTCCATGATCGCCGATTCCTCAAACGGTTCCCACAACGACTCCCGTACACCCAGACGCATGGTTTCGCGCAACGCTTCCGCGCTTACCTGCCTGTGGATGGCGACCACGGGGAGCGACAGTCCCTCCGATTCCACCGTTCCCACAATCTCGCGGACGCGTTCCAAGTTGCCGAAATCAAGAAACAATATCTCTGCTGCCGACGCGCGCAGAGCACGCATCAACTCCACTGCGTTCGGGTAACTTTCAATCGACCGATTTACGGCAACATAACCGGTTCCTTCTAAAGCTTCGCCGAGCCTTGTGTTTAAGCCACGATCCGGACCGATAATGACGCTGCGAAACAAGTTGCACTCCTTTGCGGGCAACAGGCCGATCTTAACTCTGAGGCCCTTGACGACGTCCTGGAAACCCTGCCCTTCTCGTCTCTGTAATCACTCTAATCGGTTAAAAGGGAAGAAACTATCCGGGTGGCAACCCCTTTCGTGAGTAAGAATGCTCCTATTAAGTGGACGCCCCTTATACACGATCCTCCGCTGTTTCCCTTATGACCTCTAAACGTTTGGAGTGGTCCTCAATTTGCCAAGGTACTGGCTGACCAGCCGTCAGCGGCGGCGATGCTTCTGCTTTTTCGTTTGTTATCAGCCATATTGCGCGATCCGGCAAGTTGTGGGCCTCTAGTCCGTCACGCCGCGCAGGACCTCTCGTGCCTGAGCCCTGCCCGCGCGGCAACGTTTCCGTAATTAGGGCAATTCAAGTAGAATCCTTGTGATGAGCCGTATTAGCGAACAACCCGTTCAGACCGGCGCTCCGCCCGCGCCGAAGGCAAAGCTTCCGGCTGCCGTGGGCCGTGTCCTATGGGGACTGATCGCCGTGATTGCCGCATACGCGCTGGCGGTTATCGCCAATGACCGTGGCGAGCCGGTCAACAGCATGTGGCTGGTTGTGGCGGCGGTGTGCATTTATCTGATCGGCTACCGCTTCTACGCGGCCTTCATCGCGGCCAAGGTGTTGGCGCTCGACAATAACCGCGCAACTCCGGCCGAGCGACTCCGCGATGGGCACGATTTTGAACCGACTAACAAATGGATCGTCTTCGGCCATCACTTTGCCGCCATCGCGGGTCCGGGTCCGCTGGTCGGACCCACGCTGGCCGCACAGTTTGGTTACTTGCCCGGAGCCTTGTGGATCATGATCGGTGCGGTGCTGGGCGGTGCCGTTCAGGACTTCGTTGTGCTGTTCTGCTCCATCCGCCGCAATGGGAAATCCCTGGGCCAGATGGCGCGCGAAGAGATCGGCAAGGTAGGCGGATTTGTCGCGCTTCTCACCGTACTGCTGATGATGATCATCATTCTGGCTGTGGTGGGCCTGGTGGTGGTGAACGCATTGAAGGGCAGCCCGTGGGGGACCTTCACCATCGGCGCGACCATGCCGATTGCGGTTCTCATGGGCCTTTACCTTCGGTATCTTCGGCCCGGCAAAGTGCTGGAAGTTTCCGTAATCGGCTTCTTGTTGGTGTTGGCCAGCATCTTCGGCGGACAAGCGGTTTCGAACTCGGCGACATGGGCTCCTGTCTTCACCATGACGGGAGTGGCGCTAACCTTTGCGCTCATCATCTACGGCTTCTTCGCCAGTGCCCTGCCCGTGTGGCTGCTGCTGGCTCCGCGCGATTACCTGAGCACGTTTGTGAAGCTGGGCGTGGTCCTTCTGCTTGGCTTGGGTGTGTTTTTCGTTCATCCGCAACTGCAACTTCCGGCGTTCACGCGGTTCACCGATGGCACCGGGCCCATCTTCGCCGGCAAGATTTTCCCGTTCTGCTTCATCACCATCGCGTGCGGCGCGGTTTCCGGATTCCACTCGCTGATTTCCTCCGGTACAACACCAAAGATGCTGGCGAAGGAACGTGACGCGCGGGCGATCGGTTATGGCTCCATGCTGCTCGAAAGTTTTGTCGCCATCATGGCGTTGGTGGCCGCGGCCTCGCTGACGCCGGGTGTCTATTTCGCGGTGAACTCGCCCGCCGGCGTGGTGGGCGCGACTCCTGATGCTGCCACCACGATGATTTCGAACTGGGGCTTCCCGGTGAATCCGGCGGAGATGCAGGATCTGGCTGCGAGCGTTGGTGAGAAGACGTTGTTCTACCGGACGGGCGGCGCTCCGTCGCTTGCGCTCGGCATGGCGAAGATTTTCTCTTTCGTGCACGGCAGCAATGGCTTCCTGGGTTTCTGGTATCACTTCGCCATCATGTTTGAGGCACTCTTCATTCTCACCATCATGGACGCAGGAACGCGCGTGGGGCGCTTCATGCTGCAGGATCTGCTGGGCAATGTGTGGCCGAAGCTCGGTCAGGCGAATTGGATGCCGGGATTGTTGGGCACCAGCGCGGCCATTGTCGCGGCATGGGGGTATTTTCTCTATCAGGGTGTGATCGATCCACTCGGCGGAATCAATTCCTTGTGGCCGCTTTTCGGCATCGCCAACCAGTTGCTTGCCGCGGTGGCCTTCTGTGTCGCGACCACCGTGCTGATCAAAATGCATCGCGCGAAGTATATGTGGGTGACATGTGTTCCACTGGCGTGGCTGGTCATCGTTTGCTTCACCGCAGGCTGGCAGAAGATTTTCGACGCGTCCCCGGCGCTTGGATTCCTGGCACAAGCGGATGCGCTTGCCCGGGGTCCGCAGAACGCAACCACCGCCGCGCTGATCTTTAATGCACGTTTGGACGCCTTCATGACCGGCGTCTTTATGTTCCTGGTGGCCGTGATCCTGATCGATTCCATCCGCGTGTGGGCCAACATCCTCGGCGGCAAGAAAGAAGCTGTGATGACGGAGACTCCCTTCGTGCCGTCACAGTTGGCCGAAGAGGTCTAAGTGAACGAACTGTGGATGCAGGCAAAATCGGCGATCGGCCAGTTCTTCTCGCTGGTGCTGGCAACCTTGCGCGAGATCGGCGATGAGAACGCGTATCAACGCCACTTGACCGCTCACGGAGCGCAACACTCGGCCCAGGAATGGCGCCGTTTCTGCGACGAACGCTGGCAGGCGAAATCGAAGCGTGGCCGCTGCTGTTGATTTGTTCCGGAAGATTCGAGCCTTAGGCGTAGGCAACCATCACATGCGGACGGCCGGATCCCACTTCGCGGCGCTCATAGCCATACTCCATCACCGCGGGCTTCTGCGGCGTTTGGATTTCAGCAAGTTCCAGTTCCGCGGAGCGATAGGCTTCAGCAAACACACCGTGCATACGAGCGCAGGCGGGTTCCGTGTAAAGCTGCACGAACATCTGGCCGATCATCTTCCCCTTCAATGCTTTGCAGACACCGGCAAGCTGGCGGGCGGTGGAGGCAACGCACGTCTCGCAGGCCAGGCCGGCCTCCGAGCAAACTGAGGGGCGTCCGTCGTGAATCGTTTCCATTGTGTTCGTCGCTCGCATGTCTCGTATTCCTTACCAGACCGATTATGCCCTGGGGCTTAGTCCGGGCCAAGGGTTTTGGGGAGGGTTTAGACGTTCTCTTTTGCGGGTATTCCATCACCCCACCCCTACCCACATTCCGCTAGAGTGCGGAGCGTGAAATGCTTGCTACCATTTGGGCATGGGGTTTAAGTTGCGGACCTCGTCCCTCGCAGCTTTCACCGTGGCGGCGGCCATAGCGTCCGCTCAAACTGTGTCCACGGTGCGCGTTGAGCGCCAAACCGTGCCGGGCGGCGCGGAACTACTCACCGTCTTCGGCAACCTGCCCGACCCCGAAACCAAAACCTCGGAAACCGATGTGCCGCTGATCTCGGTGTTGCGTGACACACTGGGCGATAGCGATCCCGGAAACGATCAGCTCCGTTATGTTTGGGTATTGACCGCGCCGCGTCCAACGTTGCTCCAGCGCGCCGCTGCGGCCACTCCGTTCTATTACTGGCGGGCCGGAGCCGGAAAGGATGGCGAACAGCGGCCGGTACCGGTGCTGGATCTAAGCGCGCCGGGCGGCACCGTGTGGAAGTCTTTGGCCGGCAGCGTCGCGCAGGTGGTGGCGTTTGATCCGAATGGCGCCGTGGTGCGTTCGGCCACACGCAGTTATCGCAACAATGCGCGCGATCACCGGCAATTGCATTTGCTTTCGGGATTGGCTACTCTCTCTCAACTCGAAGACGTTCCCGACGTTCACAATGTTTTGAGCGAACCGGAACTGCTTGCCATCCAGGCCCGGCTCGCTCTTTCCGCACGCACCCTGGGCGGCTTTGTGAGCGATGCAAATCTGCCGCTCGCGTATATCAAGCAGAGGACGAAATCCACGGAAGACCGCGGCCACAATTGGGAACTGCTGCGGCAGCGCGCGGAGGCGAACGGATTGTATTTCGAACCGTTTGGACTGAGCGATTCGCCAACGCAGGCGCTGTTGTGGATTGCGAAAGAAGATATTGATTCCAAACACGCTTTCGATCCGCAGTTGTTGGGCATTTCAAATCCGTACGGGGATGTCCGGTTGAAGAAGCACACCAGCTACCTCAAGTTGATCCACCACGAGCAACGCGAGGTGCGGGAATTAATTCCGCTCGCGCTCTACGCTCTGGATCATCCGAAGACGCCCTTGTTGCTGGTGGATTACCGGAGTCCCTTTGCGCCGAAGAAGCGCGAAATGGCGCGGCGGGCCGCGGTGGATACGGTATCCGGCGTCATTGGGTATTCCAAGTGGGCCGATTGGCCGTATCTGGCAGGAACCGTTGGCTGGAGCTTCGTGCGTTCACGCCACGGCGCGCCGAATGACCGCTTAGCAAGAATTAAGGCATACTCGCAGACGCGCCGGTGGTTGGCGATGGATTCGGAAATCACTCCCGATTTCCGCGAGGATCTCCTGCAACGGTTGGACACGCTGGGAACGAATCCGCTCGAAGACAATATTTTTGACGAGACGCGTTTCGCCAAGTCGCAGTATGCCGCATTGCTCAAGTACGCGGCGGATCCGAATGGATTGCAAACGAAACTGACGCACGATCGCAATGCGGAGGTACGCCGCTTCCAGCACGGAATTGGCGCACGCATGGCGCTGAAATCTTTGAATATCCTCACGCTGGGCCTGTACCATCACCGCGAAGATGAGGCCACGGTACTTGCAGCGCGTCTCGACGAACGCCGCCGGGCCGCAAAGCTTTCCGCGAGTGCCGGAAAGGGAGTTCGCATTCCCACGGGAACGGCGGATGCACATGCGATTCGCTAGCGCTTGGGCCGTACGGGCCCTTTGTTGCGCATTCCTTTTTTGCAACGCGGCCGACGCACAGACAGCGACGAAACACGCGGAACGGATCGTGGTCATCAAAGTAGACGGCCTGCCGCAGCGGATATTGGAGCGCTATGCGCAACCCGATGCCACCGGGCACGTGCGGCTCCACTGGATCCACCAGATTTTTGGGAGTGACGGCGTGTGGATGAAAAACTTCTACACACGCGGCATCAGCCTTTCCACGCCCTCCTGGAGCCTGATGGAAACCGGCCAGCATCTGGCGATCCACGGCAACGTCGAATACGATCGCTACACGCTGCGTGCGTGGGATTACCTCAACTTTTTCCCCTTCTATCTGACCTATGCGGCGTCGAAACATGCGGACATGCCGGGCGTGGAGTTGCTCGATCAAGTGGGCGTGCCGCTCTTGATCGATCGCTTTCCTTTCGACCAGCGCTATCAAAGTTTTCAACTTCTGCAGCGCGGCATCTGGTGGAGCACCCTGGAGCGGAGTTTGCGCCAACGCTTCACGGCGCAGCCGATCAAGGATCTTTTTGATGAGTGGCAAATTGGTTTATCCTTTTCGAAATCGGTGTACCAATCCACCGAGCGCGATGTCATGCGCAATCTGAAGAATCCGGACATCAAGTACATCGATTACTTCACCGGCGAATTCGATCACACCGCGCATCTGACGAACGACCGCGTGGCACAGTTGCACATTGTGGATGAGCTGGACGCGTTGGTGGGCCGCATCTGGCAGGGTATTCAGGAGAGTCCACTGGCCGATCGCACGGCGTTGATTTTGGTTTCCGACCACGGAATGAATACCAGTGAATCGGTCTACAGCCAGGGCTATAGTCTGGTTGATTGGTTCAACAGCGCCGCGGGCGGCGCGCATCACGTGATTACCGACCGGCATCCTTTGACCGAATTCAAGCTGAAGGGCCTGGATCCGTTTGTTTCCGAAGTGGTCACTCCGAGTAAAGAAGCGACGTATCTAAGCGGCAAAAGTGCCGAGTATCCTACGGTGATTCTGGACCTCGACGGAAACGAACGGGCCAACATCGGATTGCGCGACAACGCTCTCAATAAGCTGCAAATCCTGGTGCAGGAGTTGACACAGAAGCGCACCACCGGTGCGGTACGCGTTGCTGTGCTGCGGGCGTTCCTTCAGCAATTGGAGGAGGTGCGGCCGCGATACGGCGCACAGTTGACCGAACTACGTGAACATCTGGCGGCCTTGCGCCGCGCCATTCAGGATCACGCCAGTGAGGCCGCCCCGGTCGCGAAACGCGCCAAGCAGACCAAAGCTGAGAAAGGACGTGATTCCGGCGAAAGCGTTCGCTGGAACGCGCGCCTGGATCGATGGCGGGCCGAGGAGCGCGCGGATATGGAGTACCTGACCGTGATGGATCGCCTGCTCTCGTTGACGGAATCCGACTTTGATCCCGGCAGGTTCAAAATCGAGGAAGTGATTCCCCGCAAGTCGCTCGGCGGACTGAATTCGGTTTTTGACCTGCAGCATTACGTCGTGGGACCTTCCGCCGAGGGCATGCAGATTGCACCCGATGGTTCGCTCGATTTTGCACGGAGTTTCCGTACCCTCGACTATCTGCGCGCCATCAGCGAAATCGCCGTCCGGAATAACGTGCAAAAGGGCGTGTCGAATAAGCCGGTCGACTTCATCGCAATGCCTTTAGATCGTGCCGCTTTGGCCCGGGCTCTGCGCGAGGAAACGGATCTGGAAGACGGCATCTGGCTGCGCGGCAGTAATGAAAAAGAAGCGCTGTTGTTGACCCGTCATTCATCCTCAGGCGCGTTGGAGCTTCGCTATCTTCCGATCGAAGGACTGAAGGAGTCCACATCCGGCGAATTGCGATTTGAAAAGTGCGATTTTTCCCCGGCCGCACCGCTTCAGCTTTTTGAAGACCCGGCCATCCAGGTTTCGCACGAGTGGCTGCTGGCATGGCACAACGAACGCGATTGGCTTTACGCCGTGCATCGTTCGCAGTATTCGAACGGCATTATCGGACTGGTGGAGCAGTTGCTGGATGCACCGGGGCAACCGGAACCTCGGCGATTGGCGCGGTTACGCACCGATCTGTTGGTGTTTGCGAACGATCATTGGAATTTCAACGTCCGCGGATTTAACCCTGGCGGCAATCATGGATCACTGTTCCGCCTGTCCACACATTCGGCACTGCTGTTTGCCGGCGGTGCGGAAACCGGCATTCCCAAAGGACTCAAGATTTCAACGCCGTACGATGGCTTAAGCTTCCTCCCAACTGTGCTGCGGATGATGGGACGGCCCGAGCCCGAACTGCCCGGTCCGGTGATCGAGGAAGTATTCGCCAATCCAACCGCGAGTACGCACCCGTAACTCCACGCAACGATGGCGGCGCAAATGGCCGCTCCACGCTATCCTGAAGTATCTTATGGATCAGGATCAACTTCGCGCACTCCTCGAAGACGTGCGCACGGGCTCCGTCGCCGTCGACTTCGCGTTGGAGCGCATGCGGCACATGCCGTTTGAGGATTTGGGCTTCGCGAAAGTGGATCACCACCGCTCGCTGCGGCATGGCATGCCAGAAGTCATCTTCGGCAAGGGCAAGACCTCTGACCAGATCCTTGCCATTGGAAAAGCGGTGCTCGCGAAATCGAGCAACCTGCTAATCACACGCATTACGCCGGAAGCCGCCACGCAGGTGATGAGTGAGATTGAGGGAGGCGAGTACTTCCCTGCTTCCGGCGCCCTTCGTTTTTGGCGGGACCGAACCATGCGCGGAAAAGGCCAGATCGCCGTGGTGTGCGCGGGCACCAGCGACCTGCCCGTGGCCGAAGAAGCGCAGGTGACCGCCGAGGTGATGGGCAATGAGGTCCTCTCGCTGCACGATGTGGGCGTCGCCGGCATTCATCGCCTGATGAACAATCGCGATAAGCTCACCTCTGCGCGCGTCGTCATTGTTTGCGCGGGCATGGAAGGCGCGCTGCCCAGCGTAGTGGGCGGATTGGTGATGGCTCCGGTGATCGCCGTGCCGACGAGCGTAGGCTACGGAGCCAGTTTCAACGGGCTGGCAGCGCTGTTAGGGATGCTGAACAGCTGCGCGAGCAACGTGACGGTGGTCAACATCGACAACGGCTTCGGCGCGGGATACGCGGCCAGTTTGATGAACCGGCTGTAGATTGTCCAAGCCGCCCCGCGTTCTTAGTGCACGGTTGCCGTGCGGGAGGTGATGTCTTCCGCGCGAACCGAGAAGCTAAAGATCGGATCGCCGGCGCCGGGCTGCCAGCGGTCCACAGACCAGCACGTTTTCAGATATCTCATGCCGCGGTGTTGAGTTGGATCCAAAACCACGGTGTACGTTCCACAGTACGATTTGTGCGGAAACGTGGCAATGCGCAGCCAATGAACGCCATCCAGCGAGCCAAAAATCGTGACGTCCAGGTTTTCGTCTTGCAGAATGCGGGTAATATCGAGCGTGAGGCGGATGGGACCTTCGTGGATTCCATCGAAGGAAACGGGTAGACCTTCGCCGCACTCACGAACCAGTTGTTCGGAGAGCAGAACTACGGGTGACATGAAACCTCCTGTCAGCCTTTTAAGCGTTGCAAACGATCTCCTGCCTCCTTGAGCGTCTCATACTTTTTTGGGAAACAAAAGCGGACCATTTGGGCGCCATCGGCGGCGTTCAGGAAGAAGCAGGAGGCGGGCACGGCCACCACGCCGGCCTTCTCCGCCATGTGAGTGACGAAGGTCATATCATCGGGAAGACCGAAGTCCGAAATGTCCGTCATGATGTAATACGCGCCGCCAGGCTTGTAGCAGCGGAAGCCCGCGTCGCTGAGGTAACCCAACATGGTGTCGCGCTTCTTCTGGTATTCAGCGGCGAGGTTTGCGTAGAAATCGTCCGGCAGGCCCATGGCGACAACGCCCGCGGCCTGGAGCGGCGAAGCTGCGCCGACAGTAAGGAAATCGTGAATCTTGCGGATGGAATCGGTGAGATCGGGACTCGCCAGCACCCAACCCACGCGCCATCCGGTGACGCCGTAGGTCTTGCTCAAGCTGTTGATCAGCACGCTGCGGTCACGCATGCCGGGAATCTGCATCATCGGGATGTGTTCGGCGCCGTCGAAAATGATGTGCTCATAGATTTCATCCGTGATGGCGATGGCATCGTACTCCTGGCAAAGTCCGGCGATGAACTCCATCTCTTCGCGCGTGAAAACGTGGCCCGTTGGGTTATTGGGCGAATTGATGATGATGGCCTTCGTCTTTGAATTGAACGCACGGCGCAGTTCGTCGCGGTCGAAAGTCCAATCGGGGGCGCGCAAGCTGACCAGGCGGCGCGTGGCTCCGGACATGACCGTATCCGGATAGTAATTTTCGTAAAAGGGCTGAAAAACGATCACTTCATCGCCGGGATTCGCGATGGCGAGAAGCGTTGCGATCATGCACTCGGTGGCGCCGCAGCAAACCGTGATTTCGCGCTCAGGATCAAAATCGAGATCATAGTGGCGCTTGTACTTGGCGGAAATGGCATCGCGGAAAGGCTTTGCGCCCCAGGTGATGGGGTACTGATTGATATCCCGCGTGATGGCGTCGCAAGCTGCCTGTTTCAGGATCTCGGGCGCGGGAAAATCCGGAAAGCCTTGGGCGAGATTGACAGCGTTGTACTGCTTGGCGACGCGAGTCATCTCGCGAATGACGCTCTCGATCATCGCAGCGGCTTTGTCGCTGCGGAACCGGGGCCGGAAGTCAGCGGGCGCCGGTAGGTCGAGAGCTTTTCGTTGGCTGATCGTTCCCATCTGAATAGGATAACTGGGTTGAGGGCTCGGCAGCCGCAAAGACATTGTCTTTGGCGTAGATCCGGCGATAAGCGTCGGCGTTGCGTAAAATCACTGCAACGTAGTTGCGTGTTTCGCGGAACGGAATGGTTTCCATAAACTCGGCCGGCTCGCGGAAATCGGCCCACTTCAGCCATTGCACGGCGCGCGAAGGACCGGCGTTATAGGCGGCCAGCACGGCTTCCCACCGGCCATCGAGTTTATCGGCGATGGTGCGCAGATAGTAGGCTCCCAGCTGCATGTTCACGGCAGGGCGATGGAGCGCCGCGGTGGAATACGCCTTCATTTGCAATCGGCGGCTGAGTTCCTTGCCGGTGGAGGGAAGGATTTGCGCGAGGCCCCGGGCGCTGGAGCGCGAGTTGGTGGCCTTGGCGTCGAACTCGGATTCCTGGCGAATGAGCGCTGCGAAAAAGAAGGGGTCGATTTTCTGCTGGCGCGAGTAGCGTTCGAGATCCCCGCGATAGGGCAACGGAAACGCGAGTTTCCAAAATTCCTGAGGAGCGGACTCAACGGGTAAGTAGAGATAGTCGGAAGCATAGCGCTTCAGGAAACGGATCGCCTGATCCGGCGCGTCGCGGCGGTTGGCCATATTCGCAAGTTCCAGGGCGATCGCGTGCGGCTGGTCCTCATTCTGGGCGGCATAACGAAGTTCGATCTCCGCCCATTCGCTTAATTCCGCGGAGGCAAGCATGCGGGCGCGCTCCAGACGTTGTGCCGTGGTGGGCCCTGGATCAAAGTTTCGCGTGCGCATTCGCGAAGGGAATGCGATTTCCTTGAGGAAGACGTTGCCTTGCGACGGTCCAACGAAGGCGCTGTTGGCCATACCCGCCAGGCGTTCGCGGGCGACGGTGACATAGTAGTGAATCGGGTACTCGCGCACCACTTCGGAATAGTAGGCCCGCGCGGAGGAAAGATCGCCAGCCTCCTCGGCAAGCCGTCCCAGATAGTAGAGAGCGCCGGGGGCTTCATCGGATGCTGGAAAAAGCTTCAACTGCTCGCGCAGGAAATCGGCGGCATCGGATTGGCGATGCATGTAGTGAGTCCACGTAACTTTCCAGTGGCACTCGGGCGCGCGTGGATCGTCGCGGAAATCCTGTTGGCAGGCGGTATACAGCGGCTCGTAGTGAGCGGAATCGTTTTCCACCAAATAGGAATTCGCAGTGGAGTAGAGTGCGTTCAGACGATGCGGCGACGAAGGGTACTGTTTGGCAAGTTGGTCCAGCAATTGGTGCATCGTGGCGCGATCACCCAACCGGCGGGCGCATTGCACCAGGAAAAAAAGGCGTTCCGCATCGGCTTCGCCGGGTTCGAGTTCCAGGTCCTGGAAATAACGCCGGGCGGCGGCATTCAATTGACGTTGGTAATCAGCGGCTCCGATTTTGACGCGAACCACATCGCGCTCTGCCCCGCCGACGCGCGGCAATAGATCGAGCAATTCTTTCTTTGCGCGTTCAGTCTGATTGGCTTCGAGCAGCTTGATGGCACGGCCAAGCATAACGGTGCCGAGCACGGGTGGATAGTTGTCTCCCAGGTCACTGCGCAGGTGCGTGAGATCGGTATCGGCCTGGGCGGCCTCGGAGGCGACGGGATAGGAATAGTAAACGCGTTGATCGTAAACCGCAGCGCTCACACGATCGCCATCGGCGGCGAACGCGGTAGCGAGTGCAAGATCGCCTTGGGGCTGCGGAAGCTTGGCGTAATGGCGACGGAGGATTTCCACCGCGGCATGCGGATTGCCGGATAGCTGATACGCTTTGGCGGCAAGTAAAGCTCCGCGCCAAACAAGAGGCGACGGAGGGGATTGCGTGAAGAGTTTATCGAGAGTCTTTGCCGCATCCTCATAGCGTTCGAGATCGAACTGTGCGGAAGCGAGCATCCATGACGTGTAGTCAGCGATCTTCGGATACTTGGCGAGAAGCGGCTGAAGAATGTTAATCGCAGTGGGAGACTGTTTCAGCTGCGTGGCTTTTTGCGCGGCCTTCAGCTCGACAGGAATTTCGAGCGTCGCGGCAGACACAAGTGCGCTGGCGGCGCAGGCGGCCGCAACGATCCAACCGGGCCAACGGCTCCAAAGCACGGATACATTTTCGCACTAAATTGATTCGGCGGATAGGGTGCGTAGACGCACTACGGCCGCGAGTAGCGAGCGTTCCGGCGGCAGGTTCAACCGCTGAGGGCGAAATCCGGGGAATTTCCCCGGTAACCGTCGTGGCTCGCTATGCCATCTCCTTCATTCATCGTTTCCCTCACGGCCGGGGCTCGTTTTTCAATGTCCTATTTTCTAGGAACGCGTTCCTGCCGGGTATTTCGGTCCGCGGCGTCCGGCTATTTTTCGCAATAGCTCGCGACTTGACGTACATTCCTCCTTGCGAGAGGTTTTCACCGTGCGTCGAGCGGGGTCCGGAGCGCTCGGGCTTTGGTGGCCGGTTCTGGGCAAGACCAACACCCGGCTTCTTGCCTATAAAGTACAAGGTGGCTGTGTGGAAGGGGGCGGAGTTTTTCGGGATGTTGTGGGTACTGCGGCGGTTTTTTGTTTGCGCGGGACTGTGATGGAGCTATATGCATTGCGCCGGGGCTAAGTCCGGCGCGCGGAGCGTTCGCTACGTTACGGCAATGGTTGGCCGGGGACTACGAAGAAGCTGAAGTGGGCTAACATGCGGCCCATGAAGCTATCGCGTTCGGAGAGGTTCACCCACGAGATGCGCTGTTCGTCGTCGTTATCGGAGAAGAAGCCGACGCCGCCACGGGTGAGGCGTTTGTCGCTCCAACTGCTGACCACCTGGCCGTTCAGATACGTCACAAAGCGATCATCCTGGACGGCAACGCGGACCCGGTAGTTGCCGCCGCGCTCGAGCGTTAAGGGCAGAGGAAGTTGGACGCGATCCATTTCCTGTCCGTTGAGCATGACGTAGCGGACCAGATCGGCGTTCGGCTGCGGGCCGGGGCGTGTGATCTGGATCTTCGCCGCATAGTAGTTCGACGGGTTGGCGGCGCGGAAGGCCCAGCTCAGGCTGTGGCGTTCAATCTGCGCCTGGAATTCGAGTTGGTAGTTCTGGAGCTTGGTCGATTGGTTCCAGATGCGCAGCGTGCCGGGTCCGACGACGGACGGGGCCGTGGGGATCTTCCAATCACGGGGATCATCTACCTTGGGATTGGAGAGAGCGACGGTGGTCCAATCGCGAAGTCCTTCACGGAAATCATGATGCAGGGTAATGGGGGCGTGTTCACGGACCACTCCGCTCAAGGCATTTTCGGCACGGGCGAAGAGGCCGATGCGGGTGCCGGGGGCCGCCGATACCGGCGGGAAGGCGCTACCGGCAGGTGCGCCGCCGTTGTTGCCGGGTAGCATCAGCATGGCGACCAACAACGCCGCCAGCGTCAGGAAAGCAACAATGGAGGCCTGATTCGAGGATTGCGCGGAGCTCCCGCCGCGTTTCGAACGGTTACGGCTAACCGACCAGAGCTCTTTCTCGTCGTCCTCTTCCTCACGCATCACTTGCGCGGACGCGAGTCTGGCTTCCTTGCGATGTTCGGCGCAACAGTACTGGCGATCCACCATGGATCGTAGCCAACCGATGTCCTTACCGCACAAGAAGCACAACATATTGTTTTACGCGTACTGTCGTGGCAACACGTCTATAAATCCAACCTGATTTTAACAGCGACTCTCCGGAATGGAACCGTACTAGGTAAAGAATGCCTACAGGCATGCCACTCGCGGGCAAGCAGTCCTAGGGGATAAGCTTTAGAAAGTTAATATGCCCCCTCCCGATAACGAAAATGCCCCAGAACCAAAGGGCAGTACTGAACCCATGCGGCTCGAAGTTACAGATGTCTTCGACCTGCACACCGTTTCACCCAGGGACGTAAAAAGTGTGGTGGAGGAATATATAGTGGAGGCCCACCGGTTGGGCTACAAGGCATTGCGGATCATTCACGGGCGTGGGATCGGGGTGCAGCGGGAGACGGTCCGCAAAGTG
>JBEBGM010000092.1:0-4506 GCA_040081455.1 Bryobacteraceae bacterium
GCTCGCCTCCCGCGCGCTCAAGCCTTGCCGCATCCTCGTGCCCGGCTGCGGCGCCGGCTACGAAGTCGTCGCGCTCGCCCGCGCCGGCTTCGACGTCACCGCGCTCGACTATTCGCCTGCGGCGCTGTCGCTCACGCGGGAAAACCTCTATCGCGCCGGGCTCATCGCCTCGCTCGTCCAAGCCGATGCGCTCAACTGGTATCCGGTGCGGCCTTTCGAGGCCATCTACGAACAGACCTGCCTGTGCGCGCTGTATCCCGATGCGTGGCGCGCTTATGCCGACCAGCTTCACGCCTGGCTGAAACCCGGCGGCAAGCTCTACGCGCTGTTCGTCCAATACCTCCGGCCTGCGTCTGCCGACGGCACCATCTCCGGACCGCCGTACCACTGCGACATCAACGCCATGCGCGCCCTGCTGCCGGAACCGCTCTGGTCCTGGCCCAGGCCGCCCTATCCGCGGACTTCGCATCCGCGGGGCCTGGAGGAACTGGCGGTGGTGCTGGAGCGGCGCGATGTGCACGATCGGTAACCTCTAGCCGTGCGCGCCGGCGCCTTCTGCTCCCGCAGGCGCCTCGTTCTTTCCCTTCCCCTGCTCCTCGCCGGCTTTCCGGCGCGGGCCCAGTCTGCTCCCCGCCCCGACATCCGCGTCGGCGACCAGTGGCAGTTCGCCGTCCAATACCTTCTACGCCAGCGACACCACGACCACGTATTGGTATGCCCCCTCGACGCGGGCGACCGTCAAGTCCGTGCACCACAATCCGTATCTCGGAAATCCATCCTGGAGCTGGTTTCGGTTCGGCGCGGAGGGTGAATGGGTGATGGGGAATGTGCACGATCGGTTACATCCGGGGTTGCGGTGCGGGGTGGTTGGTCGATCTCTGAATTCGATACGTATGGAATTTCAGTGTGTTGGCGAAATCCTGCGGCTTATCCTGGGTGGATTGGATGATCGCGGCAATGCGTTGATTTGGCGAGGGGAAATGCGAGATTCAGGCGGGAAACGCGAATATGATAGGCCGCAACAATGCTGACTATTGAAAGTTAGGCCATGCGAATCGCGACCGCACTCTTCGTAGCCTTTCTTGTGCCGTTCAACGCACAAGCACAGGCCAATGTGCAAACTCTCAAGGCTGAATTCAAGCTCGAAGATTCCGGCCCCGCTGAAACGCTTATTTGGGTGTCTGGATGGTCGTATGCGCTTACGGAAATTGGCCAAAGCGCAGGTCCACGCACAATCTGTCTAGCCAAAGGTGAGTTCGTAGAGTCGAAGGTGTTGCTTGACGCGTTGAACGCCAAATTTAAAGGTCAACGCATAACTTCAGAACAGGCGGCGCCGGTGTTATTCGCACAGACGAAAGCGAAATATCCATGCGGCAAGAAATAGAGTGTTGGCCTAACCGCCGGTTCTTGGCCGACGCGTTCCGCGCGGCAAAGCCGGGACGTTATATGTCATGAAAAAGATGTACCGCGGCAATTGCCACTGCGGCAAGGTTCGGTTCGAGATCGACGCTGATCTCGACCACGTACGTGTTTGCGATTGCTCGGTATGTCGCCGAAGAGGCGCTCTCATTCATCGCGTGGAGGACAACGAACTGCGACTACTCACGCCGATTGAGGAACTGACCGTCTACGAGTGGAACACGAAGACCGCTAAGGACTACTTCTGTCCTGTGTGCGGCATCTTGCCTTTTCGGCGACCAAGAACCGCACCAGACAAGTGGGGCGTGAATGTTCGATGCCTGGCTGACATTGACCTTGCTGCGATTCCAATCAAGTATGTCCACGGCAGCAAGCTGGATGCCGTCGTTCATGACGTATAACAACGCGTTACAGGCGACGTGCGAGAAGCCACGCGCGCCTGATCGCGAACGTTAGGACGCACAGTGGCTGCAGAAGCAGACCTGATTCTCGAGCTGACCCGAATGGCTGGCTCGGCCGCAGCTGGTGGGATTGCTGCGTGGCTCGCTCTAAAAAATTGGGTTGGTCAAGAAGTGCTGGCGCGCGCAACTCGTCGCACGACGGCAATGCAACTTTTGAGTGATGAAGAATACACGCTCACACGGGTCCGAGACGAGTGCAAACTCATCCAGCATATGGTTCAACTGAAGCAGGACACACTTGGCTCTAGACGCGATCATCTGGAGTCCGAAGCCGAGCGCATCCTTGAAGAGTCTAGGAATCTTCTAAAGGATGTCAGGGAACGACGCAAGACGGTTGAGCCAAAGATACAAACTCTAGCCGCTGCTGAGATTGAGGCGGTTATCGCGTCGGCTTATCACGGGAAGAGGATGGCCGAGGCGCAGCTACAGCGCACGCTGGCCTCGAAGAACGAGATCCTTCCCGAGTACGGACTGTTCGGAAAGTCGCCTTCTAATGCGCCCTAACCATCCAGCGCACCCGGACGTGCACGGAACTTCTTCGCCGTGCGAACATTTGTCCTTGCGCGCCGGTGGCTGGAGACGTTAGAGCGCACGAAATGTCGCCGTTACCAATCTTGGTATCAATAGCGGAAATTGCCAGTCCGAAAGCACAAACTCGATTCTCTCGAACGTGTACGTTGGCAGCTTAACTTAAGGAGATTTTTCAATGAATCGGATTGTTATCTTTCTTATTGCGCTCGTGAGTACCACTTGCGTGGCCCAGACAATACCGGAAAAGTCATTCACCATTTGCCGAAGCGAGAAGGACAACGAATGCAATCCCAAGACTAATTATTGGGCTGGCTGCGGTGACCAAACGGCGAGAATAAACCAGATTGTTGAGACGGAATGCAGCATTAGGTCAGCTGGTGGAACCAGCTACATTCGAAAATACTATGAGACGCAGATTAGTTCTACATGGGGTGGCAAATGCGGCATTACGGCTATCAAATTAACTTGCGTGTCAGTTGAACAAAAGTAGGAACGCGTGTGTACATTGTGGCTTAATCGCTTCCAGTTTCTGAGCGCTTACTGGCAAGTGCGCTCTAACCGCGCGATGAGCAGCGACAACTACTCGGCGCGGCTCCGCGCGCCGATCGTTGCGCGTCATCGCGAACGTTAAAAAGCGCAGTCAACGCGAATTGCCGGGCGACGTTCATGGATGAGGCCCATGTCCGAACTCGACCGCTTCAAGGAGCAACTCACCGATCTCAGGTTCTGGCTCGGAATCATGGTCGCGACCGAGATTGCCCTGGTCGGCTGGCTGATCTCAACGCCCGTCAGGGCGAATCCAACGCTTTGGTTTATTGGCGCATTCGGTGCCATCTTGCCGGGCGGCGGCACTTTTCTCGTGCACCGGCAGATCGAGCGCCGCATCGATCAAATAGGTAAGCTATAGCCATGGAGCTTCTTCCCGGAATTCTTTTTCTCGCCGTCGTGGTGCTCTTCGTTGGCATCGCATTGGATGCCGCGTACCACAAGTAGCGCCTCTTAACATGGCGGTGGTGCAGGCGCGCCGCGAGCCGCTGAGTTTGCTCGACGTCTGTGCTGCAATGCGCGGCACACCTGCACGATCATGGGCGAAAGGCTTCAAGGTCATCGACCAATCGCGTGGCAACTGGACCGATCGAAGGTCGCAAGACGATCACCAGAAAGGTTATGTATGAATCAAAGTAGCAATGGCATCGGCGCGCCAGTTGTTGGACAGTTTGCGCTGCCGTTTCAACCCAGGTTCGGCCTGGGAGATCGCGTACGCAAGAAGTCTGGCGCCGCTTGGCAAGGTCAGGTTGTCGGCTGGTACTGCACAAAATTAACCCCTGAAGGCTACGCGGTCGAGTCCGAAGCTCATCCAGGCTCAGTGCAGATTTATCCTGTGGCTGCGCTTGAACGCGTGGCCTAACCCCTCAGTCATGACACTGCCAACAAAGAACACGATCTGCCTCTGGTACAACGGCGGCGCCGAGGAAGCAGCACGGTTCTACGCCGCCACGTTCCCGGACTCCTCCGTCGGCGCCGTGTTCCGCGCGCCGAGCGACTTTCCGTCGGGAAAGAAGGGAGACGTGTTGACCGTGGCGTTCACCGTGATGGGAATCCCGTGCCTCGGACTCAACGGCGGACCCGCCTTCACGCAGAGCGAAGCCTTTTCGTTCCAGGTGGCGACCACCGACCAGGCCGAAACGGACCGCTACTGGAACGCGATCGTCGGCAATGGCGGCCGGGAAAGCGCCTGCGGCTGGTGCAAGGACAAATGGGGAGTGTCGTGGCAGATCACGCCGGTGGTCCTGACCAGGGCCATCGCCGACCCCGACCCGGCTGTCGCCAAGCGCGCGTTCGATGCGATGATGGAAATGACGAAAATCGACGTCAAGGCCATCGAGGCTGCGCTTCGCGGCTGAATGGCGGCTGGCCGATTTCTCCTTCAAAGTCCGGCCATGCCCATCGTCACCCTCATCCTCCGCCAGCCCAAGGCTGCCCACTTCAAGACCAGGGCCCTGGGAGAACTGGTCGCCGGCGGGCGGCAGGATGCCGCACGGATAGGAAGATGACGAACGAACGAGCACCCCGCCAATCCCTCGCCCTCACCGCC
>JBEBGM010000093.1:0-4459 GCA_040081455.1 Bryobacteraceae bacterium
CCACGTCGGTGGCGAGGCCCGCGAAGATGGTGCCGTCCGTGTGTACCGTCATTGCATGTGGCCCGAGGGTATCCGAATACGGCCACCAGAGGTTGCTGGGGACGTAGCTGGTCCACAGGTTCGACTGCGCGGGTGGGGTGTACGTGCTTGCCGTTTCCCCGGTGATTCCGTCCAGTTTCACGAGGGAACCGAGATATGCGCCATCCGCGTTAGCCAAGACGAGTCCGCCGTCAAAATCCGCAACGACGCGGTCTCTGGAATAGGGCTGACTGGCGGCGCTGGCGTCCACGGTCCAGGCTACGGTTCCATCGCCGGTGAGGGCCTGGATCGATCCGCTGTACTGGAAGGAAAAGACGTCGGCAACTCCGTTGGCGCTAGGAACGGCTGGCACAATGTGGTCCACGCCAGATCCGTCGCCCGGATTGGACCAGATCACCGTGCCCAGAGGGAATGGATCGGCAGATACCGTGACATCGGCGGAGGCATCTCCGGCGGTGATGGTGGCATGTCCGGCGGCGACCGCGGTGAGGACTGGCGGATCGGCGGTGGAGAGACTCACGATGCTGGTGTTACTGGATGCCCAGGTCAGGCCGGTGACCGGTTGGCCGGTGGAGCTGAGCGCCTGGATTACGTGAGTGTCACCCACCACCAAGTTCAACGCACTGGGAGAAAGCGTGCCGCTGACGCCACCAGACGAGGGGACGGTGAATGGCGTGGTGTTGGTCCACGATCCGTTCCTTTGCACTTTGGCGACACCGGTCAGTGAGGATGAGGCCACTGTTGCGACGATTTCGGTGTCGCTCCAACTGGTGACGGTGGCGGCCAAGCTTCCCAGGACCACGCTGCTGGAGCCTTGCGTGCTTCCAAAACCCGTGCCGGTGATAGTGACTGACGTTGACGATGTGCCCAGGTTCGGATCCACCGCAGTCAAATGCAGGACATCGACGGTAAATTCCGTGGAATTACTAAAAACGCCGCCGCGCAATACCCGCGCATTGCCGGAAAGCGCCCCAGTTCCGACCAGAGCAACGATTTCCGTGTCGCTCCAACTTTGCACCGTGGCGGGCGCGGTGCCCAGCCAAATCTGACTGGTGCCCTGCGTGGAGCCGAAATTCGAACCCGAGACGGTTACTTCGGCTTCGGGGGCGGCGGTGGAGGGAGATAGGCCTGAGATTTCCGGGGTGTTGACGGTGAAGGACACCATTTCCGACCAAATGCCGCCTTGTTGCACGGCGACGCTGCCGGAAGCCGACATGGATGCTACGGTGGCCACGATCTGAGTATCGCTCCAACTGACGACGGACCCAAGGGTGGAGCCAAGCCAGACGCTTCCACTGCCGCGGGTGGCTCCAAATCCGGAACCGGAAATAGTCACCGCCGTGCCGGCGGAACCCGACGAAGGGCTGACGCCTGAAATACCCGGCGGATCGACAATGGTGATCACTGCAGTGTTTATAGCGCTGTTTGTGTATCCGGACAAATAGGCGATCGCCCTTAGTGTGGTGGTAGTGCTGACCGTGACGGGCTCAGTGTATACGGTTCCGGTGGTATCGGACGGCGCGCTGCCATTGGTGGTGTAACGGATGGTGGCACCGGAAGTGGGAGTCACGATAGACACGGTCTGCGCGGTTGCGTAGGTTCCGGTTCCCGCGCTGAAGACGGGAGTGGCGACCGTGGATTGGGCGAAGGCCGTCTCCAGCGGTAGAAGCATGAGGAAGAGAAACAGCGTCACGCCCGGGAGCGGGACGCGGCTACCATGAACGATCCGTTCGAACACGCTTCGGGTGAACACACTTCGGGTGAATGTCGAGCTTGTGACCATCTGGATCCTCCGTCAGAGTTCGGCTTGGCGCCGAAGTCTACAGGAAGATACACTGAAATCCCCCCCCCCTTGTCAATTATATTTTCGTAATTTCTATTTTTATTTCTTTTCAAAAGCGAAATCATTATCGCTTTGTTCCGATGTATTCCGAATGGCGAACGGCAATGAGGGAAAAATGACGACAGGCTATCCTTTCGCTAATTGGATCGTTCATGATGTCCTAGTTGCGGCGCTAATGCAAAAAGTGAAAGGGTGGCCTGTACCCTTTTTGCCTCTGGACATCGGGGAGCACATCGCCAGTGACAGCATCGAAGGAACTCGAAGGAACGCGGGACAGTACACTCAAACACAATTCTCGAAAGAGAGTTGTTCGTCGAGGTCCTGGGCATTTCGTTTTGGGTGTCCGACGGGATGGGGCCGAAGTCGGCGGCCGGTTTGCGACTCGAGTTCGGCCACAAACTCGTTGCTGCCCAAGGGCCGCCCCCGCAGGCTGGCCTCTTGTATTCGCTGCCCAAACGCCTCCTCCCCTACGCTGGTTTCCAGCACACGCCGCCAGCGCTGACAGTCATAATGGCGTTTCCAAGCGCTGAGGTCAAGAAGCGAGTCGGCATCGCAGCCGGTCAGGTGTGCGTTGGCGCTGGACCACCGGTACAGACCGGCCTCGGGAACCATGCGGGCGCGGACGGGGTTGCGTTCCACGTACGCCATGGCCCGCCACAGATGAGAGCCGTCGAGCGGGCAGGAATAGAACCGCGCTTGCCAGACGTGGCCGCAACTCCGCTGCGCAGGTTGAAGTGGCGCGCGAAATCCGCGTGTGTCCGCCCAAGCGCGCGCGAAAACGAAGTCTCCTGCGCGGGCACGCCAATCAGGTGAACGTGATTCGGCATGAGACAGTAACCCCACACCACGAACCCAGCCTTCGCGGCATTTTCGCGGAGCAGATCGATGTACAGACGGTAGTCGCCGTCATCAAAGAACACCTGCTGACGGCCATTGCCCCGCTGCGTGATGTGGTAAGGCACTCCGGTCAAAACAATGCGAGCGATCCGGGACATCGAACACGTAGTGCGCCACAGCCCGCCGAGTTCTCAAAAAAATATTGTGTTTGAGTGTACTGTCCCGCGTTCGGCGTGTTTGAGTGTACTGTCCCGCGTTCGTCCCGCGTTCCCGCGTTCTCCCGCGTTCTCAAGTGCATCGCGCCCTCGGCGGCGTGTAAGAAAAATGGGGACAGACACCAATTCCGGCGACACAGGGTGTGAAAACTAACGGTGGTGGGCAGCCGGAATTGGTGTCAGTCCCCATTTTTCCCGCAAGCGCAGCGCCGAACGGAAACGCGCCAAGCGATGACGCGTTCTGTTCTCACGCCGAGTGCGCAGCGGATGTCAACGACGACATCTGGACATCGGGGAGCACATCTCCAGTGACAGCATCGAGGCGGCACGCGCGACGGTTGTAGAGGGCGCGAATCGTAGCGGTTCTCTGTGCCCAACGCCGCGCTGCGTGATGCTCTGCGGAACTGTTGGTTACTTCGGGGAAAGGCCGAGACGACGCTCGGCCTGCCGGCCTGATGGCCCGCCCCACGGGGGGCGGAGCGATTCTAGTGCGCTGCCGTACTCCATCAGGTCCGCGTGGGCGGCATCTCCTAACGCCCGCAGCCGGTCTAACAACCGCAGCATAAAAAAGATCAGCGCTTCGTCGTCGGTGGAGACGCGCACTTCGGGTATCGGCCTTCGCCTGGTGGGCACCCCTAACAACTCAAACGACCCGTGCGCGAGCGAGCAACCGAGGTCCAACCGGTATTGCTCCAACAGCGGAGCCAACTCCCCCGGCACGGACTCGGGCGGCCGGAGGGCATTCCTCAGATTCGCCGCAAACGTCTCACGCGACCACACCGACCCGGTGGCCAACAGCCCGGCGAGTATGGGCATCGCTATAGGGCGGCTGCTGTCGTCTGAGCCGTCTCTTCGATCTCCCGATTCGGCGTTGGTCCCGCCTAATTTCGTTCTTCGCAACTCGCGCACGGACGCTGCCTTGGCCGCGGCGTCGCGCAGAAATTGTTTCGAGATTGTGGGCTTCACTTCAAAGACGGCATACACGCTCTCGACCGGAATATGCAGCCCCGATTCATGAGGAAACAGGAGCGGCGAATGCAGCGCGTCGAAAATGGCGATGTCGATCTGCCGCGACCGCCGGCCATCCGCATCGATGACAAACGCCGGAGCCACGCGGTACCGCTTGGGCAAATGCCTTCGGAAGAGCGCCAGCCAGTTCTGCTCGTTCGCGGCACCCGCCGCCGACGCGTGCTCAAACATTCCTCCCACGGCCAACTCCGAGATCATCTGCACCTGCACGCGCCGAAACACCTCGGCTAAATCGAGCTTCCGCGAATCTTTTGGTCTTGGCACATCCCCCCTCCGCAACGGCAGCTTTCCGCTTGTTACTCCGAGTTCCCCGGATCCTGGCTGCTGTTTACCGTCTCTCGCGTACACAATCTCTACCACCGGTTCGGGCATGGGATGCAGGATTCAAACGCTATCTAATTGATTTCACTAGTGTTCCGATGGAACACGGTCCGCGAAACTGCGACGGTCCGAGCGGGGCCGGAAAAGGATGAGGGGGAACTGCGGGGGACGGGAG
>JBEBGM010000094.1:0-4378 GCA_040081455.1 Bryobacteraceae bacterium
CATGTTGATCGCGCAGTCGATGTCGGAGCGGTCTTCGGGCCGGTCAGGTCAGGCGTCGATCACCGTGCTCGACGAGTGCTGGGCGCTTCTCGATTCGCCCGTACTGGCGGATTGCGTGGTTCAGTTGTTCCGCACGGCGCGCAAACGCGGCGCAAGCGTATGGGGCATCAGCCAGACGCTGGAGGACTTTGTTGGCACCAAGCAAAAGCCGAAAGAGCACGGCGCCGGTATTCTCCGGAACACGTCGGTAAAGGTTATCGGACAACAACCGGGTGACGTGAGTCCGCTGATCGATCACTTGGGCCTGAACGAAGTCGCGCTGAACGAGATTAAGCGATTCTCAGCTCCACGCAAGGGAAGGAGTGCGGAGATTCTCCTTGTCCTCGGCGAAAAGTCGGAGACCACACAAACCGTGCGGCTCGTGCCGACTGGAGTGGATTACTGGGTGGCGACAACGTATCCGCGGGAGCGGGCGTACCGTTCCTGGTATCTCAAAGAAAACGCCGGACGACCGCTGATCGATCTCTACAAGGAACTCGCCGCGCGGTTCCCGCATGGCCTGGCGGACGAGGAAGCGCTGCCAGAAGAGGTGTCCGGGCTCGTGCAAAGAGCGAGTGCGAAACGAAGCGAAGTGACCTACGTGGCTGCTGGAGTATAGGCGCAAAGGACGGAAACCGATGGGCACAATCCTCACGAAAGTATTGGCGATAGCACTGGTCAGCATTCTCATGATCGTCATGGTCGCACCGCAACCTGCGTACGCCCAGGGCGGTCTTTTGTCCGGTATCACGGGCATCCTTAGCGGGCTGAATGGGGCGACGGCCGCCCTGCAAAGCTTTATCAACAACGTAATGCGGCCGATCCTTCAAGCGATCAGTACTGCTTCGTCGGCGGTGCAAAACATTCTCAGCACGTTACGGAACTTCTTCGAGCAAGTCGTATGGCCCATCGCCGAAATCAACCGGATTCGAGGGCTTGTGCAGCAACTGATCGCTCAGTTCTCGGGCGCGCTCAACACTCTGTATGGGATCAATGTCGCCAGTGCCCAGCTTCCCAACCCACGTCAGCTTGAATCCATCATGCGAAATAGGAGCGCCGGCGACTTGGCCGGGCTCAGGACCGCTTTCGTCCAGACCTATGGAGCCGTTCCCGCCGCCGCGGATGCGCATCCGCAGGAGCGCGATCTTATGGACGTAGATGACGCCATGGCGATCGACCACCTGATGATGCTTAAGATGGCCGACGCTGGCGCGGATCAGACAATCGCGGCGGCTGGAGCGATTCAGGGCCATGGATTGGTGGTCGCGCCTGGCACCGCCGCCTACAGTACGGCCGCCGCGCATATCGCCACGCTGCAGAGCAATGCACATATCCAGAAGATGATTGCCAGCGCGCTGCGGCAAGAGGCAGCACGGCTCGGCCACGACACTATGACGGTCAAACGAGGCGCGGCCTTCACCCGGGAATCGCGCTCAAAGGCGACAGAGTTGAATCGATAGGAGGTCCAGGAATATGCCAGCAAGTCTCACCGTTCTCCTTGGTCTGCTTGGGCGGGCCTGGAAGGTGGTCGCAAGCCGCCGAATGCAAATCATCGCCTTGCTGGTGGTTATGGCTCTGCTGGTGCCTCAGCCGGCAAATGCCCAGATTGGTTTCATCACGGGCCTGATAGGCATTGTTTCCAGCGGATTGAGCGCGGTGAGCGGGGTCCTCGCTGCCGTGAACACCACGCTACAGAACGTGATCGGCCCGTTGTTGAGCGGTATCAGTAGTGCCATGTCGGCAATTCAGAACATCACGCAAGGGATCTTGGACTTTCAGCGGAATACTGTCTATCCGTTGGCCGCGATCAACTCCGCGCGATCACTGGTCGGCCAGATCCAAGGAATCTACAACTCGATCCGCGGTATTTGGAGCACGGTGGTCCGCAGCGCGACGCTTGTCAGTCCTCAAGGTCTGGAGAATGTGATCCTGTCGAAGGACGCTGGCCAGATCAGTGCGGTGGCTGCCCGCTTTTCGGCCGTCTACACACCGTTGCCCGCCGCGACCGAAGTGCATCCTTCCACGCGGGACGTGATCGACAGTTCTGATGCCGCCTCCCAAGCGGCGATGAAGCGGTCCATGGCGATCGACGACATCGCGGACCGCGAGTTAGATGCCGCCGATCAAATGATGTCGGCGTTGGCAAGCACAGCCCCGGGCACTGCCGAAATGATCGGCGCGCAAGCTGGGGCGTGGGTGGTTCGCTCCCAGGCATACACCCAACAAGCATTAGCGGAAATGATGCGGCTCCGGGCCATTGAGTTGGCTGGCCAGAGCGCGCAGATGAAAGACGCAGCAAGGTTCGCACGCGAGACAAGAAACAAACTGACCCAGATGAGCCGTTAGCGGAGGATCCCGATGTTCTATTACGAGCAGATGTTCAATACGGCGCTCAGCGGGATTATGTCGGCAGGGCTGATGAGCACCATCCTGACGGTCGCTTATGGAATCCTGCTGGCATCCTTGCTGTTCAGTGCCTACGAAGCATGGACTAAAGGCGGCGACGTTCGGGCGCTTGGTGTAGCTGGAGTCAAGTATTTGGCCCTAGGCGCACTATTTATGAACGATGGCGCAGTGTACGAGCGCGTCTTTAGGGACGTACTCGGGGTATTCAATCAGATGTCTCACACCATGGCAGGCGCCGGACCGAGCGACGTTTTCAACGCCTGGAGGAACGACCTATTCGCATACGGCGCTACGACGGGGACATTTCTGAATCTCGTGACCGCTGGGATGCCGGCCCTCCTGAGCGCCCTCCTCTTATTGATCGCTATGATTTTCTACCCCGTGGCGTATGCGTTATTCGCAGTCTTCTATTCTCTCTATGGGACGATCCTGTTCGTCACGGGCCCGTTAGTGCTTGCCTTGATGCCCAGCTTTGGGCTGGGCTCCTTGGCTCGGCGATACGCAATCAACGTCATGATCTTTGCCTCATGGGGTTTGATCTACGGCATCTTTTGCCGCCTGGCGATCGCGATCAATGTAAACAGCATGGCGGCGCTCACATCCGCCAACAGCTTTGCGGGTGCTCTTGCTGGTGCGTCGCAGGAAGTCCTGCTGGCTGTAGCGAGTGTCCTGTTCTCAGTCTGCATCTTGCTCATTCCGGTTCTGGCGAAGCGAATTGTCGAAGGGGATCTTGGTGGCTCCATGCTGACTGTTCTGGGAGCCGCAACGACGATGGCTCAGTCCTTGATGTCGGTCGCGGCCGGAGCCAGTGGCGGGATGCAGGGCGCAGCGGCGGGTGGTGGCGGTGGAGCCGCCGCAAGCTCAGGCGGCGGAGGAGTTGCCGCGGCTTCTTCAAACACTGCGCCAACCGGTCCGTCGGGCGGTGGAGCGGGCGGCGGTGCCGCATCTGGCGGCTCCAGTTCGCCGCGTGGACCGTCCGGTGGCGGAAGTGGTGGTCGCGGACCTGGAGATTTTAGGTCTCCCAATATTCCGCACGCTGCGGGTTGGCTCGGGGGAGCTGTTGCTGGCATGGCGATGAGAGGTGGACAAAGCGCGGTAGCTGCTGGCCGGAAGATGCTCGCCGGGGACGGCCAGCCCACGACCGCTCCAGCCCCACCGCAGGGGGCCGAATCCGTGGACGAGTGGGTCTGAAGAATAAGGAAGGAGCGTGGACATGTTCGGCACAAAGAAGAAGCAACGAAGCGATCTGCCTGAAAAGCAGCAGCTCACCAAGTACTACGAAATGGACGGCGCTCTGCGCGCGTACGCCAACCGCATGGCCCTTCTTGGCATGACGTGCGGAGTGTTCGCCTTGGGCACGTTGGCACTCTTCGCCTATGTCCGGTTGCAGCCGCCGGTTGTGATTCGCGTCGACAACTCCGGCGAAGCAACCGTGGTTGGTGGGGACACGGTGAAGGTAGGCGCGAATGGTTTGCTGGGCCTGCTGAAGGTCTCGGCGAGCGGCCCGGAGAATTCTCCCAGCGAAGTTGAAGGCCGCGCGGTTGTTCGCAAGTTTCTCACGAGCTACCTCACGTACACGCCAGCGAACGTCGAGCGTCAATACGCTGACGCACTCAACATGATGACGCTCAACTTCCGGCAACTGACCATGAACAAGTTCCGGGAGGATGACATTCTCGGCAAGGTCAAGGCAGACGCCATCACATCGAGCGTCAAGATCCGGTCGATCGAACCCCAGCAAGGGATGCCCTGGACATTTCAAGTATTTGCCGCCAAGGAAGTCCACCGTCTCAATGCGCAGCGCATTGAGTACACGGAAAAGATGGTGTGCCGCTACCAGATGCGATTGATTTATGTGGGCCGCTCCGCGCTCAACCCAACGGGCCTCTATCTGGGCGAGTTCTGGGAACAACAGATGGTCGGAGAAAAGGAC
>JBEBGM010000029.1:0-53745 GCA_040081455.1 Bryobacteraceae bacterium
GCGAAACCAAGCTCCGCTTCGCACTCGACGAATTGAATAACCTCGGCAGCGTGTTGATGATCGCGGCGCACCCCGACGACGAAAACACGGCGCTGCTGACTTACCTGGCGCGTGGCAAGCACGTCCGCACCGGCTACCTTTCGCTCACCCGCGGCGAAGGCGGCCAGAATCTGATCGGCAGCGAGCAGAGCGACGAACTCGGCATCATTCGAACGGAAGAACTATTGGCCGCGAGGCGCATTGATGGCGCGGAACAGTACTTTACGCGTGCCATCGATTTTGGCTTTACCAAGACCGCGGAAGAGACGCTCGGCGCCAAGTGGCCGCGCGAAAAAGTACTGGGCGACGTGGTTTGGGCCATCCGCCGCTTCCGCCCGGACGTGATCATTCTGCGCTTCTCCGGCACGCCTCGCGACGGCCACGGGCAGCACCAGGCCTCCGCCATTCTAGGCAAAGAAGCGTTCCGCGCCGCGGCTGACCCCAAGCGCTTCCCGGAACAACTGCAATACGTAAAACCCTGGCAGGCGCTGCGCCTGATGACGAACCTCACCAACTTCAACCGTGAGCAGCAGCGCGACATCGATCAAATCAAAGACAAGTTGGAACTCGACCTGGGCGAATACTCTCCTGAACTTGGCTACTCCTATAACGAAATCGCCGGCATGAGCCGGAGCCAGCATCGAAGCCAGGCCATGGGCACCGCCGAACGCAAAGGCCCGGTGAAAAATTACTTCGTTACGGATGCGGGCGACAAAGCAACGTCCGATATTTTCGAAGGCATCAACATCGGCTGGTCCCGCGTGAATGGCGGCGCGCCGGTATCGGCGCTGCTTGAGGAAGCAAAGAAATCCTACGAGCCGGCGCATCCCGAAAAATTAGTAGCGCTTCTCACAAAGGTACGTCCAGTGATGGCCGCCGCGGTGGCTTCCTCCCAAAATCCGCTCGCGGAGCAAAAGCTGAAGCAGTTGGACGAGACCATTGCCGACGCCGCTGGCTTGTGGGTAGACGCCACTGCCGATAAAGGCTCGGTTGTTCCTGGCGGATCGGTGAAAGTGACGCTGACCGCGCTTGCGCGGAATCCGGTGGAAGGGCAAACCGCAATCCTCGGCGCGAAGATCACAGGTATCGAGGGAGCACCAACACTGCCTGTTGCCACCATGGTGCTCGCACGCAACAAGCCGCTTGAATTTCCCGCAATGGTGAAGTTTCCCGAAACCGCGGCGTACTCCCAACCCTACTGGCTGGCATTGCCGAAGGACGCGAGCATGTATACCGTGCCGGACGCGAAGAAGATCGGCGATCCGGAAAACGATCCCGTGCTGACCGCTGAGTTTCGCCTGAGAGTTAGCGGCACAGAGATTACTCTTTCGCGGCCCGTTGTGAATCGTTACGTCGATCGCGTCTACGGTGAATTGACACGGCCTCTCGCCGTAATTCCCGCGGTTGGCATTGAGTTTGGGGGCCGCGCCATTGTCTTCGCTGATGACAAACCGCGGCACATCGATGTGCCGGTGAAGTCGGCAAGCGGCAAAGTTTTGGGCGAGTTGAAACTCACGACGCCGGCGGGCTGGAAGGTATCACCGGAATCGCAGAAGTTTGAATTGGGCGGCACCAACGAACAAGCCGTCGTCTCCTTCGACCTCACGCCGCCCGCCGGCGAATCGCAAGGCATGTTGGGTGCCGTTGCCACGGTCAACGGACGCGGCATTCCAGTCAGCACTCGCGTCATCGACTATCCACACATTCCGATGCAGACGCTCTACCCTGCCGCGGCATCGAATCTGGCGCGCGTGGCATTGAAAAATTTGTCGAAGAACGTCGGCTACGTGATGGGTGCGGGCGATGAAGTTCCCGACGCGCTTCGCCAAATGGGCTGCGAGGTCACATTGCTCAGCAAAGACGATCTTCTTTACGGGGATCTTAGCCGTTTCGACGCGATCGTCACGGGTGTCCGTGCCTGGAACGTGCGCGCCGACCTGCGAGCGAATTATCAGCGCCTCTATAAATACGCCGAAAATGGCGGCACTGTGGTGGTGCAGTACAACGTTGCTGAAGGTGTCGCACCCGTGGGCGGCCCCGCTACGAATCCGCCGAAGCCGGTTGTTGCACAAAACGGGGGTACGCAAAACGCGACTCCCGCGGCACCGGCACCGCAGGGCGACGCGCCTCCGCCGATTGTTGCCGTGGGCGACCCCACGTTGCTCGATCACATCGGCCCGTATCCGATCAAGGAAAGCCGCGATAACAAAGATCGCGTAACGGTGGAAGAAGCTGCCGTCAGGTTTCCGAATCCTGACCTGGTGCTCTTACATTCGCCCAATGAGATCACGCCACGCGATTTTGAAGGATGGGTGCAGGAACGCGGTTTGAACTTTGCCATCGAATGGGATTCGCACTACAAGCCGGTGTTTGAATCGCACGACCCCGGCGACAAGGAAATGCTCGGCGGCGAACTCTTCACGCCTTATGGCAAGGGAGCGTACGTATTCACCGCGTACAGCTGGTTCCGCCAGTTGCCCGCGGGTGTTCCGGGCGCTTATCGTCTGTTCGCCAACATGCTGAGCGCAAGTAAAGCGCTGAACACACAGGCAGCGCGATGAGCGATCACAAGCACGAGGTCGAAGATGAAGCGCCACCGTTTCTCGGCACATGGCCGCGCGTTTACCGCTTCACGCTCATCTATTTGGCGGTGATCATTTTCCTCTTCTGGCTGTTCACGCGTTTCTACGCGCCGCCGGCCGGGACCTAACATGACAACACTCGATTGGGTGGTCCTTATCGGCTGGCTCGTTTTCCTGGTCAGCTACGGCCTTTGGCGCGGGCGCGATTCCTCCAGCGTCAATCAATTCCTGCTCGCCGGAAAATCGATGCCCTGGTACGCCATGGGCCTTTCGATCATGGCAACGCAGGCGAGCGCCATTACATTCATCTCCACCACGGGTCAAGGCTTCGCCGATGGCATGCGCTTCGTGCAGTTTTACTTCGGCCTGCCGATCGCCATGGTGATCCTCTCGGCGACTGCAGTTCCCATTTTTCATCGCGCAAAGGTCTACACGGCGTACGAGTATTTGGAGCAGCGCTTCGATGCCAAGACGCGCGCGCTGGTCACTGTGATTTTCCTCATCGGCCGAGGCCTGGGTGCGGGTATCGCGCTCGCGGCACCCGCCATTGTGATGTCCGTGGTGCTTGGATGGTCCTTCCACACCACCACCATCGTCATGGGCAGCCTGGTGATTCTTTACACCACCACCGGCGGCATCAAGGCCGTCACACACGCCGACGTCCTGCAGATGGCCATGATCATGGGCGCGTTGGTGCTGGCGCTATTCGTCGCGCTCTCCATGCTGCCGGGCGACATCGGCTTCTTCGATGCCGTGCGGCTGGCAGGCGCTGCGGGACGCTTGAACGCCATCGACACTCACTTCGATTGGAACAACCGCTATACACTTTGGACCGGACTCATAGGCAGTACGTTCCTGATGCTGGCCTACTTCGGTACCGATCAAAGCCAGGTGCAGCGATACCTCACGGGTCGCTCCATCGGACAGAGCCGCCTGGGTCTTTTGCTCAATGCCATGGCGAAAGTTCCGGTCCAGTTCCTCATCCTCTTCATCGGCACGATGGTGTTCGTCTTCTTCCTGTTCGTCAAGCCGCCGCTGCTGTATCATCCGCTGCAGATGAAACAAGTGGAGCACGCACAGGAGTACCCAGCCCTGCAAGCCCGGCTCGATCGTGCTTTCGAAAAGCGCCAGACCGCCGCGCGGCACGTCGTCGCTTCGGGCGAAGCGGCCATCGCCGAATTCCGCGCCGCGCAGAACGAATTGGACGCAGTCCACAGCGACGCACAAAAGCTATCGCACGATAGCGACACGAATTATATTTTTCTTTCCTTCGTCACCGGCTATCTTCCGAAAGGTCTGGTGGGCCTGATCCTCGGCGTCATCTTCACCGCGGCGATGTCGGCGAGTTCCGGCGAGATCAATTCGCTGGCCACGGTGACGATGATTGACGTGTATCAGCGCCACGTTCACAAGAACGCCCTCGATAGCCATTATCTGCTCGCCTCGCGGATCGCCACGGTGTTCTGGGGAGCCTACGCGGTCGCTTTCGCCAACTTCGCGCAAGGTTTTGGAGCGCTCATTGAGGTGGTGAATCAGGTGGGCTCGCTATTTTACGGCAGCATGCTCGGCATCTTCTTCATCGCGTTTTTTATGAAACGAGTCGGCGGCACCGTGGCATTCTGGGCGACGCTTGTGGGGCAGTTCGTCACCTTCGCCGTCGCTGGATTCACTTCGATCGCCTACCTCTGGTACAACGTGATTGGCGCACTCGTGGTGATCCTGGCTGCGTGGCTATTGAGCGCGATGAAACCGCGAGCCTCCGTGTAGCGTGAAGCGGGGCAAGGGACAGCCCGATTTCAATGCGCCCGGGTTACTTTACAGGCTGTTCTTTGATTTGCTCTTCGTCGATGGCATCAGGAACATCGCCGAAGGAGATCGACGTGTCGGCTCCAAACCGGTTGTAGCGGCGAAACTCGACTTCATTCTTCACCAGGAACTTGCCTTCGCGCGAATGCAGTTCTGCTTTGAGCGGGAGAATATATTTCTGGCCGGAGATATCGGTGTAGTCGTAATTCAGATCGAGCGTCACGCTCTGAATCGGAAAATCTACCGGCATGTTTTCCGCTTCCAGTTGCAGCCGCATCACTTTGTTGGTTTGCCTGTCCGCGTAAATATACCCGCGGTACCCGGCAACGATCGTGCGGGCCTCGCCTCCTTGGCCCCAGCGGATGCTGTACTTGGATGTCGCTTGCGGCACCCGGTAACTGAAAACGTGCATGCGGCGGCCGCGCAAAGTGGCCCAGCGCTCCCAGTTGAACCTTGTATTGGTTTCAGGACTGAATATCTCCCGCAGAATACTGCCGAATTCTCCAGACGATGTTGCCCCACCCAGGTGTTCACGCTCACGCCCGGTCATGGGAATGCCGTTCACCGAAATTACCGAATACTCTTCCTTCTGATCAAAGTAACTGAGCTTCTCTGCGATCGTATCCACCAGCCGGTAGCTCTCCATACCGCTTTGATCGATATAGCGGCGCGTCACCTGCAGGCAAAGGAAGTTTGGCAGGTTGCGGGAATAATCGAGTGCGTTTTCCGTAACCGCGGAAAGCACGCGAGCCTGCTCGATGGAATCCGGCGGAGGCGGTCCCACATAAGCCGGCTTGGGAGGAGGTGGGGGCGCGGCAGGCAGCGCCGTGGATTCCGAAGCCAGCGCCTTCAGCGCCATCACGGTTTGCGGCCCCGCTCCCATACCCTGTAAATCCTCTACCGTGCGGGCATCGAGCGCGTTCGAAAGTTTGATTTTCTTGACGTAATCGGCAACCTTGCGGTCGTCGTGCCGAAGCTGGATGGAAGACTTAATGAAGCTGGTCAGTTGATCGACCGTCATCCTCAACTGCGCTTGCGCGACGAACAGCGACACCGGCAACGCGGGGCCAAGCAAAATGGACCCGGCAACAATAGTGGTGCGGCGCAGCCAGTTCATACGGTTTTCACCAGCCTTCTACCTACCTAATATAGACGGGAATCCACGCCTCTTCGGTTTCTGCAAATCTGGAGGCGGCGGAGCCACCGTCTTTTGAATCGCCGCCAAAGCGATAGGTGCCATCACGCGGTATCCTTTGTTGTTCGGATGCAAACCATCATCGCTCAACTCAGCTTGGAAGAAGCCCGAGTTGTCGGCGATGGCAGGGAAATAGTCCACGTACGTCGCGTTGTGCTTCGCGCAGAATTCCTTCAGCCAAACATTCAACTGCAGGATATAGGCGGGCGGACGGCCCGGGGTGCGCTCATTCGCGGGATTCTGATCCTTGTGGTAATCGCTAACGGGCAACACGGACGCAAACATCACTTTGATCTTGTTGGCCGCCGCGAGATCCGCCATCACCGCGTAGTTCTTCTCAATGGCGTCCGGCGTGATTCCGCGCGCAAGATCGTTCGTCCCTACCAGGATCAATACCGCTTGCGGACGCAGATCAATCACATCCGGCTTCATCCGCTGCAGCAGTTCCCCCGTGGTCTGTCCGGCAATCCCGCGATTGAGGTAATCGGTCTCCGGGAAATACTCGTTCAGACGCCAATAATCCGTGATGGAATCGCCGAAGAAAACAACGCGAGGCTTGGCCGCATCGGGATTTCCCGCGCGCCGGTTGGCTTCGGCGTAACGAGCGATATTCGCCGGATCAGAGGAAGTCAGGCGGCGGTCGTTAAAATCGAGCAACGCGCGAAAGTGGAGATCGATCCGCGTTGAGGCATCGCGTAGCTCCGCAAACTGTTTCTGCGCAGCTTCGGGAAACGGAAACGGCTTCGGCACCGCGTCCGCCAAGGCGAGGTAGGCGCGCAGGTTCGAATAAAGCGAATAACTGGGCTCGGAGCGGTTCGGACGCAGTTGCACCTGAATGCACGTCTGGCGCGTGGATTCCACAACCGGGGCCGCGGCTCTTTGCAGGTCAGGCACGGACACGCCACCCGCATCCATCAAAGTGGTTAGCCGCTGGCACAACGCAACCAAATCCTGCGGCGCAATCACCGCGGGAGAAGGCTGCGGTGGCTGTGCGCCGGCCGGTGCACGCAACGAGAACCCCACCACCACTGCCATCGCGAAGAGGTTGCGAATCGTCACGTTGGTTCCCTTCCACATTCTTACACCTTCCTGCTTGCGCGCTTCTTTACGCGACCCACTTACGGTTGCTCTTCTTTGGTCAGTTCCAAGGTTACGTTCCCGACGGGGAAGCCCATCCGGACCAGGACCTTTACCGGCAAACGGCGCGCATCATCGGAGAGCCACAATTGGACCCTGCCGTTTCGTTGGTAAACCACGCCATTCAACAAACCTGCCTCGTAACGGATCGTATGAAACGTGCCTGCAGCCGTCGAAACGTCTTCGCGCTCCTGGGCATCCACCTTGACCTGCGCCGCGCGGCGCCCGTCGCTCACCGGAAATGTCGCGGATTTCCCCAGATCCATCCGCGTGTTCCGCAGCATGAGCAGCGCACCCAGCACATCATGAACGCAATTGGGGATGTCGATTTGATCCTGCCGCAGAATCGTGTTCGCTCTTAAATCCCGGAGAACCGAGGTCCCTTTGTTCAAGGTCCGGTCAAAGGTGATTTTCGTTTCGCGATGCCGCTTGCCCTCTTGCGCATTCATCAGACTATCCGTGGCGCAGCGGCCCGGCTCGTAGTGAACGGTGTAGGTGTCATCAATCTTGAAAAGAGCCGACACCAGTCCGGCGGAATCCAACTTAATGCGCCCACTGTCGGGAGTGGCATCAATAACCACGGTTCCCGCGCGAATCAGCCGCCATTGCACGTCGAACGAAAAACGTTCGAGGTCGCCGGCAGCCGCAGGTTGGCTGGTGAAGATCGCTCCCGCGAATAGGGCCAGTACGGCTGCCAAGGACCCCGCGGAGCGTCCGGAGAGGACAAAGCGCACACGATCAGTTTACACTCTTATCGTGAACCGAATCCCGGGAAGTAAGTTCGTGCTGAATCTGGTGGAGCGCCGCGCTCTGCTGGTGCAACTGGTGCGCCGGGACTTCCAGCAACGCTATGTCGGCTCCGTGGCCGGTTGGTTGTGGGGCGTCGTGCATCCGCTGGTCCTGCTGTTGAGCTGGGTTTTCGTTTTCCAAGTTTGCCTTAAGGTCCGGCTGCCGGAAACCTCCATTACGCAGAACTACACCATGTATCTTTTCTGCGGCATCCTACCGTGGCTGCTATTCCAGGAAACCGTTCTGCGTTCCGCGCCCAGCATGGTGGAGCACGCCAACCTGATCACCCGCACCGTTTTTCCCGCGGAAGTGGTCCCGGTATCGATTTTCCTTTCTTCCCTGATCCACCATCTGATCGCTTTGGCAATTGTGGTGATTGCCTCGGGAGTGGTGCTCAAAACCGTCAGCCCGATGATCCTGCTGCTGCCGGTATACATGGTCTTCGTCGGATTGCTGGCGGTGGGCGTGGGCTGGTTTGTATCCAGCCTCCAGGTGTATCTTCGCGATACCGCGCAGGTGCTTTCCGTTGTCATGACGCTGTGGTTCTGGATTACCCCCATCATGATCAACGAGGATCAAGTACCGCAGGCATTTCGCCCCCTGGTCGTATGGAACCCCATGTCCTGGGTGGTGCGCGCCTACCGGGAACGTTTGCTTTCCGCCGCCTGGCCGTCCTTGATGGAACTGGCCGTGCTCGCTGCGTACTCCATCGCCGTCTTCGCGGCCGGTGGACTCTTCTTCCGCCATCTCAAGCGTGGCTTTGCCGACGTGCTTTAATTACGACCACTGCTGAATTTCTCTCCACCTATTGGAAAAAACCGTCACAATAGGAGGGAATGGACTCTGACCGCGCGCACACCCGCATTCTTGTTGTTGACGACGAGGAGAACCAACGAACAGCACTCGCCAGCATGATCGCTCTCTGGGGCTACTCCGTCGAGACCGCCAGCGACGGGCAGGAAGCCCTTGAAAAACTCGCCACCTATCCCGCGGACGTGATCGTCACCGACCTCAATATGCCGCGGGTGAGCGGTCAGGATCTACTCAAGCGTTTGAAGGACCAGGGCGATGCCCCGCCCGCGATCGTGCAAACCGCTTTTGGCAACCTCGAAACCGCCGTCGCCACCATTCACGATTTAGGCGCGTTCTGGTTTCTCGAAAAGCCCGTCCAATCGCAGGCGCTCAAGCTCTTAATTGAGCGCGCCGCCACGCAGGGCCGTTTAGCCGAACACGCCGAACGCCTGGAGCGGGAACTCAGCTATCACGGCGTCCTGGGCGAAATGGTAGGCTCGTCACCTCGCATGAAGGAAGTGTTTTCGCTGATTCAACAGGTGGCCCCCAGCCGCGCAGGCGTCCTGATCACCGGCGAGAGCGGCACTGGCAAGGAACTGGCCGCACGCGCGATTCACAACCTGAGTCCCCGCCGCGCCGGACCATTCGTTGCCATTAACTGCGCCGCCATGCCAGACACGTTGATGGAAAGCGAACTTTTCGGCCACGAAAAAGGCGCGTTCACAGGCGCCGTGGAGCGCCGTGCAGGTTGCTTCGAGCTGGCGCAAAACGGCACCGTTTTGCTCGATGAGATCGGCGATATGCCGCCGGCGACGCAAGCCAAACTTTTGCGCGTGCTCGAAGACGGACGCGTTCGGCGGCTCGGCGGCAAGTCCGAAATTCAGCTGGATGTCCGCGTGATCGCCGCCACCAACGCGACGCTGGACCAAGCCATTCGCGAGAATAAGTTCCGCGAAGATCTGTTCTATCGTCTGAACGTCTTCCCCATTCCCCTGCCCGCCCTACGCGAGCGCAAAGACGACATTCCGCTGCTGGTTGCTGCTCTTCTCCAGACCATCAACACCAAGCACGGAATGAAGGTCACCGACGCCTCCAAAGACGCGATGGACCGTCTCCGCGAGCATTCCTGGCCCGGCAATGTCCGTGAACTGCGAAACGTCGTGGAGCGCGCGGCAATCCTTGCTGGTGAAGGAACCTTTGGCGTGCAGCACCTGCCGCCGGGCTTTGGCGGGGCGCCCATTCGCGCCGTCCAGCCCACCAGTTCCTCGGAGAACGAATTGCGAGTCCCCATTGGTTCCACCATCGAGCATGCCGAACGCGCCTTGATCGAGATGACGCTGACGCACTTGAAGAACAATCGTACCCGCGCGGCCGAAGTGCTCGGCATCAGCCAGAAAACGCTCTTCAATAAGCTGAAGGAATACGGTACCACCGCCGGAGGCGAGTGACCGCCGCATGTCCCTGCGCATTCGCCTGATCCTGCTGATTGTGACGCTGGTCGCCCTGGTCGTGCTGGCGCTGTCCTGGGTGTACCTCGACGGCGAAGTAAACTCACTTTCGGCGGCGGCGCTTGAACGCAGCGAACTGGCCAGCCAGCAGGTGCAGAACCTCATCCGCAACCGCATCAATCTGCGTTCGCAGGATTATCCCCCATCCGCCGATCTCGATGCCGCGAAAACAATGTGGAAAGAAATTGTCACCGATGACCCGGAAGTGACTCTCATTCTTCAACAGACGCTGGCGGCATACTCCACTCTGGTGGAAATCAGCATCGCGGGACAGGACGGCATGATCTGGGCCTCCACGGATCCAGCGCATGTCCAGCACGCACTTGGACCCGTGGAAGAATTCATGAAATGGCGAACCTTGCCCGTCTACCGGCGCATCTATGACCTATTGGCCCGAGGTCCGGATTACGACGTTGTCGTGCCCCTCGGCATGAGCGGGCAGGCGGAAACGGTGTTCACCATTCACGTCATCGCATCGGGAGTCTTCCTGCGCACCGCCTTGCTACCCGATTTGCAAAAACTGGGTGTCGCATCCGTGGGAGCTTTCCTCGTTGCCATTTTCGTCACGGTGCTCGCCACCAGCCGTATCTTGCGGCCCATTGCGCGCATTGAGCAGACCATCGACCGCATCGCCCAAGGCACCTTTCGAAGTGACGATCCGACGGCGGCCGCGGATCAGCCCAAAGAATTCGCCGCCATGGCGAGTAAACTCAACTTGCTCGGCCAGAAGTACAGCGGCGCACGCCTGGAAAGCACTACCCTAAAGCAGAGCCTGGACGAGGTGATGGAGCGCGTCGCCACCCAACTCGATGTCGCCACGCGCCTCGCTGCGATCAGCCGTATCAGCGGCGGCGTTGCCCATGAGATTAAGAATCCTCTGAACGCCATCGCCCTGCGCCTGGATCTATTGCGGGAGCGGCTGACCTCGGGAGCAAAAGAAGAAGAGATTCTGCCGGAAATCGACGTTTTGTCCAAGGAAGTCCGCCGCCTGGATCGCGTCGTTAAGACGTTCCTCGATTTTTCAAGGCCCGTCGAGGTCCGCATGACCGACGTGAACCTAGGCACGCTGATCACCGAGGTTGCCACGCTGATGACGCCCCAAGCCAGGCTCGCGCATATCGAGATTGCCGTAAATTTCGACGGCACGGCGGCAAACGGCGCGCCAGTCGAGGGCTCGTCCGCATCAACGGCGGGGAATCAATTTTGGATTCATGGCGATTCCGACATGCTGAAACAAGCGGTGTTGAATCTGGTCACCAATGCCTTGGAAGCGATGAAAGACACCGGCAAGCTGACAATGTCCCTGGCGCGCCGCAATGATTCCGTGGCGCTCGATATCGCCGATACCGGTCCCGGCATTCCCCCGGAAATGCGGGAAAAAGTGTTCCAGTTGTACTTCACCACAAAGGAGCGAGGTTCCGGAATTGGACTGGCGATGACCTACCGCGCCGTGCAATTGCATAATGGAACTATCGACTTCGTGAGCGACAAAGGGAAAGGAACGACGTTCCGGCTGCAGTTTCCTGCCCGGATGCGTCCGGCGTGAGGTAAGGAATCGTGAATCGTCGCCTCATCGCGCTTGTTGTGGCTCTGTCTGCCGGCAGTTCGTCCTGCTGGTTTAAGAAGCCCCGCCCGCGCGTCTTCTCCCCGCCACCGCCGCGCCCTCGTCCGCCTCTGCCGACCCAAGTTCAGGAAGTGACCGGGGTTCCGGAGGTTGTCGCCGACAACGCAGCCCCCGAAGCCAATGTGTTGGCCGAACTAGGTATGTCCGCCCCACGCTTCCCTCGGCTCCCGGCGCCGCCCGAACCCAAGCGCCCCGTAGTCGCCACGCCGAAGCCTGCGCCGCTGCCTACGAGCACGCCGGAGCCCCCGCCACAGCAGCCTCGGATCGGACAGATTTTTACAGCCGAACAGATCCGCGAATACAACCGGAATCTGGAAGATAGTCTGGAGAGAGTGCGCCGGGCGCTGGGAAATCTGGCGGGGAAAAAACTAAATCCGGATCAGACCGAAGTCGTGAACCGGATTCGTACCTTCCAAAATCAAGCAGAGCAGGCGCGGGAACAAGATCTGGCGACCGCAGTCAGCCTCGCGAGGCGTGCAGATCTCCTCGCTCAAGATCTCATCGGGCGCCTGCCCTAATTGGCCGCCGGGTCGGAGGGGCCGACGGCCAAATCGTTGGTGGCTCAGACTCGCATCCTCACCAGCCAATTTCAATCCACTGCTGTCCCTATAGATGCAGGAACCTCAGCGTCCGTTACGGAATTCCTAGCCGCTGGCGCTATTAGTTCCGGGCGGTGGTGGCCGTCGGCGTTTCCGGGACGAACACCCGAACTTCAACCTTGCGGGCTTCGGCACGTTCCGCGCGGGTCTTCTGATCGCCGGAAGCAATGCCAGTACCCAGCATGTTGATGGAACGCAACGGGATCTTGTGCTCGTTGGCGAGGTAGCGGGCAACCGCTTCCGCGCGGCCCTGGCTCAGGATCTCGTTGAACGCGGCATCGCCGGTCTTGTCGGTAAAGCCCTGCACTTCCACTACATAGCGTTCGCTGCTGGCAACAGACTTGGCGAAATCGTCAATCGCGGCTTTCGCCTTCGTGTCCAAATTCTTGGCGCCCGGAGCGAACAACACGCTGATCGTCTTCTGTTCCTTGTACTTCAGCATGCCTTCCACATTGCGGGAGAGCGTGGTCAGTCCCTGCAAGCCCTGCTGCGCGGTGGCCTGTGCACCATCCGCTGCTTTTTGCGCGCCCAGCGCCTTATCGTCAGCCACCTTCGCGGCGGCACTTGCCTGACGGGCCGAATCCGCGGCCGCACCGGCCTTATTGTCCACATCCGCCAACTTTTCCTTGGTGCGCGACAGGTCACGATCCACGGATTCCAACTGCTGGCCTTGCGTGGTCAGCTTCTGGTCCTGCTCCGTGTTCTTACCTTCTGCCGTCGCAACACGCTGCTCCACCGGAGCAATCGTCTTGGCAACATACTTCTTGGTCGCACAACCGGTACCCGCCAGGCTGAGAACCAGACCGGCAGCAATCAACGTTGTCTTCTTCATAATTCAAAATCTCCCATTTGTCCTAACTGAGTTGCGGCATCTGCACGAGCCGCAGGCTGAAAGTAGAAGTTTACGGCACCGGGCACACCCTGCCCGTCCTGCCTATTGCCATGCCGGATACCAGCAGAGCTAATACAATTGTAGCGGGAAATGTCCTGCCCCTGCAGGCCGACTGAGACAATCCGCCTAATACAGCTAAGGTCGATCCCCGAGAGCGCATACCGGTAAAATCCGCTGGGTTGGTAAATCTTACCGAAGGATACCGCTCGATCTTCCGAAAACGAATCTGCAAGGCGTTGATTCGAATTGGCTTCGTAAGGCACGTAAGCGTAGATTGCACTTCACGTGCCAAATTGGAACCAACCACCGACAATCCAAAGGACTCCCAAAGCGAATCCCAGGGGAGAAAAGCCCTGGGGCAAGAGACCGATGGAGATGTCCCCAGCGTTCATCTCCACCGCTGAAGACGCCAGTAGGACCGAGGAACCGGGACCGCGGGCAACACGGCTTTTAAGTGTGACGAAGCGCCCAGACCTCTAGGGAACGCTGAGAACTACCGGACGGACGAAGTCGGCGCAACGGGCCAGGGCACGGGACTTGAAAAGCCTAAACTGCGTAGACGTGAGTCCCATTTCGGAACAAATCTACTGCGGAGCCTGCTCTTTAAAATAAAATCTGACCAGAATTTCCCTATCCCGCTCTCGCAATAGGCGGATCGCGCCTCGCAGTGCATTCAGCCGCTCGGTTTCGAGTGACGCTGCCTCTGGAATGGACGCGGATGGTCCGGGAAACTCACTGGGCCCCATGGGAACCAGACGGCGGCGGTTCGAAATCCGTCGACGAATATGAGCGGCCACCCTTCGACGCGTCACCGTTTGCGCAAATCCCATTAAACGCGAAGGTTCCCGCAACGTCCCGCTCCGAATCGCTTCCAGTACGGTGACAACAACATCGTGAAATTTATCCTCGACCAGTTGCGAATCGACGGTTCTCGAGAGCTTTGGCTTCGCCACCCGCCAAAGCGCTGAATACAGGTCTTCCATTCCCGCCGAGTCACCGTTTTGGATCCGGCTGACAATCTCTTCCGCTTCGACGTTGTGGGAGGATAATGCCATGGAATTTTAAAATTATTTCGACCTTATATTACTGCATATCCCGGAACTATACAAGACTGTAATATACGCGTACTGGCATAGGAACCCGCCCTAACTACTGCCCACGTTGAACGAGTAGCGCCAGTTTGCGGGACTAACAAGCCCATGTTTGGGGTAATCTGGTACTTATGTCCTTCCCCGCCCACCGCAAACGCCGACTTCGGGTCAGCGAGCCGATGCGTCGCTTGGTTCGCGAGACGCATCTGGAGCCGTCTCAACTGGTGCTCCCCCTGTTCGTCTGCCCCGGCGAGGGCGTCCGGAATGAGATCAAGTCCATGCCCGGCAATGCGCAGCTGTCCATTGACGAACTGGTCAAGGAATGTGAAGTAATTCATTCTCTTGGGCTTGGCGGCGTCATGCTGTTCGGCATTCCAGACCAGAAGGACGATCAAGCTACCGGCGCCTACGCCGAGCACGGCATTACACAAGACGCCTGCCGGGCTGTCAAAGCTGCTGTGCCGAACCTGATCGTGATGACCGATGTCTGCAACTGCGAGTACACCAGTCACGGGCATTGCGGCGTGATCAAGAACAACGACGTGGATAACGACGCCACTTTTGAATGGCTGAAAAAGACCGCCGTGTCCCATGCGCGCGCCGGTGCCGATATGATTGCGCCGTCTGACATGATGGACGGCCGCATTGGCGTGCTTCGCAAAGCGCTTGATGCCGAAGGATTCCAGAACATTCCGATCTTTTCTTACGCGGCCAAATTCGCCTCTGTCTTCTACGGTCCGTTCCGTGAAGCCGCCGAATCGACTCCGCAGTTCGGCGACCGCCGCAGCTATCAGATGGACCCTGCTAATGCCCGCGAAGCTATGCATGAAATGGAGCTCGACTTCGAAGAAGGCGCAGACATGCTGATGGTGAAGCCAGCGGGGCCGTATCTGGACATCATCCGCGCGGCGAAAGATCGATTCCCGGTGCCGATCGGTGCCTACCAAGTCTCCGGCGAGTTCGCCATGATTATGGCCGCCGCGCAAAACGGCTGGATCGATCAGGACCGCGCCATGATGGAATCGCTCACCTCCATCCGGCGCGCGGGGGCCGATATCATCCTCACCTATTTTTCGAAGGATGTCGCCCGGGCGCTCGCTTAAGGCGCCGTGACGAACCTACCCAAACCTGGACCGCTTGCATCCCGAGCTTACCGGCGCGCGGGCTATCTGCTTGCTGCGGCATGCTTTGTGATGCTCGCGGTCATCTTCGGGCACCCGTATTTCACCAACGCATCCCGCCCGGCCCGCGGAATCAGCGATCCAATCACTGCACTGCAGATGGCCCGCGACGTCCGCGAAGTGGACGCCGTATTTGCCGACGTGCCCAGCCCCGATCGCGAGATCATGCGCCTGAAGCAATACGCCGACTTCGCCTTCATCGTTGCTTACGCGCTACTCGCACTGACGCTTGGCGAGATTCTCTCAAAACGCACGAGACTCGGCCGGGTTTTGGCGGTGGCGGCAGTTCTGGCTGCGGTCTTTGATGCCCGCGAAGATGTTTTGATCCTGAAGATCGCCGCCACGCCACTCGAATTAACATCGCAGGCGATGATCGACGCATTGCGTCTCGCCAGCATCGTTAAGTGGGCGTTTACGGCAATCACCGTGGCCATTCTGGGATATTGCTGGATGAAAATACCGCGGTGGTTTACACGCGTGATCGGCGGAATGGAGCTTGCCGGAGCCGGGCTTGCCATCGCCGGTATCGCCGTCAACACCCTGCTCCCCTGGTCCGCCCCCCTCATGGCCTTCGGAATTCTGCTAAACGCTGCTACGCTGAAATTTCTGACCCATGAACCCGCTACTGCAGATCCAGTTTCGCGTCCCGTTTGATAAGATCCAGGCCGAGCACGTTGAGCCAGCCATCGATGAGTTGATCGCCGCGGCCAAATTACGCCTGGACGAGACCATCGCGAGCGAGCGCCCTCTACACGCGCTCGACACCATGACCGAACGGTTGGACTACGCGCTGAACGTCGTCCGCCACACCGAGAGCGTCGCCACCACGCCAGCCCTTCGCGAAGCCTATAACGCCATCCAACCCAAGGTCAGCGAATTCTATTCGAGCATTCCTTTGAACGAAGGACTGTGGAAGGCGATCCAGCGCTTCGCGGCTTCGGAAGAAGGCCGTTCGCTCACGGGCACGATGAAGCGCTTCCAGACGAAGACGATCGATTCGTTCAAGCGCCACGGCGCCGAGCTCGATCCCGCCGGCAAAGCCCGGCTGCAGCAGATCGATATTGAACTGACCGAGATTACCACTAAGTTCGCGCAAAACACGCTGGACGCGACGAACGCCTTCGAGCTTGTTGTGGAGGACGAAGCAAAGCTTGCCGGATTGCCGCCCACGGCCGCAGCAGCCGCACGCGCCTCAGCCGAATCGAAGGGCAAGCAAGGCTGGAGATTCACCCTGCACGCGCCCAGCTATCTGGCCGTGATGACGTATTTGGATGACGCGGCGATCCGTGAACAAGTCTGGCGCGCATACGCGCAACGCGGCACAGCCGAGCCGCACAACAACGTCCCGCTGATCGCGCGCATTCTGCAACTACGGAAAGAAAAAGCGCAACTCCTCGGCTTCCACGATTTTCCGGACCTCGTGATTTACGACCGCATGGCGCATACCGGCGCCACCGCGCAAGCATTCCTGGAGGATCTTCGGGCAAAGACACAGAAGCGCTTCGAAAAGGAAAACACCGAGCTTGCCGCTTTCGCCGGAAAGAAACTGGAACCTTGGGACGTCGCCTACTGGGCAGAGAAGCAGCGCGCCAAGCTGTACGATTTCGACGAAGAGGCCCTGCGTCCCTACCTGCCGCTCGAAAGCGTCGTGAACGGCATGTTTCAAATTTTCGGCCGGGTGCTAGGTATTCATGTGACCGAGGAACACGGCGTTCCGGTCTGGGATCCCTCCGTGAAGGTTTATGCCGTCATCGATAGCGCTACCAGCCAGAACCTGGGATCGTTTTACGCTGATTGGTACCCGCGCGAAAACAAACGCGGTGGAGCGTGGATGGATTCCATTCTCACGGGTAACCCCGCCAAGAACGAGCCGCATCTGGGCCTGATGTGCGGCAACCTGACGCCACCCGTGGATGGCAAGCCCGCTCTCCTCACGCATCGCGAAGCGGAAACCATCTTCCACGAATTCGGCCACCTGCTCCATCACATGTTGAGCCGCGTGGAGGTGCGCAGCCTTGCGGGCACCAGCGTCGCTTGGGATTTTGTGGAGCTTCCTTCGCAGATCATGGAGAACTGGTGCTGGGAGCGTGAGTCTCTGGATCTGTTCGCGCGCCATTGGGAAACGGGGCAGCCGATTCCCGAGGATCTATTCCAAAAGATGTTCCGCGCCAAGACCTTCCGCGCGGCGAACAATCAAATGCGTCAGCTCGGGTTCGGCATCGTCGACCTTACCCTGCATCGCGCATGGGATCCCAGCGCCCATGGAGCCGATGTGCTCGCCTATGCTCGCGAGATCCTGGCGAAGTTCGCGGTAGCGGAATTACCGAAGAACTACGGCATGATCGCCGGATTTACACACTTGTTTGCCAGCCCCGTTGGCTATGGCGCTGGTTACTATTCCTACAAATGGGCCGAGGTTTTGGATGCCGACGCGTTCACGCGCTTCAGGAAAGAGGGCGTGTTCTCTGAAGCGACCGGCCGCGAATACCGCGACAAAATCCTCGCCCGCGGAGATAGCGACGATCCCGCCGTGCTGTACCGCAACTTCATGGGCCGCGATCCCGACCCGAGCGCGCTGATGAAGCGAGCCGGTTTGCTCTAGGGGACTTTCTCGAAACGGTGGTGGAGTGGCCGTTCCTACCCGGATCGTTTACTGGGCGGATAACGGCACCAGTGTGCCATTGAACTGCGCCTTCTTCGCTCCGCTGGAAAGGCTTAACGTAATCTTTCCGTCAGGGCCGCTGGCGCCCTCGCCTGTATACGTTTCGGCGCCAATCGCGCCTTCTATCGCAGACAGCTTCCATTGCAGCGCGCCCGCGTTTGCACGAACGTCAAACTTGCCCATGACCGTGCGGAACAGCGCCTCCGGAGCAAACGCCACGCCGCGCCCATCGAAACTTCCCTGCGCGTGGAGCGACGTCAGCAACGCGGCGCCAACACCGGTAGCATCCGCGGTTCCTGTGACATCCACCTTGCCGCCTTTGAACGCGCTCTTCTGCAAGCGGCCATCGGCATGATACTTCGGAGCACGTCCGGCAAGATCCACAGTCAATGTTCCGGAGATCGCATCGGAATCGACACGCCCTTTGACGTCAGCGATCTTCACATCGGCGCCATCCCAAACGAGGGTCGCAGACTCGATCGCCACCGCGTGCCCGTCTATATTGATGGAACGCGCGGAGAGCGTCCCTTCCGCACGTCTCGAACTTAGCCAAGCCGGCAACTGCGATTTGCCGCCGATCCCCAAGGTTCGCTCCCAAAAGCCGCCAGCACGTTGAAGAGTTGGCCGAAGCAGTTCTTCGAACTCCGGTCCCGTCGCCGAATCCATTTGGATCTTGAACTGATGCGGATGGGTCGCTGCCTCCTCAAACGAATATTCCCCGGAGAACGCGACCTTCCCAATGGCAGCTCGAATGCGCGTAGCCGCGGTTTTTTCCGGTGTGGATGCAACTGTCGCGGTCGTAATCTGCAGCGGCTCCGCCAGGCCAGCCATGGGCACGCGGGCATTCACCAACTGGTATTCGCCGCTCCACTGGTTCTCTCCGGTCCGTGCGTGATGAAAACGCAGCACGCCGCGGAGAGTTCCTTCCGGAACGCTGCCCAGTAACGGCACGCCTGTCACTTCAAGTTTCTGCAGCGTCCCCGCTCCCAAGCCCCGCGTACTGATTTTGACATCGGCCTCACTCTGCACGCCAACCTTCGTGGATGCCTCCACCAGCACCGTTTGCTTGCCATCATTGTCGCCGGTCTCGAGCGTAACGGGCTTGAGAGCAATGGTATCGCCGGAAATGCTGACCGCCGCTTCGTCCGTTTTGATCTCCGACGCGCCCTGCGGCGTAATGGAAATTCCCGTCAGCGCGAGCTCTCCAGTCATCAGCGAAGCGGAACTTGCGCGTACGTTGCCGGATACGGTTCCGGCCACGGCCATCTTGTCCGGAATGGAGATTCCAATCTGCCGCGCGATGCCGTAAATCCCCGCCAGAGGAGCTTCCTTCAACTCCAACAGAACGGCCCACTGCGGCCGCGCTAGAAAGCCCGTGGCCTCCGCGCTCACCGAGAACGTTTCCTTGGGCGTGGTCACGCTGGAAATTCGCAACGCCTGTAGGGCGCCGTCAAATATCCCCTGAATGCCAAGTCTTGCTTTTCCGCCGAACTGCGGCAGCACACTGGCAGGACGGTCGTCGCGAAATTCGAGAGCTCCCTTGATGTCGAGTGGTTTGCCCGCGGCGCCCGTGATCTGGGCGTCCAGGGCGACCTGCCCTTCAAGCCCATAGCCCATCACGCCGAGCAAATGCGTCAAACCTTCAAGCGTCGTCGGCTCCATCTCCACGCGCAGATTCGTCTGCTGCTGACTGCCGTTGGGGGCAATGACTCCTCGGACAAAGAAGTGCCCGAATGCCTCGGCCGGGCGATCCGTGCGTTCCGGCAGACCGGAGAAGCGAAGATCCACGGTTCCGTTGTCATTCGCGGATATATCCAGATCGGTGTCGTCGAAATACAGTACCGACTTCGTTTGGCCAAACTTAACATTGACGCGCCCCGCCCGCATCTGAATGGCAGGCACTTCAGCGGAGGCAGCCGAGCCAAGCAGATACTGGACATTCCATGGACCACTCGCCGCGCCAGCAGGACCACCGGGAGCATCCGTCTTCACTAGATTCAATGCCGCACCCGTCAAACGAATGCGCGTGAACTTCTGCCCCGCGCCAACCACGCCCAGCAGGTTCACCTGCGCATCCACTGTTTCCGCGTAGACAAAAGGCTCCACGCCCGCGCGCGCGTCTTCGGAAATTGTCACGCCATTCAGCGCGAATGCGGGAACAGGAAACAGCGTCACCGAGACGCCGTCGATATCCACTCGCCTGCCCAACGCCTTCGAAAGCGATCCAGCGATGCCGGGTTTCAAGAATCCCAGCGGCAGGAATGGACCCGCGAGTGCCAGGACCACAAGCAAAATGACAACTATGATTACGGCGCGCTTCATCGTGCAGTCTTTTTCATTATCGAAAGGGTAAGCATAGGAAGGCTCAGCATAGGAAGGCTCAGCGCCTCTCCGCCATCATGCGCCGATAGGCTTCGGGATCGTCCACATCCGTGAGAATTCCGGGATCGTCCACATCTACATACTCCGTCTGCGGGACGTATTTGTGGACGATATGCCGAGCCTGCCCACTCTCGGGCAGCGCAAGAAATTCGGCGATCAGCGATGCATCGGCGCACACAGGATGTCCGTGTCTGCCCTTGTACTGCGGCACCACAAAACGCGTTTCAGGGCTACGCTTGCGAAATACGTCAATCACCTTCCGCGCAGTGCCTTCTTCAACAGCAGGGCAATCCACCGGAATGAAAAGGAAGCCATCCAGATACTTGGGCAGAGCGGCCAGCGCGGTCTGGAGCGATGTCAGCATTCCTCGCTCCGGCGCCGGGTTCACCGCAATCTGCGCTTTCACCCGCGGACGAATCGCATCCGCATGATAACCAAGTGCAACGATGACGGGATCGCAGACACACGAAAATACACGCACTAATCGTTCAATAAATGTTTCACCGTGGTAATCGAGCAGCGCTTTGGGGCTGCCCATACGGCTGGAGGCTCCGGCCGCAAGAATGATGGCGCCGATTTTCTTCGGATCCGCCTTACTCACTGGCACCCGCTCACTTCAGCAGAGCCTTCAATTCTTCGTGAGCAAAAATCGACTTCGACACTCTGCGCCATTCGCCATCCGGCATGCGGCGCATCGCAATCATCTCCGCCGCCACTGATACGGCGATCTCTTCCGGCGATTCGGCGCCGATTTCCAGGCCCATCGGCGCGAAGATCTTTTCGAACTGCTCGCGCGGAATGCCTTCCTTCACCAGCTCCTTTACCACGGAGATGGTCTTACGTTTGCTGCCGATCATGGCGATGTAGCGCGCGGGCGTGCCCACGGCCCAACGCAGCACGCGCATATCGTCGCGATGGCCACGGGTGACGATCACCAGGTAGCTTGACGAGGTCACTTGCAGTTTCGGAAAAACGTTCTCGTACTCGTCCGCATAGGTTTCCTCGGCGTCCGGAAAACGTTCCGTGTTGGCGAACGCTTCGCGGTCATCGATGATCACTGTGCCGAATCCCGCCAACTGAAGCACTTTGGAAATGCCCTTCGAAACATGGCCGCCGCCAAAGATAAAGGCGCGCGGTTGAGGAATAACGGGTTCCACAAAGATATTCAGCTGACCTCCGCAGATCAAGCCGTTATCGTAAGCGGCGTCCTGCCCCAGGCTGAAGTTCAAATGCTTCGGCTTTTCCGTCTCGATGACTTCGCGCGCGGCGTTCCAGACGTCCGCCTCAACACACCCGCCGCCGATAGTGCCGACAAACGAGCCATCTTCGCGCACCAGCATCTTCGCGCTCTCATAGCTTGGAATCGACCCGTTCACCTGAACGATCGTAGCCAGAGCGCTCTTCTGCCCGGCCTTGCGCAACCGCACGATCTCGTCGTAGATGTCCACGGCTCTATTATAACGAGGGGATGAAATGGTAACAGCTACATCGCCCCCTCGTTATCCAAACTCCGCCATAAATACCAGCTCGCCACCGTCGCGTACGGCCGCCAGGGTTCGGCGATTTTCTGCATTTCCGCCGGATTAGGCAACTCTTCCATGCCGTAGGCCCTCTTCATCGCCGACCGGACGCCCAGATCCGCTACGGGCAGCACATCCAAACGTTTCAAGGCAAAAATGAGGAACATCTGGACCGTCCACACGCCGACGCCCCTCGCTTGCGTCAGTTGCGCGATGATCTCGGCATCGTCCAATTCCCGAAGCCGCTCGAAAACGATTTCTCCATCGCGCGTCTTGCGGGCGAGTTCCCGAATGTATTCGATCTTCTGTTTTGAGAGACCCAGAGTACGCATCTTTTGCGGCCGCATCTTCAGCATCGATTCAGGCGTCAATGGGTCCTCGTTCGCCGCGTCTTTCACTCGATTGAAGATGGTGAGCGCGGCTTTGCCACTTAACTGCTGGTAAATAATAGACCGCACCAGCGTCTGGAAAATGGGTTCACGGTACTGTACTTTGTAGGGGCCACACCGCTCAATAATCGCTGCCAGTACAGGATCGGCTTTCTTGAGGTGGTGGATCGCTTTTCGCATGGTAACTCATTGGCCTCCGCGTGCATCTAGATTATAAGTATGAGGGTAATCACAGCGCTGTTGGCAATTCCCTGCCTCCTGCTCGCCCAAGAGCCCGAGGCCGTTATCAAGGTGGACGTCAACCTGGTGAGCGTGCTCGCCAGTGTTCGCTCGAAGAGTGGTGCGCTCCTCGGAAACCTGCAGCAGAGCGACTTCAAGATTTACGAAGATGGCAAAGAGCAGACCATACGCAGCTTCACGCGGGAGACGGATCTGCCGCTCACCATCGGGCTTCTTGTGGATACCAGCGGAAGCCAGGAGCGCTTGATCGAAATAGAACAACGCGCGGCATCCCAGTTCTTTCAAAAAGTACTGCGGCAGAAAGACGAAGCCTTCCTGATTCAATTCGGGGCCGACGCGGAGCTCTTACAGGATTCCACAAATTCGCCCCGGCTCCTGCAACGAGGCTTGGAAAAGCTGCGCCTCAGCGTTCCGACAGGGGGCCTGCATCCTGGACCCGTGCCGACGATGCAGAACCGCGCGGGCACCGTACTGTATGACGCCGTGTACCTCGCCGCTAATGAACGCTTGCGCCATGATGTGGGCCGAAAGGCGATCGTTTTGATCACCGATGGCGTGGATACTGGCAGCAGGATCTCGCGCGACAAAGCCATCGAAGCCGCACAAAAGGCCGACGCAATGATCTACAGCATCTATTACGTTGATCGTGGCGCTTACGGCTACGGTTCCTTCGGCGGCGGGGGAGAGGGCGATCTACGCCGCATGTCGACCGAAACCGGTGGCCAGGTTTTCCACGTGGACAACAAACACACGCTTGACGATGTTTTTCGCGAGATTCAGGAAGAGATGCGTTCTCAGTACGCGATCACCTATCAGCCACCGAATCCCAACCGCGACGGCAGTTATCACAAAATCGACATCCGCATCCCTGCAAACAAGGATTACAAAGTGCAGGCTCGCAAAGGCTATTACGCAATCGAGCAGGATAACTAGAAGGCTCTGCTTAACCGGCGAGTGCCCGGTTGTCCCGGGTGGACGATCCGACCTGCGCGTCACCCGCGTACGGGAAGTACACGTGAAACACAGTCCCGATTTCATCGCTGGAAATCACGTCAATCCACCCACTTAAGCTTCGGACAACGCCGTAAACGGGCGACAGCTCTACACCCACCGCGTCCGGATCCAGAAACAGCGGCTCAAACAGATGTTCCAGCGTATTCGGCTTCAGCGCGGGACCATCGTCGGAAACACTCAGCAGCACGTGTTCACCAGCAGGAAGCTTCCCTGTGTAAATTGGTTGGGCCTCGGCCAAGTTCAAGCGCTTTACGGCGATCTGCACTCCACCATCGAGCCCTGCGCGTTGGAGGCCGCTCTTGGTCAAAAGCAACACAATCTGCCGCAGGCAATCGGCGTTGGCAACTACGGTGGCCCGTTGCTGGGAAATCTCCACGCAGAGTGGCCCCGGAAACGCTTGGCGCAACGCGGGTTCCGCCGCAAGCACCACACTGTTCAAGTCCAGAACCTGGGTGGGAATCGTTTGACTTCCACTGAAGGCAAGCAGATTCCGCGCTAGCTTTGACGCCGTATCGCTCGCCGACGCCAATTCCTTCAAATCCGCGAGGATCGGACTGTCCGCCGGCGCCCCATGCAGTGCAAGTTCCGTATAGCCGCTGATCTGCGTCAGCAGCCCCTCGAATTCGCGGACAATGCGGTTCACCACACCGTCCACCAGATTCAAGGATGGCCTGCTTTCCTGCACGATTACCGGAGCCGCGGAAGGTGCGTCCTCAGGTTTCGGTTCATCGAAAAAGATGAAGATCTCACGCGCTGCGGTTTCCGAACGATCCACACGGAAATGTACGGGAATCAGATTGCCATCCTTTTGCCGGATGGAGCACTCGCCATGAACCGCCTCCGGACTGTCCGGCATGATCCGCAACAGGTTCTGACCGTACAGTTCCGCCAACTTGTACCCCAAAAGACGTTCCGCTGCCGGATTGACGTGGCGAATCAGCCCTTTTGCGTCGAAGACCACCAGCGCCGTTGGCATGTTGCGCTCAATAATGGCCAGGCGGATATCCAAAGCCGCGTTCGCATCCGACAAACGGAGCTTTGTATCGTTCGCTTTACGCAGCAAAATCACCGCGATAACGGCACTGGCAGCACCGACCAACGCAACCATGGGAAAGAGCAAGTCTGACACTGCTAGGTATTACATCACAATGGAAAGGATCGATGACAGAACGAGCCGATCTGGCATGAGCTAACCGCTAACGCATTTTGACGACGAAATAGAGCAGAAAGATCGCCGCAACCAGAACAGCAGCGGCCACCAGAAGGAACATCGACTTAGGCTTCGCCGGCGGCGGAGCCGTCGGAAGTTCCGGAAGGGGAGGGGGTGCCGTGACCTTATTTGCGGCTGGAGCCACCGGCGCCACCGGCCGGTCATTCTGTGGTATCTCACTAGGCGTGGAAAACACTGGCCGCTGGGCCGTGCTGAACAGGTCCGCAAATTCACGGTTCAGTTGCAACTGCCCAGCGGGCTCGATCACCGCGGAGATCGGCGGGGGGCCGGCTCTTGGCGGTTCCGGCCTCTTTCCAGCGGCCTTGGTCACGGTGGTCAGCCATTCCAACAACCCTCCGTGATCGGCAAGATCATCGGTCACAAAATACTGCGACCCAATATGAGAGCCTTGGTCCTGAATGCGCGCGGCTTCCTCGGGCGGGAGCGAACGTAGTTTTCGCAAAAGCTCCGCTTGAATCGGCGCGGTGGGGCTGGAGAACAGGTGAATCGTCACCATCCGGTCCGCCGCTTTATCGCGCGCGCGAAACGTTTTCACGCCATCATCGCGAATCAAATCGAGCAACTCATACTGATCGTAGAAACTCACCGAGCTTCCTCTTTACCCAATCTCGCACAACCGCGAGAGCCGGGCGACCTACTTCTGCACTTCCGTGTCTTTTGCTTCGCTCCATTCGGAGAATGAACCATCGTACATCTTCACGTCGTAGCCCAAATATTTCAGCGTGAAGTAAGACTGCGAAGCCTGCATGCCCGTGTTGCAGTAGGTGATCACTGGCTTATCCGATTTCACACCCACCTGCTCGTAAAGTTTGCGTAGTTGCGTTTCGGAGAGCAAAGACATGTCGTCCTTATTCACCTGCCCCTGTTGCCAGAACAGATTCACCGATCCCGGAATGTGTCCCGGACGAGGAATTTCGGTGTTTGCGGCGAGCGTACCTTTGTGGTCGGCCTCGGGGCGCGCGTCAAGCAACAAAGCACTGCCCGATTTCGCAGTGGCAGCCACGCTATCCTTCGTTGCCACGATCTCCGGGCGAGGATGCGGAGTCAATCTACCCATCTTCGCTTCCGGCTTTGCCGTCTCCATGGGACGCGACTCTGCCTTCCACTTCGGCAATCCACCATCGAGCATCGCCGTCTGATCGTGCCCTAAGTAATCCAGCGTGAAAAACGCGCGCGAGGTGAACACGGGCGAAACGTCGGCCACCAAAATCACACGAGTATCATCCGACACCCCAGCTCTCTCAAACGCGGCTTTCAGATCCGCAACTGGCGGTAACTCATTCAGAATGCCGTTCTTGGTCGAGGTGATATCCCCCAGCGATAGGAATCGCGATCCAGGGATGTGCCCCGCATCATAGACTTTTGTGTCGCGCGAAACCTGCAGCACAACCACTTTGGGATCGTTCCCATGTTGGGCCAGCCAGTCGGTGGAAACCAGCAGATCCGGACGCGGCGTGGGCGCGGCAATGGCCATTGACGCGACCGCAATTGTCAAAACGGTGCCAAGAAACAACATTCGATTCACAAGCAACTCCTCAAGGTTGGCGGCTCACTTTGCCGCCTTCTTCAACTTCTTGTAAAAGGCCTCAATCGGCGGAAACGGACCGTATTTGTGTTGCTCCAGCGAGAAGGAGTCCGCGAATGGACCGTAGCCGTTATCCACGGGCTTCGCCGTGCGGTCCGGATAGTCCTGCTCGAGGCTTGGCATCTCCGGACGCGGTTGCGAATTGATGTACGCCGCCACATCGAGCGATTGATCGTCATTCAGCGTGGCAGCACCCAACGGCATGCGAGCCTTAATGAAACGCGCCGCCGTCAGCACGCGATGCATGCCCGCACCATCATTGAAGCTATCTGGCCCCCACAGTGGCGGAAACACGTAGCCGTTCGCTTTGTTCTCTGTTGCAAGCAAGCCGAGCCCATCGGTGCCATGGCATTGCGAGCAGCGATCGAGAAACACTTGCTTTCCCGCCGTCAGATTCGCGGCACGATTCGGCGTCTTGAATGCACCCGGCTCCTTTGCTTTGCGCAGGCTGAAACCCATCGCGGCATTACGCGCACCCAAGGACCGGATATACGCAGCCAGTGCAATCATCTCAGGACTGGTGCGTGCCAGTGCTTTGCCGTTCATACTGCGCGTCATGCACTCGTTCACACGATCTTCAATATCCGTCTTCACTCCGGCGCGAGCGGAGAAACGAGGGTAGTGCTCGGTGGCAAGCAGCAGCGTTAACGTTCCAGGCTCCATACCGCTACCCAGATGACAGGATGCGCAAGCAAGGCGGCTGCCCGACATCCGCATTCCCGGATCCTGCGCGTCCGGTCCCAGCAGTTCGAAGGTTTCTGAGAATAGGCGCTTGCCGTACTCTTCCGTTGCGTGGAGGGGTGTTTCAATGACGGCTTTTGTACCGGGGAGACTCGCGAAGAACCCGCGACTTCCGGTAAACAACAAACTGGCGCCGACGGCAGCCGCGCCAATCGCACAGGAAGCGATCACGGCAACCAGCATCCCGCCGCGCTCGCCCCGCAAGTTCCGATCTCTCATGAAGACCTCCGCTTGCCTGATTCTGCTATTCCTAACTGCGCTCTGTCATAGCTTTGCACATTTTTCTGGAAACCGTACTTGGGCCGCTCTATCCATGCCCGAAGGCTTGGCGAGGCCAGCCACGCTACGAAAAACACCAGCCCGAAAACGAGAGTGGAGCCGACAACCACATCGGTGATCATTTCGCGCCTCCATCGCCCTCATAGAAACTGCGGACGTAGTAAGCCACGGCGGATAGTTCGGCCTCGCTCAACCTGCCTGTCCACGGAGCCATTTTGCTGCCCTCGATGCCATTGCGCAGGACACGTAAGCTCTGCGCGATACTTGGCCGCATGCTGCGAAAATCGGCTGGATTCGCGGGAAGCTCGGAAACCGCTGTGCCATCGCCGCCGCCCATTTCCCCGTGACACTGTGAGCAGTTCGCCTGATACGTTTTGCGCCCCAATTCAACAATGTTCGCGGGAAGCTGCGGTTCCGCCTGCCCTGCACGAAAGGAGCGCACAACCGCGGCCACGGCCGATTGATCCTCCAGCGATAAATCGCGCCATGCCTGCATCGCCGTTCCGCCAATGCCGTTGGTCAGTGTCCGAGATAGATGCTCCAGCGTGTATTCATGCTCGGTAAAATTCGCGGGATGCGGACGCAGGCTCACCGCACCAGGGCCGGTCCCGTCGCCATTCTTCCCGTGGCAACTGGCGCAGTTACGGTCGTAGATTTCACGGCCAGGCGCGAGATCTGTGTACACCATCAGCCGGGGCCCCTTCCCTTGCCGCCGCGTGCGTGACGGACTGGCATTTAGGGCTTTCGCGTGAAACGCCATCATCGCCATGTCATCGTCGATGCATTGGCAGCTCTGCCGTGCGTGCGATTCGCCCTCCGGCCCGGCAAGTTCACGCGCACGGCCCAGCGACTCCAGATAGGACACCAGGTCGCGAGCTTCTTGTGTCGGGTGATCTGCCGAACCGGCGAACAGCCACGGATACGCAGGCATCACCGAATCTGCTGCAACCGTGCGCGGGGCAAATAGATGCGTAAAATGCCAATCGAGAGAATGCGTCGCCCCCTCGCGCGCCAGATCCGGACCAATCCGCCGCGTTCCCCAAAGGTGCGGGAAATCGTAACGTGTTTCCCAGGCAAGCGTCGGTGCGCCAAAGCGTTCCATGTCAGCGCGTGTGTAACGAACCTGTTGCGTATGGCAGTATGCGCAACCCTCGCGGCTGTAAACAGCCCGTCCCCGCTCCTCACTGGCCGTCAGTTGCAGCGGGCTCTCTGGCGACATACGCCGCGTCTGATCATCCAAAACGCGCCCGGGCCAAACGCCCAACAGGATCACGGATAGCTGAAAAAAAATCACGCCAGCCACACAGGCCACCACATAAGACATCCGCAGAACGCGCCCGGACTTTTCAGGTTGGCTCATTGCGCACCCCCCTGAGAAAGAGCCGCAGCCAATCGGGGAGCGATTTCCGCCACCGGCTCAATCCCCACGCCCGCTTCCACTTCGGTCAACCCCGCTCCGCGTTCGCCGGTGGTGAGCCCCAGCAGCAGACAAAGGAACCCGGCCGCAATGAACGTCGCCGAATGTGTGCGCACCAACCAATACGGCCGCGCTGCACGAACCGAATCGAGCCACGGTGCACCCGATTGCCAAATACGCGCTTCCACAATTCCCGCGATGGTGAGATCCGCCACCATGATGATGACCCCGGCCAGCAGCAGCCAGTACGACCACTCCATGGCTTTTGCGTTGTAGCGAGCCCAGGGTATCCGCTGCCATGCATGGGCGATTCCGCCCGCGGCGGCAAACGTCGCAAACCCCAGCATCGCCAGATGCGAGTGTCCGATCACCCAATCCGAAAAATGCACGGACTGGTTGATCGACATCTGCGCCTGTAGCGATCCTTGGATGCTCACGATCAAATAGAAAACCGTGCCGGTGCCGATAAACCGCAGCGGCACATCCTTAGGAAAGAATCCGGCGCCGCGCAGCGAAAGCAACAGATTCGCAACAACAATGATGACGTCCACACCCAAAAGCGCCGATGCCGTGATCGCGCCGATCTGCGCGTTCATTGGGATCACCGAAAACACATAATGATGCGTGCCGTTCAACGGATAGAGGAAGAACAGCAGCCAGAACCCGAGCATCGAAAGGAAATGACTGTAGATCGGCCGGCGTGTGGCCGCCGGAATTACAAAATAGATGATGGCCAAAGCAAGCGGCGTCACAAACAGGCCCACCGCATCGTGAATCCACAATCCGCTAAACGCCGCGCCTCTTGATCCGGGTACCAGTTCCGGCACGAAGTTCCCCATCGGATACGAAAACAGCGTGAACACCAATGCGCCGATGATGTACCAGCTCGACACATACAAATCCTCCAGCCCTTTTGCAAAAAAAGGAGGGAGAAACTGGACAATCGCCAGCATCAATGCCACCACCACCAGTATGTCGATGGCTAACGGAAACTCGGCCCACTCCAGCGGCTGGCTGATGCCGGCAAGGACCAGAATCCATCCGGGCGCCACGACGGCGAAGTTCCATAGCGCAAACATCCACCGACCTAACCGCGCGCTCGTGACCGGACGTCCGGTCAGCACCGGCACGGCATGATACAAAAATGCGAAAAACGCATTGCCCAACCAGCCGAGCATGATTCCTTGCGTGTGGTCATACCGTAACCTCCCCCAGCTCAACCACGGCGAGTTGCCCGCGAAGTCGGGAACCAGCAGTTCAATGGACGCGAGGATGCCGAACGTGACGGAAATCAGCAGCGTGATCAGTGCGGCCAGGCCGTGCGCATGAACCAACTGCGTCTCGACGCGTGGTCCGGCGTCCTGCGGATTCAAGGTTCTGGTTTCGCTCATGTCTGCAGCTTGTTATTATCGGACAAGTTTGTGGGACCGCGCACTCAACCGAAGGAGTCTTGTATGAACCGTCGCACCCTCAGTTTCGTATTCGGCTTTGCTCTACTTGCGCTGCCAGCAATTTCGCAGTCGCAACAGGCCGGACCCAAGGCAAGTCAACCCGCAAAACACAAAGTGGTCTTTGAGCTAAACGCGCCCGCGCCTTCCGGGTGGGACCAGATCTTCAACAACGTGCGCAACTTGCAAAAAGCGTTCGAAAAGGACGGCGTCGAGATTGAGATAGTTTTCTTTGGCAAGGGCTTGCCCATGCTGTTAAAGACGAACGCCGAATACGCCGACCGCCTCAAGCAAGCCCGCGAAAGTGGCGTGGTTTTGGGTGCATGTCAAAACACAATGCGCGCAATGAAGCTGAAGAGTGAGGATCTCTTCCCCTTCGTGACTGAAGTCGATTCCGGCGCCGCCGAACTCGTCCGCAAACAAGAGGAAGGTTTTAAGTACATCAAGGGCGGCGAGTAAGCTAGTCGGCGCGCGACGCAGTGTGCTTCAACAGGAACGAGTGGAGCGCCTGCACCGTCGGATTCTTCGGCTCCAGTTCCAGTGCCCGCTGCACTTCCTGTTGCCCGCGGGCAAACTCGCCCGCACAGATTAAGGAGAGTCCCCAGTTATGTCTCGTCATCCCGTCGCGAGGCAAAAGCCGGGCGGCACGTTCAAGCGAGTCGGCAGCGTTACGGAACTGTCCCGTCCGTAGATATTCGATCCCCAAAAGGTTGTGCGCGAACACCGCTGCGTCCGGTTGCTCCACCAACAACGCTCGCAACTGTAGGATGGCCGAAGGATGATCCCCCGCCTCAATCGTCTCGAGCGTCTTGCGTAGCCGTTTCCGCGTCTTGCCGCTCACTGGGTGCCGGAGCACGTCCGCGGAAACGGTGCCCGCTTGCACTTGAGCTTGCGATTCCGGCAGCACGGACACTTCCCTGTACGGACCACCGTTCAGCGGGTCATACGTGACCGCGGCAACATCAGGACCCAAACCAACTCGCGCCTGCGCCAAAGCCCGTTCCGCGCCCGCAAAGATGATAAGTGTGAAGGCACCCATCACCGCGACCTTCTGAAAGGAATGGATTGTTACAGCTACGCTCATGCCATCGCGTCTCCAACCCGCTCGATCTCCGATCGGCAGAATATGTCGATTGGATGAGTTTTACGTTACAAAAAAATGACAGCGCAGACAAGAGAAAACTGCATTGGAGGGCCATCTTTTTATTCCATACTGAGTGCAGAGGCCAGATTTGAAACACAATCGAAACGTCATCATGATTACAGGCGCCAACGGCGGCCTTGGCGCCGCGGTGACCGCAGTATTTCTGGAGACGTCTGCAGTCGCCGCTGTCGCCCGATCCACGATGGGTGCTCCATCGGATCACTTCCTTCCCCTCTCTGCGGAATTGTCGAACCTCGAGCAGGCGCGCTCCGCGGTCTCCGCCGTTATCGCCAAGTGGGGACGTATCGATGCTCTCGTCCATCTGGTTGGCGGCTTCGTTGGCGGCACGCCGGTTGCCGATTCGGACGACGACGCCCTTGAGAGAATGCTCGATCTGAATCTGCGCACGGCTTATGCAATGCTGCGCGCGGTACTGCCCGTCATGCGCGAGCAAAGTTCCGGCCGCATCATCGCCATCGGCAGTAGAACCGCGGTGGAACCGGTTCCCGGGCTCGGCGTGTATTCCGCATCGAAGGCCGCACTTGTTTCATTGGTGCGCACCGTTGCGCTCGAAAACAAGGACAGAGGCATCACGGCCAACGTCGTGTTGCCTGGAACCTTGGACACACCGGCCAATCGCGCGGCCATGCCCGATGCCGATCCCAAACTATGGGTGCAGCCTCGTGAGATTGCGACGCTCCTCCTGTATCTTGCTTCCGCCGACGCATCGCAAATCACGGGAGCCGTCATTCCCGTCTACGGCATCGGCGCCTAGCAATCACCGCAACTGCGGAAGAACAACATGGCTTGGGTGCGCGGCATCGTGGAAGATCTCCTGTTGTGCGCGGACGAATTGGACCGCATCGCCAAACGGCTCGCCCGTCCCGTGATTCCGGGCGAATCGAGGATGTGCGCCGCTCGCCACCAGAATGCGAATACAGTGCCTCTTTCGAAATCGATACGCAATCGGCCAAAGCTCCACACGAATCTTCGCCACACCATCAGCGCCCACTTCCGCCTGACCGGGGCGCACGCGAATGTAGCCATCACACACATTCGTCGATTGTCCATTTTTCGAGCTTGCGCCGCAGTGCACATCGCACACACAAATGTAAAAATCGGTGTGCCCGCAACTCGACCGGAAAAACAATTCCGCGTAAACGGGTCCAGCAATATCCAACCCATTCGCGAGCGGTTGACTGGTGAACTGCAAGACATCCGCGCGTTCTTCCAGGCGCGCCATACTGCCGACGGCCGCGCGGCTGCCGATGGTTGGCCCGTTCACTGATGGCGTCGGATCCGCCGGGTCGTACACGTAACCGCTTGGCTCGGACGCTTCGGGAGCGCAGGCATCCAATGCCCCTCCCTTACCCAGAAACAAAGCCATCGGCTGCGTGCCCTCCGGAGGCCATTGCTCAAACTCCAGCCACTTTCCCGCGCCCACTAAGTGCACCTGCACCGGTGCCCGCACAGGCGCGGGCCGGCCGAAGAACTCCGAATGAAATAATGGCAGCGCCTCGCGTACCGTCGCGCCAACCGCGGCAAGAGCGGTGTGCTTCCACGGACCCACTGTGAGAGAAACCTGCCGGCCCGCGGCCCGCGCAATCATGAAATCCTTTACCAACCAAGGCAGAAATACGTCGTACCAACCACTTACGAACACGGAGGGTGGCATTTTCGCCGCCGTGGCGGAATAGTCCACCTCCGTCCAAAAGGAATTGTCGGCGCCGGGGTGATCCATCCAATCCTGCCACCACGAAACCGTCTTGCCCAAGGCCACCCGATCCGCGGTGCATAGCGGCAACGTTGAGAACCCGCCGGCCAGTTTCTCCAGTGCCTGAGTGCTTGGCAGCAAGCGCTCCAGAATCATCCGTGTCGTGTTAAACCCTTCCGGATGCATCATGGTATTCGTCCACTCCAGACAACTCTCCAAAGTGAACCCCCCGAAGGCAAACGACTCCGCGTGTGCATCGGAAAGCGTCATCGCCACTCCTAAAGCGGATACCTTCGGTCCGGCCCCATGCGCCAGAGCCCACGCCGCACTGCCCAGGTAACTCGTTCCCATCGCGGCCAGCTTCCCGCAATACCACGGCTGCTGTTCCAGCCACACGATGGTGTCCAATCCGTCGCGCTCTTCGAAAAAGAACGGATGCATTTCTCCGCCGGAGCCGCCCGTTCCCCGGCAGCTTTGCACCAGCACCTGTAAACCGCGTTCAGCCAGTTGTGTTGCGACTAGTTGAAACAAGTCCGCACGCCCATAAGGACTGCGCACCAGCACGACCGGCAATCGCTCGCCGCCCGGAGGGTAATAACGATCGGCGATCAATCGGACACCGTCGCGCGCCGGGACGTGGAGGCCCCTTACTGCCATGATGCGATGTGTGTGGGCAGGCGGCAGGTTCCACACTCGTCCAAGGATGCGGCTTGAGATGCTCATGTCCCGCGGTTAACACACGGCGACAACAAGCCGCGCGGAAACCTCATGGTACTGCGCATCGCACCAGCGATGGGAGGTGGAGACGGATGAAGGAACAACACATGGCGCACTGGATAGCGGATCCCGCGCGCCGCGCGGTCCAGGGGGAGGTTCAATTCAGAAACAAGGTCTTGGCTGCGCCACCATCCGGCCGCCTCCGAGTAGCGGCCGGGAAGGTAACGCGCACTCAAGCTTCTCGACAGGGAGAAGATCAAGATCAGTTCAAAGCCGCAGTGATGTGGGCCCTGCGATTCTTCTGCCAACAGCCTTCGGTCTGTTCGGTGCACACCGGACGGTCCTTACCGTAACTGATCACTGTGAGCTGATTGGCCGGAATTCCCATCGTGCTCAGGAACTCCTCGGCGGCACGGGCGCGCTTGTCTCCAAGCGCCAGGTTGTATTCGGAAGAGCCGCGTTCATCGGCGTGACCTTCAATCAATAGCTTCTGTTCCGGATACGCGGTCAAAATCTCGCGAATTACCGACACGTCATCTTTCAGCGCCGTAGACGCGTCGGCACGAATCGTGTATTTGTCGAAATCAAACATCGCGTCTTCCAAATGCGATAGCCGTTCGTTCAAGGAAGCCCGAACTTCCGGAGGCATCGTTCTACGCTCATTCTGCGCTGTTGGCAGCACGGGCCGGTTCGTGGGCGTCATCTCCACCGGTTTGGGTGCCGGAGTGGGCGCGACTGCCGGAGCCGCCACCGGAACCGGTGGTTCTGCCCGCGCAACCAGGGGCACCGCTTTGTGACATGCGCTGGCCGAGAGCAAAAAAAGGGAGGCTGTACAAATAAGGGCTAAACTCATTGTCATAAGAGGCGCTCTCCTCAACAAAGTCCATCGGCCACAACCGGAAACCAGTGGGCCTAAAGTTACTGTCTGCCCGGAGTGCACCGTCAACCATCCCCAAATACGGGGAGATTCCCAAGGAAAATGAGTGATCTGTGCTTCCCGGACGGCTCTTAGGACACTCGCAACGAGATTAGAGTTTCCAACAGTTCGTCTACTTCGCTTTGGCTGTGCAAGAAATACCTCGCTTGCGAACTCTTGCTTTTCCCTACGCGGACTGAGACCGCTTCATCGCCCAACGCAAAAGCATCTTCATCGTTCACATCGTCGCCGACGTACAGAATGCGTTCGCAGCCCAGCTTATCCCGAACGGCCCTCAAAGCTTCGCCCTTGTGAGGAGCGCTGACCGGCACCACATTGATCACCTGTTTCCCACCAAACGCACGCGCGCCAGGCAAAGACGTCACCACGCCTGCCACTCGATCCCGCACCTCCCGCTTCTTGGGTTGCGCGCGGAAGTGTACCGCGAGCGAGAGTCCCTTATTCTCAACCCATACCCCATCCATCGAAGCGATGGAATCCTCAATAGCGTTGGCCCAGCGCACAACGTCGCGCTGGATGCTCCTTTTTCCGGGAACATCCATCTCCGCGCCATGATTGCCGGCAAATTCCCGAATTCCCGCGCCATGCAATACGCGACACAAATCCGTTCGCGAACGCCCCGACAAAACCGCACACGGATAGGCGCGCGCCAGTCGAGCAAGTAAAAACCGGGTGCGAGGCGTCAATCCAGCCAGGGAGGGATGAGCCACTATCCGCGCAAGCGTCCCGTCAAAGTCAAACGCGCACAGCGTATTGCTGACGGCCAGTTTCTTCAAGACCGGACGGATGGCCGGGGAAAGAATGTATTGCACTCTAGCCGATTACCGCGGACGCCCGTTCCGCCCTGCGGTCCGCAACCCTTTCCTGGCTGCGCAATCGAGCTGCGTCCACCAACATTTTCCCTGCCCAACGGTAAACGTTGTACTCCATCAGGAACGCCCGCATGGACCGCAACCGGTCCTGCTGCTCCTCCAACGGCATAGTTAGCGCCGTTGCAATCGCCTGACTGCTGCGCTCCAGATCATACGGATTGACAACGAGAGCCTCGGTTAACTCCTTCGCCGCCCCCGTGAATTCGCTGAGGACCAGTACACCGCGAAGATCCGTTCGCGCCGCCACGAATTCCTTCGCCACCAGATTCATGCCATCATGCAGACTGCTGACGTAGCAGAAGTCGGCGGCTCGCAAGAAACGAAACACGGCCGGAGGTTCATGGTGTGACCGCAGCAGAATAATCGGCTTGTACTTGCCATGACCATATCGGGCGTTGATGCGATCCGCCAGCCGCTCCACAATGTCGTTCAATTCGCGGTAGCGCTCAATTTTCGTCCGGCTTGGTGCCGCCAACTGAGCGAAGCTCAAACGCCCGCGATACTGCGGATACCGTTCCAACACACGCTCCACGGCCAGCAGACGCTCTTCGACGCCCTTTGTGTAATCTAGCCGGTCCACGCCGACTCCAAGCAGTGCGTCTTCTGGAAGTTCAAGATCCCGCCACACTTGCTTGCGGCAATCTTCTGGTGACGGAGCATTCTCCAGCCACCGCACCGGCCAATCGATCGAAATCGGGTACGGCCGGATCAGCGTCTTCCGCCCTCGCATCACAACACCGTGCCCTTCGCGGTCGATACGGGTTTCCAGATACCGATCCACGGAGTCAATGAAGTTGTTGCAGTGAAACTGCGTGTGGAATCCCAGAATGCTCGATCCCAACAATCCCTCGATCAACTCATGCCGCCACGGACAGATTCCGATCCGCTCCGCGTTTGGCCAAGGAATGTGCCAGAACATAATGACGGTCGCATTTGGGAGGCGCTTGCGGATAGCGGCCGGAGCCAGCGCGAAATGATAGTCCTGCACCAGGATGATCGGGTCATCGGTATCCACTTCCTCGCATACCGCTTCGGCAAAGCGTTCATTGATGCGCTTATAGTGATTCCAATCCTCGGTGCGAAATACGGGCCGTGTATCGGCAACGTGGCATAACGGCCACAATCCCTCGTTGGAGAATCCAAAGTAGTAGCCGCTTTCCTCTGCCTCCGAAAGCCACACGCGGCGGATATGATACGACTCTTCTCCCGGTGGCACCGCCACTCGATCCCGCCGGTCCACCGTGGCTCGATCCGCCGATCCGCTGCCATGTGCGATCCACACACCTGAGCACGCTCGCATGACCGGTTCCAGCGCGGTCACCAATCCACTCGCCGGATGCTGCACGTCAATCGATCCGTCTTTCGTGAATTGATGCACGTACGGCTCGCGATTGGCCAGAATCACGATCTTTTCCCCATGCAGATACCGGTTGAGCGTTTGCTTCAAGCTCTCCGCCGTCCAGCGGCCGGAGGTGTTTTCTCCTTCGTTCGCCAAGCGCCCCGCCAGTTCCCGGAGATCCGCCAGAATCGGCTGAAACTCCCGTTTGGGCTTCTCCCCGCCGCGCAAGATCCGGCGGAGTTCCGCACTCCAACCATGACGAGCCAATTTCGCGACATACACCGGCACACCGAACGCAAGAATGGCCAACAACGCTGAAAGCCCCAGAAGAAAGCGACGCGCCGCGGCTTCGCGCCGGTCAATGTAACTCAAATCCTGTAAGAGAATGACGAAACCCAGTTTCTGATCGTCATCTCCAATCGGCATCACGCTCACGTGCACTCGGCCCGAGGGCAACGCGGCCACTGTGCTCCATTCACGCAACGCGCCGGTCCCCCGTTCATCCGCCGATTTCACGCGGGAACCCACTTCCCAACACCCAAACTCTTCCGGAAATCCCGCCGTCCGCGCACGAACACTTAAGTCCGCATCGCAGGCAAGCGCCCCCATCACGCGCTCATCGCGCGTCAGGATACCCAACTGCTTTTGCATCTCCCCGGGCTCTCGATACCAGGCCGTGCGGATCGGCTCGCGCGCTCCCAACAGCATGATGCGCGATCGCATATTCAAATCCCGCTCAAACCATCCCCGTGCCGTGGTCTGCACCACGGCCGAAACCGCCCAGGTGAGCAGAGCCAAACCAACCAACAGCAACAACACGAAACGGGCCAAGCGAGGCATAGAAAGTCTCCACGTTCGCGACACCCCATTATGATACATTTAGATTTTTTAATGCTCCATACCTAATTCCAGGGGCGTCTTGAGAAGAGATACGGGAGAGCCCCGAAGCGCTACAAAGAGGAACTCATGCGATTAGAAGAGATTGCGGTCATCGGAAACTGCCAGTGTTCGGCGTTGGTACACAATTCCGGCGAAGTCGTGTGGTGCTGCCTGCCTCGGTTCGATTCCGAACCCGTCTTTTCAACGCTTTTGGACAAAGATGAAGGCGGCCGGTTTTGCGTGTCCCCGGCAAGCGGCGAACCCGGCGTCCAGCGCTATCTGACCAACACAAACATCTTGGAGACCGTCTTCGAAACGCCCACCGGCTCTTTCCGCGTGCTCGACTTCGCGCCCCGGTTTAACCAATTTGGACGCATCTTTCGTCCAACGCAAATCATCCGCATCGTCGAGCCTATCGAAGGAACACCGCGCATCCGCGTCGTCTGTGATCCCAAACTCGGATGGTCGAAGGACACACCCGCCGCGGTGCAAGGCTCACATCACATTCGTTACGAGGGCTTCGCTGGTCAACTTCGCCTCACCACGGACCTACCCATCTCCTATTTGGGCGGCAAACCGTTCACGCTCACTGGACGACGCCATCTCGCACTCACGTGGGGTGCTCCCATCGAAGAGGCCCTCGCACCGCTTTGCGAAAGATTCTGGAATGAGACGGAACGCTACTGGCTCGGTTGGGTTCGGCAATCCGATATCCCGCCACTCTATCAACAGCAAGTCATCCGCTCCGCGCTCGCGCTGAAGCTTCACTGCTTCGAAGACACCGGGGCCATCATTGCGTCCATGACCACGTCCATTCCCGAATCCCCCGGCAGCGGACGCACGTGGGATTACCGCTACTGCTGGCTGCGCGACGCCTACTACGTCTTGAACGCTTTCGGTCTACTCGGCCACTTTGAAGAGCGGGAACAGTTCCTCAACTATTTGCTGGACGTCGCGGGTGGGGCCAAAGATCTGAACCTGGCGCCGCTCTATCGTGTCGACGGCTCCAGCAATCTGGATGAATCGATACTCGATCACTGGCCCGGCTACGGTGCCGAAGGACCCGTGCGCGTCGGCAACGCTGCAGCTCAACACGCGCAGCACGATATCTTCGGCGAGATGGTCCTGGCACTAACGCCAATTTATCTCGATGAGCGCCTGAGTTCCGAGCGCTCCCCCACCGTTCTCCGCCTGATTGAGAACCTCGCGCGCAAGGCAATACAAGTCGCAGGCAGTCCGGACGCGGGAATTTGGGAATATCGAACCGAGTGGAAGCCACAGACGTTCTCCAGCCTCATGTGCTGGGCCGCGGCCGACCGCATGACCACCATCGCCCGCCTGCACGCCCCCGCCCACGAACTCGAGTTCCGCGAAGCCGCCGAACGGATCCGTCAGGAAGTGGGTGCGCAAGCCTGGTGTGTCCCGCAAAACAGCTTCACGGGCCACTATGGAGGCGATGACCTGGACGCCTCGCTTCTGCAGATGGCCCGCCTACGCTTCCTCCCACAAAACGACGTGCGCCTGATCTCCACCATCGACGCGGTGCGCGCGCAACTCGCGAACGGCAGTCTCCTTTACCGTTACCGCCTGAACGACGGCTTCGGCCAACCAACCGTCGCTTTCGTCATCTGCACCTTCTGGTTGGTTGAAGCATTGGCCGCCATTGGCCGCCGCGAAGAAGCACGCACTGTCTTTGAGCGCGTCACCGCTCACCTCACACCCATCGGCCTGCTCTCCGAAGATTTCGAAACCGCCACCATGCGCATGTGGGGCAACTTCCCCCAGACCTATTCGCACGCCGGCCTAATCCACGCCGCCTTCGCCGCGTCCCCATCCTGGGCGGAGGTTCTTTAGGGGCACGGTGAACGAAAGAGGCCCGCTGGATTTTGGAAACCTAGCCGAAGCGGCCACCGGGCAACAGGCAAACAGACACGGTAAATCCGCCGCCAAGCCACGGAACCATTCACTTCTCCGTCCGGCCGCCTTTGAGCAACGCAACAATCGCCATCGAGTGTCCATGACCAAGCCCAAAATCCGCCTTGAGCCACGCAATGATCGCGCCGGCCTTCACTCCATCCTTCAACCCCGCATTGTCGGTGAAGCCCTTGTCCGTGGCAAGTCTCCTGAAGTCTGCCGGTGTCTTGCCCGTCTTCTTTTCAATATTGTCGAGATACGCCTGAAATGACACGTTTGTTCCTCCAGAACTTACTTGCAGAGCTCGCGCAGAAAACCTCGGAACTTCGCGTTACGCAACCACAAAACTCCCCAGTTCAATGCTCCGAACATCACCGGGCAAACCACATACTACCGCATCTGCCATCCGAACCCCCTCCGATCTTCTTATTGTTTTTTCCGATGCTTTACAGCGAAACAATCTTCTTGTCGATGTTTTATATCCGCCGTATCTTCGTGGTGTGGGTGGAACAAATTTGATTCCGTCCATGGGGCGCAACATGCCGCCAGTGTTCATCGAAACAAAGGAACCGCCTGGGTCCAAGGAGGAAATCGTGTTCAACAGAAACCGTTCGGATCGAGTCTATGCAAGAGGTATATGGATGCGCGCCATTCTGTGCGTCGCGACTTTGTCCTCACTTCCACTCACACTGAAGGCGGAGGTCGCCGCACCACCCGCCGTACAGTCGGATCAATCCGTCATGCGAATGGCCGAACAGGTGGAGCGCGCGGTCCGCCGCCTGCCGCAGTACAGCTTGTTTGACGATATCCGCTTCACTATCTCCAACTACGTTGTGACGCTCAAAGGCTCCACCTCTCGCCCGGTCTTGAAGAGCGCCGCCGAACGGGCCGTTAGCGAGATCGAAGGTGTCACTGGGGTCGTCAACCAGATCGAAGTGTTGCCCCTGAACCAACTGGATGAGGATATCCGCTTCCGTGTGTATTCGGCGATTTACGGGCACGCGTGGCTCCAACGTTATGACCCAAACCGAGGCGGTCCGGTATTTTTTGCCCGGGGAGCAATTATGCAGGGGGTCAGTCAGGATCCACCAGTGGGCTATCACCCGATCCACATCATCGTCCGCAATGGAAAAGTGAAGCTGACTGGAGTCGTTGCCACCGCCGCCGACAAGGCCTTAGCTGGCGTAGTAACAAACGCGCTGCCCAACATCTTTGAAGTGGAAAACGACCTGGCGATCGCCGAGGAGGCCAAGCCCGGCAAACCAGTTAAAGGAAAGGCAACATCTCCGAAAGCCTCCAGCCGTTAAGTCGGCGGATGAAGACGGGCCATGGGAATGCAAAGTTCCCGTGGCCACCTCTTCAAAACTACTCCTCCCAACGCAATCGCGCCGCGGTTCGGTCTAAAAGAACTGCCAAGTGTAGCTGAAACGCACGCCGCGGCCAATTTCCGGGGCGAATGCCTTAATGAACGACAAGTGGTTCCGGTACAACCGGTCATTCGCATTAAAGAGCGTCGCCGAGAATACATGCAAATTGTGCGCGGAAGCAATTGTATAAGATCCGCTGAGATTAAACACCGCATAACCCGCGGTGGTTGTTTCCGTAGTGAAAACCCTTGTCTGAGCGTTCGAAAGAGAAAGCTCCGGCCTCACGCTGAGGCCCTTGTACCGGGCATCCAAGCCGATTCGCCCGCGGACAGGGGGAATGCGGGGTAACGGCACGCCCCCCTGCTTGATCTCGGCGTTCACGCCGTCCACGGCCAGATTCAGCCATAGGCTTGGACGGATTGCCGCATCCAACTTCGCTTCCGCGCCCGTGTAGCGCGCGTTCTGCTGGAAGTAGTTGGCCACCGGCAGGCCGTCTTCGATCTCGCCCGTCGGGGCAAGATAAACGAAATCCTGAATGCGGTAGTAGAAGTAGTTCGCTTCCGCCCGCACCCGGTTCGATTGGTGACGGACAGACATATCCAAACCGTCGTTTCTTTCGCGGAAGAGACTCGGATTTCCGATCTCGAACGTAACATTTCCGGGGTGCGGTCCGTAGTTGTACAACTCCTCAAGCGCGGGAGCGCGGAACGAGTGCGAATAGTTCGCCACAAACACTCCGTTCGCCCACAGCCTGCGGCTCATCCCAACGGAACCGGAGAAGCCGGTAAAGGAACGTTTCTGCAAGCCGATCGGGTTGAACCGGTTGTTTTCAACGCGTCCACCAAACTGAATGCGGAAACCTTCCCAGTCCAGGCTTTCCACCCCGAACGCGGCAATCGAGTTCTGCGTTGTGGGCGGCGCAATCGCTTCCGCGCCTGCGATCTCGTAGTCGCGATGCATGCCGGAGAACCCGAAACTGCCGCCCAGCCGTCCCCGCTTTTGCTGATTGAAAACCGTTCGATAGACAAGCTGTTTGTTGAAAAATGAGGTCTCCACCTCGCCGTCAACCAGTTCCTTGTGGTTGTAATCGGAGTAGTTGATGCGGGTCTGAATGTCTTCGAGGAAACCCACGTTCTTCAGACCTCCCGTAATGCGGTAGGTATGACGCCGCATCACAAGATTTGCCACTTCGGGATTTTCCTCGAAGGGGTTCACTGGGATGCCGTAATTCGAATCCGTCAGTCCGTAGTTAAAGCTGAAGAAGCTTTTTTCTCCATAGCGTCCGAAACCGCCGTCGCTTTGAGTCGCCCGCGACTGCGTGTTCTGGATGGTTCCAATCGGCGTGTTGTATTCGCCTGTTCGCTGCGAACCGCCCGAACCCCAGAATTGCCATTTCCCCGCGCCGAATTCAAAGCCGCCGGTTCCGCCACCCATCGCATTATTTGTGCCGCCCTGCCCGGTCAGGAAACCGCGCACGCTGTCGTGTGCATGCTGATGGAAAATGTCGTGGCGCGAAATCGTATTGATCACGCCGCCGATGGCGTTTGACCCGTAGAGCAGAGTTGCCGGGCCGCGCACCACTTCCACGCGCTCCAACTTGTTCACATCGACTGGCTCACCGTGATCACCGGACTGCGAAGACAACGTACCGGTGCTAATGCCATCCTCAAGAATCATCACGCGATCGCCATCAAAACCTCGAACCACCGGACGGGAACTTCCAGGTCCAGCGCTTCGCTTGGAAACACCGAGTTCACCAGCCAACACATCACCAAGCGACGTCGCGCTCTTCTCGCTGAGTTGCAATTGATCAAGCGACGCAACCGATTGCACCAGCCCCAGCGTCGATTCCTCTTTGCCGGTCGCCGTTACCGTCACGCTCTCGCGAACCGCTGCGAGCTTCAAACGAAAATCGACCGTCGCCGAAGCTCCCGCGGCAAGCTTCACTGTTTGATGCTGATCCGAAAGCCCCGGAGCAAGAGCAACGATATCGTACGTCCCGGCGGGCAAACCGTTGACCGAATACTTACCGTCATCGTCGGTATCCGCGGTACGGCCAATCGGCGAAAGCGTCACGCGCGCCCCGTGCATTGCCTGACCAGTGGAATCCAGAATAACCGTACCGCTAATGCTGGCGGTCTGCTGCGCGAACGCGGCGCTACCGGCCACAAACATCGCCATGATGAACTGGCGGACTATCGAATGACGCGTCATAAATCGAGTGTCCTCCGAGTGTTCGTCAATCTCACATGTTTTTCTTGCGAACGGGCGCCAGATGGCGGCAAGCGGGCCAATTGAGCCGGTAAACGGACCCTGCGGAGCCCAGCCGCACTGCCGGTCGCAAGCCAAGCGATCCGTCAGCCCCTCCCCTAATCCGGTAACCTAGACGCACGCGCCATTCGTTTCCGGTATCCGCTGACTGAGGAATGAGGGGAAGGCCTTTACCTCACGCTCAAAATAGATTTTGTAGCGGCGGGCGAAATTTTCTGGAATCGGACCTTCTCCGCCCAGAAGCTTCGGCTGGATACCGTCGGCGAAGTACATGTCCACGTCGCGGCCATCCTTTATACGCACCTGCCCGCGCGGCGTGCAGCTAATAAAGTCTTTCACTCGCGAATAGGTCCGTTCCGATAGATTCACTCGGTTTGGAGCGCCGCTCGATTCCATCCGCGAACTGAAATTCACGGAGTCGCCCCAAATATCAAACGCGAATTTGTGAATGCCCACCACACCAGCAATCACCGGCCCCGTGTGCAATCCGATGCGCACCCGCCATTGCACTGGGCTCGGCGGTTCCGCCATCCGGCGCACCGTCTCCGCCATTTCGAGCGCCGCCAGCACCGCGTCCACCGGATGTGAGGGCTTCCTTTCCGGCATGCCGCTCACGAACATATAGCTGTCGCCAATCGTCTTCAACTTCTCCAGTCCGTATCGCTCCGCTATCTGATCGAAAGCGGTGAAATATTGGTGGAGCAAACCAACGATTTCTTCGGCAGCCAAGTGTTCGGTCGATACCGTAAAGCCGACGAAGTCCGTGAATCCGATTGTGACGTCTTCAAAGTACATCGGCTCCACGGTGCCCTTCGCCTGCAACTGCGCGGCGATCTTGCCAGGCAGTATGTTGCGGAGCATGGACTCCGCATTGTGTTTTTGCTCCTCGGCCTCGCGCAGGGCGTTCTCCACCTGCGCCGCTCTTAGCCGCTCTGCCTGGCGCAGCCGCTTGCGATCCAAAATCGCCCCGATGCGCGCCCGCAACAAGACCGGATCGAATGGTTTGGGCAAATAGTCCTCGGCACCCATTTCGATACAACGGACCACGCTCTTGATTTCGTCAATGGCGGAAATCATGATCACCGCAGTCTCTCGCCATTGCTCTTTCGCCCGAATCTGCTGCAACACGGCGAAGCCATCCACTTCCGGCATCACGACATCCAACAGCACAAGATCGAACACTTCAGCGCCCAACCGCTCCAGCGCCTCACTCCCATCCGCAGCCGTCGCCACCGAATATCCCTCGCGCCTCAGCCGCCGCGCTAGCATATCCCGGTTACCCGCATTATCGTCCACCACCAGCAGCCGTCCGCCGCCGTTTACGGCGCCGGAACGCGCTTCTCCGTTTCCATCGGATTCCGTCAGCCAAAGCGGCGCGTCCGCAAGCGCGGCCGGAACCGACGCCACCCCGGGTGGCGTCGTTGAAACAAAAGCAGTGTCCGAAGCCCATCGATCTTCGGCGCTTCCTGAAAGCTCCTCCAGACTGGCAATCGCATTCGCAATTTTCGCCAGATCCGCTGCAAATGTTCCGTCCCGTCCCGTCGAGCGCAGCCAGTCGACGTCAGCCGTCATCGCGTGGCAGCGCGTGCGCTGTTCTTCGCGCAGTTCCCGCCAATGCATCTCCGTGAGGGATTCCGGAGTTTGGCTCAGAACCCTATTCTGCACGTTCAAGCAGGCCTGCGCCCTTTCAAGAACGCAGCTCAGTTTCTCAATCGAGATCTCATCGGCGTCGGCATCCTGAGCGTCCTCAATCAGCATCTCCGTGTATCCGATGATCTGATTAAGCGGTGTCTTCAGGTCGTGGCGTATTTTCGATAACCTGTTCGCCGGAGCGGCGTCCAGCACCCCGCTATCGTTCGCCATGGTCAGCCTTCACTCGCTGCAGCTGGGCTTCAATCTTTCCAAGCAACCGCGCCAGATCGATCGGCTTCGTGTCGTAATCGTCACAACCGGCCTCGATTGTTTTATGACGATCGCCTTCCATCGCGTGCGCCGTAAGTGCGATCACCGGAATGTTTTTCGTTTCACCGCTCGACTTCACTCGCCGCGTTGCCTCCCATCCGTCCATCACCGGCAGGCTCATGTCCATTAGGATGACGTCCGGCTTTTCCCGCGCGGCCATCGCAACGCCTTCCGCTCCATCCACAGCCATCGCAACGATGTAGCCCTTCCGTTCCAGGCGCCGGGACAACATATCCCGGTTCATCTCGTTGTCTTCAACAATCAGAATTTTCACGTGAACCTGGCCTCCTGATTACACCTTCACCAAACGATTGGCTACCGCGGCGCGAAGCTTCGCCGTCAGCAGCGATTTCGTTTGCGCCATCACTTCTTCCATATCGGTGGAACCCTTTTGCAGAATCGCTTGCACTCCTCCGGACAATCGCTGCCGGTCCTCTGCCGTAATGTCCTTCGCCGTAATCACCAGCACCGGAATCGAGCGCGTCAATTCACTGGCGCGAAGATGTTGCACAAACTCTGTTCCATCCATCTCCGGCATCATCAGATCCAGCAAAATGACCTCCGGACGCCGGACCTTCAGTTGGTCCAATGCCTCGCGTCCGTTGGCCGCCTCATCCACGGTCCAACCGTCACTTTCAAGCCCGTGGCGCAACAATTCACGATTCTCCGGTTGGTCGTCCACTATCAGCGCGTGTCGCGACCCACGTTCGTGCGAGATTCCGTTCAACACCGAAAGTAATCGGTCCTTGTCGAATGGCTTCGTCAAACACTCCGTCGCCCCCAGCGCAAAACCGTTCTTGCGGTCATCGAGTAGCGACAGCAGAATCACCGGTATTTCCGCCAATTCCGTATCCGATTTCAGCCGCGTCAGCACCTCCCACCCATCCATTCCCGGCATCATCACATCCAGCGTGATCGCGTCCGGCCGCAACTGCCGCGCCAACTGCAGGCCCTCTGGACCGCTCAATGCCTGCTCCACGCGGTACCCGTCTTTGGTTAATGTACGGCGCAGGATATTGATCGAAACCGGATCGTCGTCAATCACCAGCACTAAAGGTGCACCGGCGGGCAGCGCTTCTTCCACCTCGGCCTCACTCGCCTTCTTCTCTACCGCTACCTCATGCTGCCGGTCCACCACGCTTACCGGAATCCGCATGGTGAAGGTCGTTCCCACACCTAATGTGCTCTCCACCACGATGTCGCCGTTCATCATCCTGCAGAAATGGCGGCTGATCGCCAATCCCAGGCCAGTGCCGCCAAACTTGCGTGTGGTCGAGGCATCGGCTTGTTGGAACGCGCCAAACAGTTTCGCCAACTGCTCCTTCGTCATGCCAATGCCCGTATCCGTGACTGCGAATGAGATCCAAGGCCCACTGCGCTCCGCCTTAAGCGTGACCTTCCCCTGCGACGTAAACTTGCACGCATTCGACAGCAAATTCAGCAAACATTGCCGTGTCTTCGTCACGTCCGCCTGGATCGAACCGAGCGACTCTGGCATTTCAAAGATCAGTTCATTGCTGTTCTTGCGGGCCAGTGGATCAATCACGGAATGGACATCGTTCAACATCTGATCCACCGAGAACGTCTCTACGTAGAGATCCATCTTTCCGGCTTCGATCTTCGAAATGTCCAGCACATCGTTAATTAGGCCCAGCAGATGTTTGCCCGCACTGTGGATCTTCACCAGATCGCTTTTGTACTCCTCGTTTCCGTCATCTTCCGCCAACTCTGTCAACATCTCGCTATAGCCGATGATCGCGTTGAGCGGCGTTCGCAACTCGTGACTCATGTTTGCCAGGAAATTGCTCTTGGCCTTGTTCGCCATCTCCGCGGCTTCTTTCTCGCGGGAAAGAGCCGCCGCACGCCGCCGTTCCGTCACGTCGCGCACATGGGCCACGATCCCATTCACCGCCGGGTTGTCCAGCATGTTGTGCACGGAGACGACCAGAATGCGGCGATCGTCTGACGTGAGCACTGCTTCCACTTCCACGTTCTCCGTCCCGCCCCACGACGACATCGCGACGTTCATCGCCTCCCTTAGCGCCGCGTTTGTTTCCGGAGTCAGGAACTCGCCGATCTTGTGATTCCGCACCTCCGCTGCTTTGATGCCGAATATTTGGGTGATCGACGGGCTTGCGTACTGGAAACGTCCGTCGCGATCCATGACGGAGATAATGTCCGTCGTGTTCTCAATCAGGGAACGGTAATACGTCTCGCTTTTCCGCATCCGCTCCTCCGCATCCAGGAGACTTTTTTCGCGATTGGAGATTTCTCGCACCATGTTGCGGAACGATTGGGCCAATTGGCCGAGCTCGTCATCGCGAATCGCCACGGCATCCAGCGCCGCGGCCGATTCGTAGTTCTGTTGGCTTACATTCTCCGCCGCGGCCGTCAGTCGACCCACCGGCTCCATCAACCGGCGCCCTACCGTCCACACCACAAAGATGAGGAACACCACCGCGACCGCAGCCAACAACGCCGTGCGTCTCGCCAGCGTATTCGCCGGACCCACAATGTCGTCCTCCGGCACGCTCATCGCCACTTTCCAACCCGTCAACGGGGCGGTCGACCAATAGATCCGCCGCGCCTCGCCGGACTCCATGACCCGCGCCGACCCCATGCTGCCCCTGGATATCTCTACTCCCCCCGGCACCGTCTTCACATCCGCCCCTGAAAAATCCTTGCGTATGATCCACGCATCGTTCGGATGTGCCATGATCCGCCCTTCGCGGCTGATCAAAAAGGTGTAGTCCTTGCCCGGCCCCATCTGCGCCGGCCCTGAGGAGTCGCCGTTCTCATCATCGTCTCTGCGAAAACGCACAAAACTCACGATCGTGCGAATCAAATCTAACGAAAGATCCGCGCCCGCCACACCGGCAAACTGGCCTGAGGGCGAATACACTGGCTGAGTGACACTCACAACCTCTACGTTCGATCCGCCCGCATCGTAGTACGGCTCGGAGACATGCAATTCCGCCCGTTCCCGTGCCGCCTGAAACCATTCCTTGTTTTGGTCGCGCGTTCCTCCCTGCGGACGAACGGCATTCGGCGCGCTGTTGCGATCCACCCAGAGCATCGCTGGCTCGCCCGCTCTTCCGTTCTCTCCGGGAGCGATGTATACTCCGAACGCTTCCTCCGGCGGCAAGCTCCCCAGTAATCTATTGAGAAACGCCACCATCTCTTGCGGCCCCATCGCGGCCCGCGAAGATGGATTCGCCGCAATCAATCGCGGCACTACTGCCACCCGGTCCACGTAGGCATCCATGTTGCCCGCCGTCGATTCCACCTGCTTCAATGCTTCCGCGTCGCTCTGCTGCTCCAACGCGCTCCGGGCCTGGGCATAGCTGAACCAGATGGTCAGTACAAGAATGGCGCACGTCGTCGCCGCAACCGCCAGCGTCAGTTTCTTACTTAGGGAACGTTGTTTCGAAGGCATGGTCAATTCGTTCACCTTATCGGGCAATCGCGCCTGAGCATCAGCAGCTCGCGGCCGTGAATTGCCTTGGCGCGCTATTCGCGGGAAATACCTCTCACAACTCCGCGGCACGCCGATAAGCCCGGGTAGCAATGTCTACATCGACTCGTCCAATCAATCCGGCCCGAGACATCAGTCCGTCCCGCGTTCCCCCGTCTTCACGTCTCGTTCCGTCAGATCCGTTGTGGATATGCATGCTCGCCCTACTGGCCATCTTTATTGGCGCCCCGGCCGTCTTCGCACAGGAAGGCAAACTGGTCGTCGTCTCAGACCGAGCCTTCCGCGACTCCGCCACGTTCCGTATTGAACCGGAATACCCGGCCACCGCCCGCCAGTTCCGGATGCGAGGAGAGGTACTGGCCGAAGTCGTCGTTGGCCCTGATGGCAAAGTGGAATCTGTATCGGTGAAAAAGGGGAATCCGCTACTGGCAACGTCGGTGAACACCGCGTTGCGCCGCTGGACATTCAAACCCTTTCTGGCCGAAGGCCGGTCTGTCCGCGTGAAGAGCGCATTGACGTTTAAGTTTGAGCTTTGATCAGACGTCCCGCCTGAATACCTCCAGCTGCCAAAGCCTTGGATTCGCCGCAACCTACTACCCCTTTCGTAATATAGAAACGGTGGCAATTCAGGCATCACCTTTCGTCGTCACCCATCGTAAACTTCGACAAGTACAAACGTTCCTGTCACGATGGCCAAGGCCGCGCCCATCCGCGTGGAATTCATTGTTACAAACGACTTTTCATTAGGACCGAGGAGATATTGTGAGGCTTACCAAATCATTACTAGGGATCGCACTGTTGGCGACGTTTTCCGCGGCCGCATTGTCCGCGGCAGACGTGTCCAAAGCCATGCCCCCCGCATCCATCCCGACCTTCTCTGCTGAGAACCTTGGGCGTATCGGATATTTCTACGCCGGCGGCAAGTTTGTCCCGAACCCGAAGAAGGAAGGCGATTCCTTCCTGAAGGGCGCCATGTACACCGAAATCTGGGTGCCCAAGAAGATCAAGCATCCCTACCCGATCGTGTTCTTCGGCGGCGCGGGCCAGCTCGGCACCGTGTGGCAGCAGACTCCCGATGGCCGTCCCGGCTGGGCCTATTATCTGATCGATCAGGGCTACGTCCTCTATATGACCGATTACCCCGGCCGCGGCCGCTCGCCCTACGTTCCCGGCGTCGATGGCCCGCTCACCATGCGCAGCATGAATGACCTGGAATCCCAATGGACCAACATCAAAGAGAAGAGCACCTTCCCGCTGAAGGATAACCACAAGCAGTGGCCCGGAACCGGCAAGATGGGCGACCCCGCATTTGACACCTTCGCCCGCGGTCAGGCCCAGTGGCTCCAAGGCGGTGATTCGACTGAGCTCAATCGCGACGCCGGTGTGGCGCTTCTCGATGCCATCAAGTCGCCGGTCATTCTGCTCGCGCACTCCATGGGCGGCGGCGTTGCCTGGGTGGTTGCCGATGCGCGTCCCAAGCAGGTGAAGGCGCTGGTCACGGTGGAAACCAACCCCATCAACAACGTTGTGCTCACCTACGATCCCCCGGTGGCCAAGCCCGCCGATCTCAAAACCGTGAAGGAAGCCAAGAGCGACGGCCCCGGCGAGAACCCGTGCACGCTGCAGGCGGAACCCGCGCATAAGCTGGTGAACCTGATCGGCATCCCCTCGGTCTACTACACCGGCAACGGCGGCTACCATCGCCAGAACGATTCCTGCGTCCCCAAGTGGCTGAACCAGGCCGGCGTCAAAACCGACTACGTCAAACTGGAAGACCTCGGCCAGAACGGCAACGGCCACGAAATGTTCTTCGAAAAGAACAGCGACGCCATCATCAAGATCCTGGATGCATGGATGAACAAGAACGTGAAGTAGTCATTCACCGACAACGCAACCCCGCGCAACCAGCGCGGAAAAAGATCGGCTCCTCTTCGGGGGAGCCGATTTTGTTTTGAGTGAGAAAGAGACACTTGAAAAGGGATAGACGCTTAAAGAGGAAACACTTGAAAAATGGACAGACACTAGATTTCGCCGCAGCGCCAACATGGGAGTCTGTCGGTGTCGAAATCGGTGTCTGTCCCTTTGTCATGCCAGAATTCTCAGGAGCGACCGGCGGTGAGCGCGAAAGAATCGGAAAATGTTTCGCCTGTCCCCGATTCCCCCCTCCGGTGGCTAAGTTCCATGCAGCCGCTAGGCGGCATCTTTTCGCTCGAAAGATTCATCGGCTCTCATTGGTCCTCGTCCACGACTCCGAGTAAAATTTCCAAATTTTTCCGGGATCGATGGCTATTTCGCCGCGCTCCATCTCCGCGATTGCTATGTCTGAGTGGTCACTTGAAGCCCATCTTGCGTAATAAATCTTGCCCGCTTCAAGGTGTGGACAGCGTCGAAACAACCTGGAAGCGCAAACGGCCGTATAAATGATTCCTGGCGATAGCGCCGATGGATCGTCGCCCTCACCAACCGCACCTGGAGATCGTCGCAGCTTGAGCACTCGCGAATCGCCGTCTTGGTCAGACGCTAGGATCTCCACAAGCCTAAACGTGCCAATATTGGCCGGAAGTACGTCTGCTGGACGCTCATGATCTACTATCGGCGACGAATTCATCAAGTCAAATTCGATACTCTTTCTGTCGTCAACGTGCCCTCCGATTCCGGGTTCACTGACAATAAGTTCTGAGCGCGAATGTGAGGTCCAACGCGCGTAGTATTTTCGGTCAGCGGCCAGATTGTCGCAGAGGTTCCAAAACCTTGGCGTACAAGAAACGGTGTAACTGATCCCAGATGTGGGAAGTAACGACTCATCCTGCTGCTCGGAACCAGTCCTTTTGATTGTCAATACCCAAGAGTCCCCGTCACGAAGGGATGATAGGACCTCAATGCGAGTAAAGATTCCTGTAGTTGATGGGTAACCAAATATCTCGAAATACAATTTGCGCTGTGTCGAGAGACCGCTAAATACAACGTACGCGAACCCACATGCAACGAGGAGCAGTAACCAACTCCCAACTTGATTTAACTTCTCCTTTCTTCTAGCTATTAACTCAGTCTGTCCCTGTTCGCGCTCCCGCTCTGCCGCCGCAGCCTTTTCCCTTGCCAACTTGTCTTGGTGCTGCAGTTCCTTTTCCCTTAACAAAGTATCTTGGAGTTGCAGGTCCTTTTCCCTTGACAAAGCATCTTGGCGCTGCAGTTCCAGCATCTCTTTTTGTCGCGCATCATCGGCCTCGATTTCCTCGGGGGTAGCAGGTCTGACGTCGCAGCGACTCGGCCAATTTGCCCAATGGAACTTGATTATTGTGTATCCGATGCCCCGATACATGTGAGCGCCGAAGCTTGGTTGTGGCGCACCCCAACTTCGGGCTGGCGTTCCGAGAATCACCCAATCAAGTGCATCACAGAGACCCCATTTGTCATCCAAATCATTGCTGCATTGGGCGCAGATTCGATCAGCTATTACTAACGCTTTTATTTGGCCGCAGTTGTTACATTTACCATTCACGATCCGGTCCCCAGTCCGCTTGTTGTACCAAGAATGCTCCTGTTCCGCAACCTGACGAGACCATTTCCTCGCCTGCACATCGTCTCGATTCGAGCCTATATCCACCCGCGTGGGCACAACGAGTTCGACCTGGGCATTGGCATTGACATCGCCGTTTGATGCCCGAATGAACCTACTTTCAAAACCCGCTTCAATTGGCGGGCGAATCGATTCTCCTTGTAGCGATTCCTCAATCTGCATGCGCTGCTTTTCGTCCGGAACTTTCAACATTCCCTTGGGGCTGTCAGGAGGCGCGGTTGTTGCTGAAGATTCGCACGGATATAGATTCTTTCTGCTCTTGCGGTGGCGAACAATTGTGATAATCCAATCGATAAAGACGACACCGCGGCGAATGATTCCGAGAATAAAAACCATTCCTGCAGCAATGTCCATTACCATCCATGCACTGCGCGTAAGGCGTAGAGGAATCACTGGATTGAAAACAGTCGCTATTGCTGCGTACGCCCACGGCAGCCAGGCCCAACCTCTTTTCCTGTGAGGAGCGTCGTCTCCGTAGTAGAGGTATGCCAAAGTGCCACAAGTAACCGACGTGACGCAGATTACTATTCTCGCGAGGACAAAGATTTCGCGTGGCCCGCCGATAAATGCTGAGCCGAGAAGCAATAACGAAAGGAGTTCTGGCCACAAGAGAAATGTCTTTGGATAACGTCCACGACTTTGAAGTCGCTTGTGCCACATCCAGTCTTCGCTCTGTTCGACTCTTTCTACAAGAAGTAGAACAGCAGCTAGAGCTAATGCGATGACTGCAAGCATGTTACATCTGTTTAGCGGATTCAGCTTCCGAATTCAAGTGTATAGTCAACCGCGTAAGTTTACTTGAGCAGTCTAATGGTTGGCTGTTCGGGCGGGTTGGCGTTAGAAGGTAGGCTGGGTCGCCACGAATTGAGAGTACATTTCCATTCCCCGCCTCGTTCCTTCTTCCAGAGCTGTACAGTTTTTCCTTTGCCCTTGACGGTGTTGCCACTTTCATTCGTCCAGCTCAGCTCATAATCTGCATACGCATATGCAAAATCGCCCGACCGCGCGATCTCGACCTTGGCGGGCTCCCACGACAGGTAAAGATCGGGCAATCTGAAAAGCGTCTCTGCCGAAGTTCGCAAAGAGTTTGAGGAAACGATCTCTCCGGCGTGGGGTGGCAGTACGAGTGCATCTTCAGAGTAGTCGATCATCCAGCCTTCGACATTTTTTATGCGGACAGCGGCCGCCCAGTTCGCATTGGCTTTGCGAATCGCCGCTTCGTCGTCGGCCCGCGTGTCTTTCGCGAAGATCCCGAGTACTAGGCTTGATGCCAAAGCAATGCCCAGCGCAATCGTCAACAGGCTCTTGATCGAAGATCTCTCCCTCAGCGCGGTAAGAATTGGAATACACTCCCTTTTCATGGCTGACGTTCGAGGTCACTAATCGGTTTCGGAAACATCGCCGGCAAACCAGTCGAGGGAATCCGGGGGAATC
>JBEBGM010000095.1:0-4320 GCA_040081455.1 Bryobacteraceae bacterium
AGTTCGCAGGGCGTGGGAATCGGTGGGCAGTCCGGATCGCAGGCCGCGTTTCTGTTGGATGGCGCTGACAACAACAATCAGCAGATTTCAACGGGCCACTCGGGCCAGAAGGAAGTGATTAAGCCGTCGGTGGATGCCATTCAGGAATTCAAAGTGGTGACGAATGGCTACTCGGCGGAGTATGGGCGGTCGTCATCCGGCGTGGTGAGCGTGGCGCTGAAATCGGGAACGAATCAGTTCCACGGAGCGGCGTACGAATTTTTGCGCAACGAGGCGCTGGATGCGCGGAACTTTTTTGCGGCGACGAAATCGCCGTATAAGCGGAATCAGTTCGGTGCTGCACTGGGCGGGCCGGTGATTCGCAACAAGACGTTCTTCTTCGCCGATTTTGAGATCAGCCGTATCCGGCAGAGCAGCACGACGACGGTTACGGTGCCGACGCTCGCGCAGCGGCAGGGCATTTTTGGTTCGACGCAGTTAGCTCCGGCGCAGATTGATCCGATTTCGGCAAAGGTGCTCAGCTATTTCCCGCTCCCGACCAATGATAAGGCGACGCAAAATTTTGTCTACGGCGCGCCGCAGGTTTCCGATCCTCATCGCTGGGATTTCCGCATCGATCACACGATCAGCGACCGGCAGAATGTTTACTTCCGCTACAGCAAGCAGCAGGCGGACGACGGTCCTGGGTATGGCGCGACGAACGCGCTGCCTAAGGACGCGCAGGGCAACTATTACCAGGGCTCGGGCGCGCAGACCTCGGATAGCAAGGGCTTTGTGTTCGTCCATAACAAAGTGTGGTCGCCGACGATCGTCACTTCGGTGCACGCGGGATGGAACTACATCTATTGGGTGAACTCGATTCCGGATCAGAAGCTGCGCGGTTTGGGAATTCCGGGTGTGGATGAGACGAATCCGGGATTTTCGCAAATTGCGATCACCGGATTCCCGACGCTGGGTGTTTCGAACATCCCGAACTCGGATGGTTCGCAGAACCGGCAGTTATCGGCGGATCTGACGTGGAACAAGGGCGCGCATAATCTTAAGTTCGGGCTGCAGGAAAGCTGGCTGCAGATCAACTTCTACAGTTCACAACGCGCGAGTGGCATTTTCAACTTCAACGGACAGTATTCGGGGAATGCGCTGCAGGATTTCTTGCAGGGCTACGTATCGTCCTCCAGTGTTTCCAAGTGGTCTTACTTGCGGATGCGGACGCCGTACACGCACCTGTTTGTTCAGGACGATTGGAAGGTATCGCGGAATCTGACACTGAACATTGGATTGCGGTATGAACTCAGTCCGCCGGCGTTACAGACAAACGACACGATTGCGAACTTCGATCTGGACACGACGCCTGGCTCGCCGCGATTGGTGCTGGCAGGACAGGAAGGAAGAGATCGAGCCTCGCGCGCTTTGCAGGGTGTGGATTATCTGAACTTCGCGCCACGCTTCGGGTTTGCGTACTCGCTGCCGGACAACAAAACCGTGTTCCGTGGCGGTTACGGCTTGTTCTTCTCGAACATCGTCACCGAAGGCGGCATGTCGAGTTTGCAGACGAACCCTCCGAATAACATCCGCGTCAGTCTGACGAAGGATCGCAACGCCGCGCCGAATCTGTTGCTGAAAAATGGTTTTGCTTCGGATGCGCTTTCCTTTGCGAATGCGAAGGACGTAACGATGATCTCGTGGGACCGCAGCTCGAATCTGCCTTTGGCACAGCAGTGGAATTTGAATATCCAGCGGCAGTTGCCGGGCGGAATTGTTGCCGAGATTGGGTATTTCGGCAATAAGTTCGACCATATGCGGCGGTCGCTGGACGGCAACCCGGCCGCACCGGTGGCGGGTGTGATCAACAACAACCGTCTCTATCGCACCACGACGATTCCAAATACTCCGTACGCGATCACGCTGGCTGATGTGACGCGCATCCAGAAGGACGGATATAGCCGTTTTCACGCGCTGCAAGCGAAGCTCGAAAAACGCTACGCGAAGGGGCTGACGCTGATCGCCTCGTATCAGTGGTCGAAGAGCATCGGTTTGGGCGACACCTCGGGCGTCCAGGACCAAAAGAACTGGCAGTTCGATCGCGCGGTGACGGCGCAGGACATGGTGCAGCATTTTGTGGGAAGCGCCGTGTATCAGCTGCCGTTCGGAAAGGGCCGGGCACATGGTTCGGGTTGGGGTCCGGTAACGGAAGCTCTACTCGGCGGATGGAGTGTTGGTCCGAGTCTGACGCTGACTGCGGGCATGCCGGTGAATCTGACGGTGAACGGTGTTCCATCGAACACAGGCGGCGCCGATCGCCCGAACGTGGTGGGCGAGTGGCGACTAGAGAATCCGACGCCGCAGCGCTGGTTCAACACCGCAGCGTTTGTTCGGAACGCAGCGTTCACATATGGCAACGCGGGACGCAACGTGCTGCGTGGACCGGGATTGTTCAACTTGGATCTTTCGGCGAACAAGACGTTCCGATTGACCGAGCGCGTTTCGGCGCAGCTCCGGTTGGAGTCGTTCAATGCGACGAATACTCCGGCGTTTGCATCTCCGAATGCGCAGGTGGGGAATGCGTTGTTCGGCCAAGTCTCGAACACGGTGGGAACGCCGCGCGACAACCAGATCGGGTTGAAGGTGATTTTTTAAGCAGAACGAAAGTTAAGGACAAATACTCATGAAAAAACTCATTTTGATGTTGGTGGTGGCGTCCGCGATGGTCTTCGGCCAGGCGGAAGGAAATCAGGGAAAGAAGAAGCAGGCTTCACAGGCGAAGGTGCTGACGCGGGCGGAGATTGACGAACTATTGGCCAAACCCGAGCAGGTATTGATTGTCGATGTGCGGCGTCCGGATGAATTGACCTCCAACGGCGGATTCCCGGTGTACTTCAGTGTGCAGAGCGGAGACCTCGAAAAGAGCTTGGCGTTCATCCCGAAGGACCGCACGATTATCGCCGTGTCGAATCACGCAGCGCGTGGCGCGCGCGCGGCGGACATTCTGACGAAGGCCGGCTTTAAAGTAGCTGGCGCCGCGGGTGCGCAGGATTATGAATCGCAGGGCGGGAAGTTGACGAAACTGGCTCCGCCGCCGCCGAATCCGAACGCGAAGAAGCAGTAGTGGAAAAGGATACACGGTTATGAAATCGAAAATCTTTCGTCTGTTGAGTGTTGGCGTGGTGTTGGCGGGGGCTCTGGCAGGGGTGCCGGCCTTCGCGCATCACTCGTTTGCCGCGGAATACGCGGGCGATCAACCGGTGACGATCAAGGGCACGCTGACCAAGCTGGAATGGGTGAATCCACATGGCTGGATTTACGTGGATGTGAAGGGAGCCGACGGCAAGGTGGTGAACTGGGCCGTGGAATTCGGCGCGCCGAACACGCTGTTACGCAAGGGGCTCCGCAAGACGGACTTTCCGATTGGCACGGAAGTGACGGTGAAGGGCTATCGCGCCAAGAGCGGATCGCCCACGGTGAATGGAAGTTCGGTGCTGCTGCAGGATGGACGGAATCTGTACTTGGGCTCGTCGAATCCGAATGAGGCGGGACAGTAGCATGCGAAGAGTGGGTATCGTTGTTTTCGGGTTGGCGCTTCTTGCCGGAGGAGCGCTGGCCCAGGCTCCGGCCGGCGGAGCGGGCATTCCGCGAGGCGCGGATGGCAAACCCGATTTTTCGGGGATTTGGCAATCGCTGAGCGGAGCGGAGTACGGGCTGGAGCCGCACTTGGGTTCGAAGGATACGCCTCCGAGCGCGGGAGTGGTGGAAGGCAACGTGATTCCGTATAAGCCGGAAGCGCTGGCGCAGCGGGCGAAGAATCTGGCGGCGCGGGATACGCTGGACCCACGCACGAAGTGCTTCACGCTGGGCTCGGTGCGCGGCCTTTATGGCAATGAGCCGGTGCAGATTTTCCAGCGGCCTCGCGATCTTACTGTGCTCTATGAGTTCGGGCATCCAGCGCGAACGATTCATACGAACGGGACGCAGCATCCGGATGGTCATATCGACTTCTGGCTGGGCGATTCGCGCGGTCACTGGGAAGGCGACACCTTAGTGGTGGACGTGGTGGACTTCAGTGGCGACACGTGGCTGGACCGCGTGGGCGACTTCCACAGCGACGAACTGCATCTGGTGGAGCGCTGGAACTATCTGGACCGCAACACCATTCGTTATCGGGCGACGTTTGAAGATCCCAAGGTGTACACGAAGCCGTGGAGCATTGAAGTGCTGCTTTACCGTCGCTTGGAGCCGAATGTGCAGCTCATCGAAAACTATTGCGCGACGAACGAATTCGACGAATATTATCCGGTTCCGGCAAAGAAATAAGAGAGGCGAAAC
>JBEBGM010000096.1:0-4288 GCA_040081455.1 Bryobacteraceae bacterium
GACCGTGTCAATTTCGAAGAAGCCGTATGGTTGGACCAGGACTCGCATCCGCATTCCGATAAGTTGCACATTATTGAGCGGTATCGCCGCCCCGACATGGGCCACCTGGAGCAGGAGATCACCGTGGACGACCCCGGCGTTCTCGCAAAGCCTTGGACGTTTAAGCGCGTTGCCGAACTGGGCCCCGGGGAGACGATCCGTGAGTTCATGTGCAGCGAAAACAACCGTGATTTAGATCACATGGTTGGAAAGTAGTTTTATGCGAAACTCAGCAAAGGGTTAGACTTTCCCCTGGCAGAGTTCGCAGGAATTGTAGTATAAGTTGAGTTCATAGAGGTGAATCCAAGATGAGCATCCGCAAGCACTTTTTCGCTCTGGCCGCTGTCGCACTCGGTTTGTGCATCGCCGCGCCTGTTTCAGCCCACCATTCGTTCGCGGCGGAGTACGACTCCAAAAAGCCCGTTACATTGTCCGGCACGGTCACCAAGATGGAATGGACCAATCCGCATGCGCGTTTCTACGTGGACGTGAAGGATGCAAACGGCGCCGTCACGAATTGGGAACTGGAACTCGGCAGCCCGAATGGTCTCATGCGCTTAGGGTGGACCCGTAGTTCCTTGAAGGCCGGCGATGGCGTTACGGTGGAAGGCTACCTGGCGAAGGACGGCTCGAAGCTGGCCAACGCTCGTTCTGTTGTGATGGCGGACGGCAAGAAGGTGTTCGCCGGTTCGTCAGCCGAAGAAGCGTCGAAGTAGGCTTTTCTCAGTCAAAAATTCAACGGCACGCGGCGCACACCCCCTGGGTGTGAATCGCGTGCTTTTCATTTGTACGATTCGATCACGCGCGAGGCAGTCAAGCGGACCTGCTCTATCGGAGGCCGCTTCAACACTGTCACATGCGGGCCGCGCGGCGCCCACACCTGCGGGTCAGTGGAGAGAAAGATCGCAATCGTCGGGGTGCCAACGGCGGCGGCAAGGTGGCTGATACCCGAATCGTTGCCAATATAGAGGCGCGCGGTAGAAATCCAGCAACCGAGTTCGTACAAATCTTCCAGGAACACGGCGCTGTCTCGCAGATCGTCAGGCAGCGTTTCCTCAGGTCCTGCTATCCACCTCACGGCCATTCCCTTCTCCCTTAGCGTTTGAGCCACCGCACGGAAGTTTTCGATGGGCCAGGTTTTCTTGGGGTTGCTCGAAAACGGCTGAATTACGGCAAAGTCTTCTTCGGGAGCTGCTGGCACCGGAATCTTCGGCACTCCCTCCACGGGAGGCGGCAAGGCTGGAAAGAATGTGAACGGCAGATGGCGGACAGCTTCGCGGAAATTTTCATTTGCAGAGCCGTACCAGGAGTAGATGGAATCGAAGGTCTCCAGTGCCTCCACACGCGCGCCGGGGAACACGCCAAGGCGGTCGAGGCCGGTGTTGATGATCGCGCGGGTGTGATCCGCAAAGCGAATCAAAGGCAGAATCGGCCGCGGGGCCCACACCTCGGTGTAGTCAGCCTTGGCGGCTTCCAGAGTTGGGAAAGAAAGGATGCAATCACCGATGGCTCCCGGGCGGATCAGCAGGCGGCGGTGGGGTTTCACGGACACTCGGAAGCCAACAGTTTAGCGTGGCGCGTGGAGCGGTTGGATAGCAGAGCCGTGGGATATAATCAATCCCGGAAGTCTACGCGGGTTTGTGTTTCCGCCGCCCGCGCTCAGGAGGAACCGGATGAGCAAGATCTCACGCCGGCGCTTTGTGGAGGGGACCGGGGCAAGCGTCATCGCTGTCACTGCCGTTCCGCTCGAAGCCCAACAAAAGAAATCCGCTGCGACCGAATCCAGCGCGGCACCGGCATCCGCCGCTCCGCGCACGAAGATTGCGGTCACCATCAACGGCACCAAGCACTCGGTGGAAGTGGAAGACCGCTGGACGCTCAATGAACTCCTGCGCGATCACCTGGATCTGACCGGCACTAAGCTCGGTTGCGACCGCAGCGAGTGCGGCGCGTGCACGGTGTTGATCGATGGCAAAGCAATGTATTCCTGCACGCAGCTCGCCGTGTGGATGGATGGGCGCTCGGTGCAAACGGTGGAGGGGCTCGCCAAGAACGGCAAACTCGACCCGCTGCAGCAGGCGTTCATCGAGCACGACGCTCCGCAGTGCGGCTATTGCACCTCCGGCCAGTTGATGAGCGCGAAGGCTCTGCTCAACCGGAATCCGCGGCCCACCCGCGACGACGTGCAGCATGCGATGGCGGGCAACATCTGCCGCTGCTCGAATTACAACCACTACGTGGAAGCCGTGATGGCCGCAAGCGACACGCCGTCGGGAAAGGGAGGCAAGGCATGAATCCCTTAAAGACGGCAGGCCACCCCACACAGCGCATCGATGCACTGAAGCGCGTCACCGGCACGGCAAAGTACACGAGCGACAAGCATTTTCCGGGCATGCTCTACGCCCGCGTTTTGCGCAGCCCGCATCCGCATGCACGCGTGAAGAGCGTGGATGTGTCGAAGGCTCAGGCGATGCCAGGAGTGAAGGCGATCATCACGCGCGATAACTGCGATGTTGTTTGGTCCAGTGGCGATACTCGCAACAAACGCTATCTTTTCAACAACCCCGTCCGTTACGCGGGCGATGCGGTTGCCTGCGTGGCGGCCGTCGACCGCCACACGGCGGAAGAAGCCACACGGTTGATCACGGTGGAGTATGAAACGCTCCCGTTCGTGCTCGACGCGGAAGAAGCGTTGAAGCCAGAGGCGCCTGAGATTCAGCCCGGCGGAAATCTGTCGCCCGACGACAAAGGCAAGCGTGAAGCGGAAGTGTACCGCCGCGGCAATCTGGATCGCGGCTTCGCTGCTGCGGATATCGTGCTCGAAGACCGTTTCCAATCGGCGCACCACAACAACGCCCAGTTGGAGCCGCGTGTTTCCATCGCATTCTGGGAAGGCGATAAACTCACCGTGCATGCCGCGACGCAGGGCATCGCCAACTGCCGCACCGATATTGCCCGCGATCTGAAACTACCCGTCGAAAATGTCCGCGTGGTCTGCGACTACATGGGCGGCGGATTCGGCAACAAGAATCAATGCCAGGATTCGGACCTCATGGCCGCCGTGCTCGCCAAGAAAACGGGCGTGCCGGTGAAGGTCGAGTTCTCGCGCAAGGAAGATTTCATCAGCGTCCACGGGCGCTGGCCGGTGACGCAGTATTACAAAGTGGGCGCGAAGAAAGACGGTACGCTGACCGCGCTGCAGGTACGTGGCTATAGCGGCATGGGTCCGTACCGCAAGGGTCGTGGCGATCAGGGCGGCCCGGAAGTGTATCAATGCGCGAACGTCGAACAGAGCGTCACCACCGTTTACACGAACATGGCGGTGTCGGCGAACTACCGCGCACCCGCGTATCCGCATAGCGTGTTTGGGCTGGAGTCCGTGATGGATGACATCGCGACCCGGCTCAAGATGGATCCGCTTGAATTCCGCTTGAAAAACATGACGCGGAAGTTTCGCGATTCCGTCGACTATTCGAGCATTGGCCTCGAACAATGCCTGCGCGAAGGCGCCGAGAAATTCGAATGGAAGAAGCGCTGGCACGAACCCGGCCTCGACACTGGCAATGTTCGTCGCGGCGTTGGAATGGCGATGGGCGGCTTTGGCTCGTCCGTGGGCAAGAGCGAAGCGATCCTGAAGGTTGACGCAAAGGGCCAGTATCATCTCTACGTCGGCGTGACGGACGTTGGCACCGCTGCGAAGACGACCATGGGCCTGATCGCGGCGGAAGAACTCGCCGTGCCACTCGAAAAAGTGACGGTGCATTGGGGCGACACCGCGGATTGCCCGTACTCTGTGGGCGAATCCGGCGGACGCACGACGTCGTTCACAGGCGTCTCGGTGGTGGAAGCGGCGAAACAACTCAAGAATCAGATCGCCGAAAAGGGCATGCCGAAGGGTTCGGACATGCTGACGGCGAGCGTCGTCACGGATCCCGATACCAAAGGCCTCGCGCGCTACAGCTTCCTTGCCGATTTCTGCGAGCTCGAAGTGGACATGACGACGGGCCACATCAAGATCCTGAAGTTCCTGGCCGTGCACGATAGCGGACGCGTGATCAATCCGTTGACATCGCAAAGCCAGGTGCAGGGCGGCGTCATCCAGGGCCTCAGCATGGCGCTGCACGAAGAACTGCTCTATGACAAGCGCCGTGGCATTCCGATCAACGCGGGCTATTATGGCGCGCGCATCATGACGCATTTGGACGTGCCGCTTGTCGAGACGATGTTCATCGAAACCGACGATCCGTTC
>JBEBGM010000030.1:0-52929 GCA_040081455.1 Bryobacteraceae bacterium
GTTCATCTCTTCGGTGTTAGGCGCCTCGATAAACGCGAAGCCCTTGGACTCCTGCGTTTCGGGGTTGCGGATGACTTTAATCGCGTCCGCGACCAGGTTCTCGGCTGTCAGCCATCCCTTGATGTCGTCCGCGGTGACCCAAACAGGCAGATTGCCTAAAAAGACCGTAAAACTCATTCGGCGGTTTTCTTCACTCCGTTGGCGGGGATTGCCTCATGCAGAGTACTCCACTGAGGCAATCCTATGCTACCACATTCGGATCGCAGTGCAAGGGCCCCTTTGGGCGGCATCCGCTTGAACGGAACCCACTTGTAGATTTTTAATTCGTGCAGCGGATAAAAAAACTAAATCGCGCGGCCCAGCAGCGCCTCCATGGTCAATGCGCGCATATCGGAAACCAACACGTCTGGACAATGTGAGCGCAATTCCTCTTTGCCGATCACGCCCGTTGCTACCGAAACAGCGCGCACTCCATTTGCGCGCGCTGCGCGGATGTCATTTGGATGATCACCAATCAATACCACCGGGCTTTTCGCGTCAATCCACTTCTGCTGGATGGCATGATCCAGCGCGATGCGCACCAAACCCGCACGATCATCCGCGGATTCCGCAAATGCGCCGAACCGGAAGTAATGACGCAGTCCGGCGTTTTCCATTTTTTTCCAACCGATGCGCGTCAGATTGCCCGTGACCAGCGCGGCGGGAATACTGCGGCGGGAGAGTTTATATAGGAGGCCTCGGGCGCCCGGACAAACTTTGCGCCGGAGATCCGGACACACTCGGACGTACGTCCGTTGCGCCGATTCAACAATCTTGGGCATCGAGCGCCGGATCAAAGATTCCGAACTGCCCGCTTTCCGCAGCATTCCCGCAACAATGTCGCGATCGAGCATGCCCGCAACCGGCACACCGTCAGTGGTGGCCTCGATGCCCGTGATTTTGCGCACCGCGGTCATCAATGCCTGCCGGTGTTGCGGTCCTGCGCGGCGCAGTAAAGTTCCGTCGATATCGAATAGCACGAGAGCACCCGCCATATTTCCATTCGAGCACATCGTTGTCGCCGAATCTCATTGCTAAAATAGGGAAGACATGCAGGTGCTTCAGGCTGGCTCGAACAAGTTTTTGCTTCTGGAATTGGATCGCGAATTTATTGAGAACGTCGCGCGGCAGGCCGGCTTTGAATTTCGCTTCACCGAAGAATCGCGCCGCGTATTGCTTGAGTTGAACGCCGAAGACCGTCAGGCTCCGCTGCTGCTGTTCGACGCAGCAGACCCGGCGAATCTCGGTTGGTTCTCGCGCTGCCAGTTCTACGTGGACGGCGTGAGTGGCGCGGTTTTGCAGACACCCATTCAGCTTGGCAACCAGCGCGATCGCGCCGGACGCCCCTTGCCCAACGCCGTGCGCATTCAGATCAACAAAGAGTTGCCCGTGAACTTCCGCATGCCAGGCAAGGCTCCGGTGACCGAACAAAGCGTCTATTCGGTGCTCTTCAACTTTCTCAACGCGCTGTTAAACACTGGCGTCGGCGTCTGCGGTGGTCCGGTGGTGCAACCGTTAACAGGACGCGTGGAAAGTACGGGGAACCGAAACTGACCCACCTGCGCTGAGGCGCTTCACACGCGCTGATCTTCTTCGCGGAAGGAATCCATATATGGCCACATTGGGAATGGTGGAATACAACGACGCGTCGCCAGAAGTGAAAGCCGTCTACGACGACATCATGGCTACGCGCAAGACGGATTACATCAACAATTTCTGGAAAGCGCTGGCGCATGATCCCGCAACGCTCAAGCGGACATGGGAATCCATCAAGCAGATTATGGCTCCCGGCGCGCTGGATCCCGCGACGAAGGAGATGATTTATCTCGCGGTGTCCGCCAGCAACGGCTGTCCGTATTGCATTGCGTCGCACACAGTCTCTGCCCGTAAGGCGGGCATGACGGACGCCCAGTTCGCCGAAGTGATGGCGGTCGTCGGCATGGCCAACGAAACCAACCGCCTCGTGAGCGGCTATCAAGTGGAGATCGACGAGCGTTTCCGCGTGTGACGTTCGCTCCAACTCGTCTGCCTCAAACAGCTACAATCGAAAGAAACTTATGCCCAAAGTGACTTATCTTGCCCATAATGGCAAATCCACTACGGTTGAAGTACCCAACAAGCACTCCGTGATGGAAGGAGCCGTGAAGAACGGCATTGACGGTATCGTTGCCGAATGTGGAGGCGCTTGCATGTGCGCCACTTGCCACGTTTATGTGGACCCCGCCTGGCTCGATAAACTCGAACCTGTTGAAGAAGAACAAGAAGAGATGCTGGGCGTGACCGCGGCCGAACGCAAGCCGAACAGCCGCCTGAGCTGCCAGATCATCGTGCGCCCCGAGTACGACGGCCTTGTCGTATTAATGCCGGATCGCCAGACTTAGTCCCGGGCAAGGAATGGCCACGGGCGCCGCAATCACGAGCGTTGTTATCGTCGGAGCAGGCCAAGCGGGTCTTGAAGCCGCAGCGGCATTACGCTCGCAAGGCCATGAAGGGTCCCTGACGCTGATCGGTGAAGAAGCGCGCGCCCCTTACCAGCGTCCGCCTCTTTCCAAAGACTACCTTTCCGGCAAGACCGACGGGGAGAGCCTACCTCTCCGCGCTGATATTTTCTACAACAACAATCGAATCGATCTCATCACCGCGGAAAAGGTCACCGCAATCCATCGCGCGATTCACCAGGTGGAGTGCGCTTCCGGCAGACGATTCTCTTACGGCAAACTCATCCTTGCCACTGGAGCACGGAACCGGGCGCTCTCCATCCGCGGGGCCCCGCACGTGCGGTATCTCCGCTCCTGGGAGGAAACCGACGCCATTCGCGCCCGTGTGGAGCACGTATCAAGCGCAGCAGTCATCGGCGGTGGATTTATTGGCCTGGAAGTAGCCGCGGCGCTGCGTGCGCGGGAAAAGCAGGTCACCCTCATTGAGGCCGGCGAACGTTTGATGGCGCGCGCCGTGTCACCGACGCTTTCAGATTTTTTCCTGCAGCTGCATCAAAACCATGGCGTTGACATCCGCTTTCAGGCTTCGGTGACCGCAGTACAGCCGAATGACGTGCTCCTCAGCGACGGGACGAAGATCCCTGCGGATCTGACGGTCGCGGGTATTGGAGTGATTCCGAATCAGGAACTCGCTGCCGCTGCCGGACTTACGGTTGGCAATGGGATCGTTGTGGATGAACTCCTCCGCACCAGCGACTCGAATATCTATGCGATTGGCGATTGCGCGGAACACCCCAACCGGTTTGCTGCTGGAATAAACAGCGGCCGGGTGCGGCTGGAGTCCGTGCAAAACGCCGTCGATCAGGCAAAGTGTGTGGCCCGCGGCATTTTGGGGAATCCTTCGCCCTATGAAGAGGTGCCGTGGTTCTGGACCGATCAGTTCGGCGTCCGGTTTCAGATGGCCGGATTATCCACGGGATACGATCAGGCGGTGGTGAGGGGAAAGATCGAATCCGCGAAATTTTCAGTGTTCTACTTTAACCAATCCATACTTCTCGCGGTGGATTCCGTGGACAAATTCGCTGATCACATCGCCGCACGCAAGCTGTTGGCGAACCGGTCCAAGATCACACCCGAGCAGGCCGCGGACGAAACGATGGACCTGAAAAAGTTAGCCTAGAAACAGTTTGGCCCGCAGCATCGCCGCGGGCCGGATAGCATTTTTGAAAAATTGCGACGATGGCGACTAGGAGTCGCCCTTCTTGCCGCCCTTCTTGCCCCTGCGTCCGCCGCCGTTTCGTTCCGCGGGCGCTGCAGCTGCTTCACCGCCTTTGCCTTTGTCGGCGCCAGGGCCTGCGTCGGCGCCCTGTCCTTCGCCGCCGCTGCCTTGGAATGTCACTCGGCTGCCGGGCGCCAACCGAAGTTGGCCTTCGGTTACAACGGTTTCTCCGGCCGACAAGCCTTTATCAATCACCAGATCATCTTCAACGCGAAGTCCCGGTGTGATCGGCCGCATCTCAACTGTGCGGTCATCCTTCACTACGTACACATAGGTGCCATCCTGGCCGGTCTGCAGCGCGTGGGTCGGCACTACCAGAGAGTTGGTTTGCGTGGTCAACCGCATGTTGACGCTCACAAACTGTCCCGGCCATAATTTGCGCGACGTATTCTGAAATGTCGACTTTAGCTTGATCGTTCCCGTGGTCGGGTCCACGTTGTTATCGACGAAGGTGAGTTGGCCGCGCTCGTTCACATCCGTTTCGTCCTGCGACCGTGCATCCACAGCCAAACGGCCTCCCGTCTGGTAACGCTGCACCTCGCCGAGCCTTGCTTCCGGAACGCCAAAGGTCACATAGATCGGTTGCACCTGAGCGATGGTCATCAGTTCCGTCTGGTTCGGATTGACGATGTTACCCGCTTTCACGGTAATGTTGCCTGTGCGTCCGTCGATGGGTGCGTAGATGGTTGTAAAGCTTAATTGCAGGCGAATGTTGGACAGGGTCGCCTGATCCGCTTGAATTTGCGCCTTGGCGCTTTCGATAGCCGCGCGGTCTGCCAGCACCAACTGGCTCAAGGCATCGGCCTGCGACGCGAAACGTTCGCGGTCGTCCTTTGAAACAACGCCCTGTTCAAACAGCGTCGCGTAACGTTTGGCCTGTTCCTGCGCGTACTTTTCATTTGCGCTATCGCGAGCGAGGTTCGCCATCACCTGCTGGAGTTGCGCATTGTCTTTGGCGAGCGTGGCTTCGGCTTGCGCCACCTGGGCTTGCAGTGGACGGGGGTCGATCTCCGCCAGCTTCGCGCCCTTCTTCACGTAATCGCCTTCCTGAATGAAGATCTGCGTCAACTGCCCACCCACTTGCGGCTTTACGCTGATGGTCGAATAAGGCTCAACGTTGCCGACCGCGGCCACTTGGATGGGAATATCCTTCCGCACGACCTTGGCAACAACGACCGGGGCCGGGCCAACATCGCCGCCCTTCTTTCCACCCTTCTTCTTACCGCCCTTTTGGGCCGCATTCTCCCCTTCCTTGGAGCAGCCAACGATAAAGAGAGCCGTTGCACCCAAGCAGAGACAAAACACTAATTTTCGGGTTGAGATAAATGCGTTCACGCTGAGACCAGTATACTTCCTATTTCGAATCTGCCACCGGGAGGGACTACGTGGGGGGCATTGATAGGACGTTGACGGCCCTTCTGAGGTTACGGTTCCAACGCAGGCATAAGCATCGTCTTTTCAATAGGATTCCACCCAAAGCATGGCCGCGTCCACGGCGGTATCCTGTAGGCGGGCAGTCATGACGATTCCAGACACCCCGCCGGCAGGCTCTTCTCCTTTGGGTTTTCACCCCTTAGTGGAACGATGGTTTGAAAAAACCTTTGCCGCCGCCACCGAACCGCAGCAGCAAGGCTGGCCTGTGGTTGCGGCCGGACACGACGTCCTCATCTCCGCGCCTACGGGTTCCGGCAAGACGCTAACAGCGTTTCTCCACGCTATCGACGGACTGGTGCGCGATGCCGCTGCCGGGTCGCTCCCCGATGAAACGCGCATCGTCTACGTGTCGCCACTCAAAGCGCTTAGCAACGACATCCACGTGAACCTGGACGTCCCATTGAGCGGCATTCGCGCGCAGGCGGAGGCCGATAGCGTTGCGATCGCTACCATTCGAACAGCGGTGCGTACCGGAGACACGCCCGCCGCCGAGCGCGCGAAGATGGGAAGGTTGGCTCCGCACATCCTGGTGACGACGCCAGAATCCCTTTACATTCTTCTGACTGCCGAAAAGTCGCGGAAGATGTTGGCATCGGTCCAGACGCTGATTGTGGATGAGATTCACGCAGTGGCCGGCTCAAAGCGTGGATCGCATCTGGCGCTTTCCATCGCCCGGCTGGAACGGCTGGCGGGGCGCAAACTGCAGAAGATCGGCCTTTCGGCAACGGTGCGGCCCATTGAAGACGTGGCGCGGTTTCTGAGCAGCAGCGCTCGAGTGATCCAAGTAGGCCACCGACGCAAGATGGAGTTGGCTGTCGAGGTTCCGCGCGACGAACTGGGCGCGGTCTCGAGCAACGAAAACTGGGCCGAGATTTACGACCGCATCGCCGCGCTGGCGCAGGAAAATCGAACGACGCTGGTCTTCGTCAACACGCGCCGCCTGGCGGAGCGGGTATCGCATCACCTGAGTGAACGCATGGGTGAAAACACGGTGCTGCCGCATCACGGAAGCTTGTCGCGCAAGCTTCGGCATACAGCGGAACAGAAGTTAAAGAACGGCGAGCTGCGTGCCGTGGTGGCGACGGCGTCACTCGAATTGGGCATCGATATCGGTACCGTGGATCTGGTGTGCCAGATTGGCTCGCCACGTTCGATTTCGATCGCCCTGCAGCGCATCGGCCGCTCGGGCCACTGGGTTTCGGCGATCCCCAAGGGCCGCATCTTTGCGACATCGCGAGACGAGTTGATCGAAAGTGCAGCTGTGATTCGCGCAATCCGGCGAGGCAATCTGGACCGCTTGGAGATTCCCCGCGCGCCGCTCGATGTACTGGCTCAACAACTGGTTGCCGTGGCTGCTTGCGAGGAATGGGATGAAGAGGAACTTTACCAGTTTGTCAGCTCGGCATACCCTTATCGGGATTTGACCCACGCCGATTATGAGGCCGTGATCGAGATGCTTTCCGAAGGCATCGCCACTTCGCGCGGACGCCGTGGAGCGTTTCTCCATCGCGATCAAGTGAACCGTCGCATCAAAGGGCGCCGCGGCGCGAGGCTCACGGCGATCACCAACGGCGGCGCGATTCCCGATACCGCGCAGTATCAGGTGATCGCGGAACCCGAGGGAACGATTGTCGGCTCGCTCGATGAAGACTTCGCAATTGAGAGTTCCGCCGGCGATATTTTCCTTCTGGGAACCACATCCTGGAGAATCCGCCGCGTGGAGCCAGGGCGGGTGCGCGTGGAAGATGCGCATGGCGCGGCGCCGTCCGTTCCCTTCTGGTTGGGCGAGGCCCCAGGGCGCACGCGCGAACTCTCCGACGAGGTTTCGCAGTTGCGCGAAGACATCCTTGCGTCGCCCGACCCCGTGGCGATGCTCACGGACGAATGCGGACTGAGCGCGCTGGCCGCTGAGCAGGCTGTCGAGTACGTGCAAGCCGGAGCCCGCGTCCTGGGCGCCGTCCCCAGCCAGAAGCACATCATCGCCGAACGATTCTTCGACGAAGGCGGCGGCATGCAGTTGGTGATTCATTCGCCGTTCGGTTCGCGGATCAACAAGGCATGGGGTCTGGCACTGCGAAAGCGATTCTGCCGGACGTTCAACTTCGAATTACAAGCTGCGGCCACCGATGACGGATTGAATCTGGCGCTCAGTGATCAGCACTCGTTCCCCCTCGAAGCCGTGTTCGATTTCTTGAGTCCGGCCACCGTGACTGAGGTTTTGAAGCAGGCGCTGGTGGCCGCTCCCATGTTCGGCGCACGCTGGAAATGGAACGCCAGCCGGGCTCTGGCCGTACCCCGGTTTGCAGGCGGGCACAAGGTTCCTCCGCCGATTCAGCGCATGCGCTCTGACGATCTTCTGGCCGCTGTATTTCCCGATCAGGCCGCGTGCGCCGAAAACCTGACGGGTGAGATTCGCATTCCGTCGCACCCACTGGTGGAGGAAACGATTTCCAACTGCCTGCACGAGGCGATGGATATTGACGGGCTGATTGCGATCCTTCGTGGCATCGACGATGGATCCATACAAACCTCGGCAGTAGATACGCCAGAGCCTTCGCCGTTTTGTCATGAATTGCTGAACGCGAATCCATACGCGTATTTGGATGACGCACCGTTAGAGGAGCGCCGCGCGCGGGCCGTTCAATTGCGGAGAACGTTGCCCGCCTCCGACGCCACGGCCTTTGGAGCTTTGGATACCGGTGCGATCGCGCAGGCGGCCGAAGAAGCATGGCCCGTGGTGCGCGATGCCGATGAATTGCATGACGCCCTGCTCACTTTAATCATGCTGCCTCCAGTGGCCGAGTGGCGAGGCTACTTCGACGAATTGTTGCTCGCGAACCGCGTCGCTGTGCATGAAGACAAATGGGTGGCGTTGGAGAGGCTGGATCAGGTAAACGATACCGTTGCCATTCTTCGCGGCTGGTCGGATTCCATCGGCCCGTTCACAACCGATGCTATTGCGGTGCGGCTTGGCTTTCCTGAATCGGAGGTCCGTGAAGCGCTGGCGCATTTGGAGGCCGAAGGTCAAGTCTTGCGCGGCAACTTTACTGGCACGGTCACGGAAAAGGGCGGCGAATTCTGCCACCGCCGCGTGCTGGCGCGTATTCACCGGATGACACTTGGTAAGCTCCGGCGCGAAATTGAACCCGTAACGTCGGCGGAGTTCCTGCGCTTCCTGTGCCGGTGGCAGCATGTCATGCCCGGCACGCAGTTGCATGGCGTCGACGGCCTGTATCAGGTCCTCCGCCAATTGCAGGGTTATGAGATCTCCGCGGCGGCGTGGGAAACCTCGGTGCTGCCGAAGCGGATCAAGAATTACGAGCCGGAACTGCTCGACCGGCTGTGCCTGGCGGGCGAAGTGATGTGGGGAAGGCTTTCGCCGCATCCGGCACTCGAAACGGACGGATCGCGCCGCGTACGCCCTTCCCGTGTGGCTCCATTGGCCATTTTTCTGCGGGAAGATGCAGACGCGCTGCTGCCGGAAACGCCACACTTCGCGCCCCTGTCGCCGGTGGCATTGGATGTTTTGTCGGCACTGGAACGGCGCGGAGCTTCGTTCTTTTCCGACCTTCCGAGATCCACGAAGCATTTGGCCAGCGAGGTGGAAGCTGCCTTGTGGGAACTGGCGGCCGCTGGGCGAGTGACGGCCGATGGTTTCGAAAACCTGCGTTCCTTGATCGACCCCAAACGCAGGCGCGGCGAGGGACGAGGCCGGTGGCAGCGCCCGCGTCACGCTACCGGGAGGTGGGCGATATTGGATACCGGCTCCGGTGGGGCGAACGTAGAGTTTTTCGCTCGGTTGCTACTGGATCGCTGGGGAGTATTGTTCCGCGATCTGCTGGCTCGCGAGACACTGGCGCCGGCGTGGCGCAGCTTACTCGTCGTCCTCAGACAATGGGAAGCGCGAGGAGAAGTGCGCGGCGGACGCTTCGTTTCTGGCTTCGTCGGCGAACAATTCGCGCGACCCGAAGCGGTGGACCTGCTGCGCGGCTTGCGGCGGTCGGGCGCGACCGGAGAAGAGGTGGCGTTGTCGCTGGCCGATCCATTGAATCTCACCGGCATCATTTTGCCTGGGCCGAGAACCAGCGCGCTCAGTCAGGGGTTCTTACAACTGCGCGATGGCGTCCAGGTAGAGATGCAGCAGAGCAACAGCCAATCGGATGGCGAGAGCGTTTTCTCGATCGCCGCGTTATAGACTTGCGCCGTTCGATTCGAGGAAATCCACCATGGCCTGTTGCCCTTTGAGCAGCGCGAGATCGATGGGGCGTTGATGATTTTCGGCGCGAATGTTCACGTCGGCGCCATGATCGATCAGGAGCCGGGCGAAATCGACATCGCCATTTTGAGCGGAAGCGTGCAGCGGAGCCCAGCCGCCGTGTTGGCGGGCGTTCACGTTTGCCCCGTGCAAAACCAGAAGCTTCGCGGCATCTTTGGCTTTTCCAGCGGCGGCGGCGTGCAACGGCGAATTTCGCAAAGCGTTTTCCGAAAGCGCGTTCGGATCGCCGCCCCTGTTGAGCAGAACCCGCACCACAACGGTGTGGCCGAAGTGCGCCGCCAGGTGCAGAGGCGTCCACCCATCGGAGCTGATCTTCGAGGAAAGTCCCCGATTGCCTGTGAGCAAAGCTACCGCCGAGGCCTCATCCCCCGAAACTGCGGCGGCAAAGATGGCAAGCGACGCATCGGCCGCCAACAATTCCTGCACACGCGCGCTGTCGCCAGAACGGATCGCTTTATAGAGTTCTTGCATGCGGATGCCGCGTTAGGCCGCGGGTTGAAACACGTCTTCGGCCTTCGCGACTTCCCATCCCAAGTGGTTTAAGTAGAATAGCAACGCGGCGGGCGGATAAGCGCCTTTGAACTGATCCCACGCCCGCTGTTGCCAGCCATCGGAGAGGTACGCGGAAAGGTCAGCGTCTTTTTCAAAGAATCCGTCCTGGTGCGGTACGCCCAGGAAATTGAGGACGGCCTGGATCATATCCAGGTGGGAGATCAGGATGGCCTGCGAAAGCTCCGTGGCCAAAGTGCCGTTGCCCTCTTCCTGCAACCGGGTCCAGGTGCGCGGAGCCACCTTTCGCAGGGTCTCCGTGTTCAACTTCTGCAGGTGCAGGCGCGTCTTGAAGGGGTCAAACATCTGATAGGTCCGGAGCTTGCCGAGTGAAACCGAGCGCAACATCTGCTCAAAGGTTTCCTGGCCCAGCCGGAGAAAGATATCGGGAAGCTGCATCAACGCTATTGTAGCGATGAACGGTGGGGGAAATCGAATCGAGGTGGCGAAGGCAGGAATGCGAGCGTTGCCCCGCCCTCCGCTGATACAATGGTCATTTGTGCACACACCCGGGAGGGCAGCGTGTGCACGCTCATAAAAATGCAAAACATTATTGTTCTAGGTGCGCAGTGGGGCGATGAAGGCAAAGGAAAAGTGGTTGACCTTTTCGCCGCTCATTTCGACGTGGTCGCGCGCTATCAGGGCGGGCATAATGCCGGCCACACCGTGTATATCGGTGAGAAGAAATTTGTTCTGAAGCTGATCCCCAGCGGCATTCTGCGCCCCGGCGTGCAGGCCGTGATCGGCAATGGCGTGGTAGTGGACCTTGCCGCGCTCATTCAGGAAATGACCACGCTTGAGGCGAACGGCATCAACGTTCGCGCACAGTTGCGGATCTCCAACCGGGCGCATGTGATCTTCCCGTTCCATCGCCTGGTGGAGAAGATGTCAGAGGCGCGCGACAATCGCATTCCGATCGGCACCACTTCGCGCGGCATCGGCCCATGCTATGAGGACAAGATCGGCCGCCGCGGCATTCGCGTGGCGGATCTTTTCGATCCGGAAAGCTTCCACACTTTGTACGACACTCTGGTGGAAGACAAAACGACGCTCGCCGAGACCTTCCATCTGAATGAGCCGATTGATTACGGCAAGATCCGTGCCGAGTACGAAGAGTTTGCCGCCCGCATCCAGCCTTTAGTCTGCGACACCGCACAACTGTTGGCCGACGCGATGAAGGCCAACAAACGTATCTTGTTTGAAGGCGCGCAGGGCACGATGCTCGATGTGGACCACGGCACTTACCCGTTCGTCACTTCATCGAGTGCGGCTTCCGGCGGCGCTTCCACCGGTACCGGTGTGCCGCCCACAAAGATCAACGGCATCATTGGCGTTTCCAAGGCATACATCACTCGCGTGGGCTCGGGTCCGTTCCCGACCGAGGACCATGGACCGGCGGGTGAAAGGCTGCGTAAAGAAGGCAACGAATTCGGCGCCGTAACGGGCCGTCCGCGCCGTTGTGGTTGGTTCGATGTACCGCTGCTTCGCTACACCGCGATGGTAAACGGCTTTGACACGGTGCTGATTACGAAACTCGATGTACTGGATCAGTTGGACGAGATCCCGGTATGCGTCGGCTATCGCATCAACGGCAAGGAAGTTACGGAAATGCCGGCAACGTACCGGGCGCTCGAATCCGTGGAAGCGGTTTACGAAAAACTGCCCGGCTGGAAGCGTTCGACACGCGGCATCACCAAGTTCGAATCGCTCCCAGCGCAAGCGCAAGCCTACCTGAAATTCCTGGAAGATAAAACCGGCGTGGAAGTCGGCGGCGTCTCGACAGGACCGGAGCGTACGGAAACGATCATACGAGCTGGATCAGCCCTCGAAAAGCTGATCGGCGCAAAGTAGACCCCCTTACTTTGACTGTGGCGGGCCACAAGCCCGCCGCGCTTCCGCACCTTCACCGGCGTCACGCGATCTGAATCGAAAGTTCCAGTTTGCCTCGCAGCGTGTTCGTCATGATGCAGCCGCGGTCGGCGATCTCCACCAATTTTTCAAACAAAGCCTTGTCCTGATACTGGGCGCTCACCGTAAGTTCCACGGCACTGAAACGAGTGGGCGCGTCTGTTAACGTTCCAGAAACAGTCACCGCCGCCCCCGACACCGCGGCTTCACGCGCCGTGATGGCAGCCAGCAAGTTGCTCATAAAGCAGCCCCCAATCGCCGCTAGAAATAGTTCGCCGCCCATGGGTCCTTGATCGGCTCCACCTTTTGCCTCCGGGCGATCCACCAAAAGCTTGTGTTTCCGAACGGTGACCTCCGAGGTGGATGGGCCAGCTTGCGCAAGATCGACGATGATTTGGTTCGCCATAACGCTTTCTACTGTAACCCAGCAAATGCGGGACACATCCGATAAGGGAAAAGCACTGTATCAGCGGACGGAAGTTCCGTCGAGTAACATAATAGTCACGAGGTAACGGTTTTCTATGAAGATCCGGCTGGTTGTTAGGACGCTGAGGGCTTTGGCCCCGGCCGTGTTGGGATCGCTAGTGGCTCTGGGTGCGGCATCCGCCGCCGAGTTGACGCCGCCTAAAGCTGGAAAACCGGAGATCCTTCCTCTCGCGCAAGTAAAGCCCGGCATGCAAGCCATTGCCTGGACGGTATTTAAGGGAACCACACCCGAGCCCGTGCCCATCGACATCATCGGCATCTGGCAAAATGCCATGGGCCCGCGCCAGCACGTGATTGTAGCCAACATGGGCGGCAAAGCAAAATTCACCGGCGTTGCCGGCGGCATGAGCGGCAGCCCTGTTTATGTGGATGGCAAGTTGATCGGCGCGGTGGCGCTTCGATTGACTGCATTTTCCACCGAAGCGATCTGCGGCATCACGCCGATTGAATCGATGCTGGAAATCAAAGAACTCGACAAGTCGGTTCCCGGCGGCGCGCGCACACCGGACAAGGCGGGCACGATTCGAGCGTCCCTGGAATCGCAAGCCGAGATGCCCAGCGAACTGGTTGCCCGTCTGGTTTCCGCGGGAATCCAGACCTCGCTGCCTTCAAATGTGCCGATTCTGACGCCGATCGAAACACCCCTGACGTTTTCGGGCTTCACCAAAGAGACGATTGACATGTACCAGCCGCTCTTCCGCGAGATGGGCATCACGGCGGTGCAGGGTGGCGCAACCGCAACCAACTTAACGTCGAAACCAGCTCCGGGTTGGGAGAACGCCCTGAACCCAGGGGAAGCGGTCAGCGGGGTTCTGATTTCGGGCGACATGTCCACCACCGGCATGGGCACGGTCACCTACAACGATGGCAAAACCGTTCTCGCCTTCGGCCACCAGTTCTTCTCCCTGGGTCCTGTGGATATGCCGATGGCGAAGAGCGAGATTCTGACCGTTCTCAGCTCCACGTATCAGCCAAATAAGATGGGCAATGCGACGGAAGTGGTTGGAGCGCTGCATCAGGATCGTCACACCGGCATTATGGGCGAATTGGGCGCCGAAGCTCCCGTGATTCCCGTGCATGTGAAGATTCGCGCGCACGGCGATAAAGACGCCGTTATCGAGGAGCGTGACCTGCGCTTCAACGTATTCGTGCAGCAGAAGTGGACTCCGCTGCTGATGTCCACCACGTTGAGCAACTCCCTGCAGCAGATGAATTTATACGCCGACGAAGTCACTTACCGGATGACTGGTAATGTGGCCATGGACGGAGCCAGCAACATTCAGGTGGCGACCATTATTGCTCCGGGCGAATTCCCCGTGCCGATGCCGGCCGTGCTGGGCGGATGGTGGGCGGATAAATTCAGCCGCTTGTTCCAGAACCCCGTTGCGACGCCGAAGATGAAGAGCGTGGAGGCCGTCGTTGACCTGTTACCGTCACGACGCCTGGCCGCGATTGAAAACGCCTGGACACCCACCACCGACGTCGAAGCAGGCAGCGAGATCCCAGTAAAAGTTTTCCTGCGTCCCTATCGCGGAGAGCGCATGGAGCGCACCGTAATGGTGAAGATTCCGCAGGGCATGACGAAAGGCCAGCATCGCATTCTCTTCAGCGACGGCGACACGCTGGACCGCACACAGGCCAACGCGGTGCGCGGCAACCGCTACATCGACATTCCTGAAATGGTTTCGCTGCTGAATCAGGAGCGCGACAACAACCGCCTCTATGTTTCTCTGGTGCACAGCCGGCCCACGTACTACGCCGACGATAAGACGCTGCCGAATCTTCCTTCGTCGGTCGTCAACGTTCTGCAGACGGTGCAGACGGCGAACCGCTCCCTGGCCGGGTCGCCAGAGAGCACGGATGTGCAGCAGTCCATTCCGTTCGATCAAATGATCACCGGCAGCTACGCGCTCCGGATCAACGTAAAGTAGGCCATTACTCAATGAAAAACTCGTACGTTATCGCTGGCGCCGTGTGCGCTGCAGCGTTGCTCATTGCCCCCTTGGCGGCAGTGGAAACCAAAACCTGGGAGCAGAGCGAACAGGCGGACTTCGAAAAAGGCACTCTGAAGAATCTGTCGCTATCGAGCGACGGCCATTTGTCCCCCGCCCCGGTCACCAGGGAGCTGTTCGATCCCGGCGTGACGTTTTTGTGGGCTGTGGCTCGTGACTCCAAGGGCAACGTTTACGCGGGCGGCGGAACCATTAACGCATCGAAGGCGAAACTGATTCAGGTGGACGCCTCGGGTAAAGCGAAAACGCTGGTGGAACTCGACGGCATGGCGATTCAGGCCATTGCCATTGACCGGCAGGACCGCGTCTACGCGGCAACATCGCCCGACGGTAAAGTTTTCCGCGTGGATTCCGCCGGTAAGGTGGACACATTCTACGATCCGAAAGTCAAGTACATCTGGGCTCTCGCGTTCGCAAAGAACGGCGATCTCTTCGTCGGCACCGGCGATGACGGGGAGATCCATCGCGTCACTCCGAACGGCACCGGCAGCGTGTTTTACAGGACGGAAGAAGCGCACGTGCGGTCCCTGGTGATCGATGCAAACGAAAACATCATCGCCGGAACGGACCCCAGTGGACTCATCCTTCGCGTATCGCCTGCAGGCCAGGGCTTCGTGCTGTACGAAGCACCGAAGCGCGAAGTAACGGCGCTTGCGATCGCGTCCGATGGAACCATCTACGCCTCGGGCACGGGCAACAAAGCGCCCGCTACCGTTCCTGCTCCGAACAACGCGGGTGCTGGCGGTGGCGGAGCGAACGCGCAGAATCAAGGCAACGCCGCCGGCGGGCGAGGCGGAGCGGCCGCGGCGCCTGCTACCGCTCCCACGAATGCGCCCGGCGTCGCGGGTGGCTCCGAAGTTTATCGAGTACAAGCGGATGGCTACGCCCGCAGAATCTGGAATCACGCGCAGGACGTCGTTTACGCATTGGCAATCGACGCTCAGCAGCGCGTTATCGCGGGCACCGGCAATCGCGGCTACCTCTATCGCATCGATACCGACCGCACCTACACGCGCCTGTTGGACCTTGCCTCCTCGCAGGTCACCGGTATCGCTACGGCGCCCAACGGCGGATTGTTTGTTGTCACGGGAAACATTGGGCAGATCTACTCCGTCGGCCCGCAACGGGAAGCTTTCGGCACCATCGAAAGCGACGTCCTCGACGCCGGTGCGTTCACGTATTGGGGCCGATTGACGTCGCTCAAGACCGGTCAGGGCAATGTTGATTTTGAAACGCGCAGTGGAAATCTCAGCCGTCCACAAAAGGACTGGAGCCCTTGGGCAAGACTGGATGCCTCAGGCCGCGTTGTTTCCCCCGCCGCTCGTTTTTTGCAGTACCGCGCCACCATCGGCGGCACAGCGGAACTGTATGACGTCGCCTCGGCCTATGAAACCAAGAATGTCGCGCCCTCGGTAGAAGCGATCGAGACTACACCGGCAAACTACCGGACCCCGTCTCCTGCGGCCGGACCGCCGCCCTCGAATCCGCTGACATTGACACTGCCTGCCATCGGCGGGAAACGAACGGCGTCATCCTCATCGGAGAGCACGAATCCGTCGCTCACCTGGGCGAAGGGACAGATTGGCGCTCGCTGGACGGCGTCAGATGAAAATAGCGATACTCTGCTCTACAAACTTGAAATTCGCGGCGATGGCGAGACCGCCTGGAAACTGCTGCGCGACGGCGTTCGCGAACGTTACTACAGTTGGGATTCCACGGCGTTTCCCGACGGCAAATACTACCTCCGTGTCACCGCCACGGACTCGGCTTCGAATCCGCCGGATCAGGCGCTGACGGGAACGCGCGATGGCGATCGCTTCCTCATCGACAACTCTGCCCCTGAAATTTCAGGGCTCACTGGTACGATCAACGGCGCAAAAATCGACGTGCGCTTCCATGCGAAAGATGCCTGGACGGTGCTCGAAAAGGCGGAGTACTCCGTCAATGGCGGCGAATGGAAAGCAGTGGAACCCACCACGCGTTTGGCCGATTCCGAGGAGCACGATTATCGCTTCCAAGTGGACCGCGGCCAAGGCGAGGTGACGATCGCCGTGCGCGTTACCGACGAGTACGCAAACGAGTCGGCGGCAAAGACGGTTGTGCGGTAGCTGCCGTTCATTCGTATTTGCGGAAACCAAACGCGCTTCGGCTGCGTACAATTGGCATATGCGGGGATTTGGTCTCAGCTCTCTGGTGATCGCGGCCTTTTTTGCCGCAAACCCCAGCACTGCTTTTGCTCAACAGAAAGCCCCTGCGGCTCGAAAGGCCGCACCACCGAAGCGCGCGCCGGCAGCAGTTCCCGCGCCACAAAAGGCAACCGTCTCGGCGACCACCAAGCATCCACTCGAAAGTCTCGCCGTGGAGGGGGCAACAAGAATCGCGCCCACCAAGATCATCGCGATGAGCGGGTTAAGAACCGGACAACAGGTTGGCCTGGAGGACTTTGATGCGGCGCGCGAGCGCCTTGCCGCCACCGGGGCGTTCGAAAACATCGGTTATCGGTTCACGCCGAGCAAGACAGGCGGAGGCTACGATGCCATTCTCGACGTTCTGGAAACCGGGCCGCTGTTCCGTTATCGTTTCGAAGATCTTCCCGCAAGCGACGAAGCGTTGCGCGCCGTGCTCGTCAAACAAGAGCCGCTGCTTGGCGATGCGATTCCCGTCAACAACAAAGTGCTTGAACGGTATGAACGCGCGCTAGGGGAGTTCCTCGGCGGCAAAGTCGTCGTCGAGGGCCGTTTGCACTCCGACCGCCCCGGTGAGCCGCAGGTCGTGTTCCGTCCGCCCGGAGATCGCCCGCGCGTTTCGGAGGTTCACATCCTCGGCAACCAGGTGCTTCCACTGGAGCGATTGGCCGAAAGGTTCGCGCAAGCGGTGATCGGACTGCCGTATCTCGAAGCGGACATCCGCAGCGCCCTCGACAAAGCAATTCGCCCCATGTATGAAGCCAAGGGCCGCATTCGCGTGTCGTTTCCCAAGGTAACCGCGGAAAAATCGAAAGAGGAAGGCGTCGAGGGCATTTCGGTCACCGCAACCGTGGAGGAAGGCGCCGAGTACAAGCTCGGCACGGTGCGCTATTCGAACGTTCCCGCGCAAGAGACTGGTGCGCTCGATAAGCTTGCGGCGTTTCCAGCCAACGACACCGCCGATTTCGACGTCATCAACGCCGGCCTGGAGCGAATCGCACGGCGCTATCGTGGTGTCGGCCATCTGCACGTATCCGTCAAGGCGGAACGTGCCATCGACGACAAAGCGCATGCCGTGAATCTCCTGGTCCGCGTCGAGCCTGGGGACAAATACACTTATGGCAAATTGGCGATCCAAGGTTTGGACATTCTGAGTGAGCCCGCTATCCGCAAAGCCTGGGGAATGCGCGAAGGAACGCCCTTTGACCCCGAATACCCGGCGGCCTTCCTGCAGAGCCTTCGCGACCAGACGGTGTTCGACAACCTGGGCCAAACCGACTCGCAAATTCAAGTAAACGAAGCCGATAAGACCGTCGACGTGACCCTTCTGTTCAAGGGTGCGCCTCGCCGCCCCGTTCCGGGACGAGACCGCCGCCGCGGCTTCTGATCACCACCGCGCGAGACCTGGAGTGGCTCGCCAAATCCTTGATTTTCGCGGCTTTCCCGGCGCAAAATGGTATCCTAGGATTCTGTGTCGTCGCCGCTGGAATTCCATCTGGAACATTACGAAGGGCCGCTGGACCTGCTGCTGGATTTGATCCGCAAGCAGGAAATCGACATCTACAATATCCCCATCGCCCAGATCACGCAGCAGTATCTGGACTTCATGCAGAAAGCGATGGAGATGGATATCGAACTCAGCGCCGAATTCGTCTACATGGCGGCAACCCTCATCCAGATCAAGTCGAAAATGCTACTGCCGCGCGACCCCGCCCTGCAGGAAATTTCGCCGGAAGAGGACCCGCGCAAAGAACTGGTGGACCGCCTGCTGGAACACGAGCGCTTTAAAACCGCCGCCGAAATGCTGCAGCAAAAGCGTGTAGTAGAAGAGGCCGTGTGGTCGAATCCGCAGATCGAGCAGTTCCGCAACGAAGAAGGCATGGAGCCGGGCCTCGCTGTTTCGCTGTTCGACTTGGTGAAGACTTTCCAGACGATTCTGGAGCGCACAAAGAACAAGCCGCTGTATGAAATCAGTACGGAAGAGGTTTCCGTGCCTGACATGATCCGCTACGTGCAGAACGTGTTTGAAAAGGACAAACGCAGCGATGTAGTTTCCGCCGCCGATCTGTTTGAGCGTCAAAAGACCCGCCGCGCGATGATCTGCCTCTTCCTTGCGCTGCTGGAACTGGTGAAGCTCCAGGCGGTTGGCTTAACGCAAGTGGACGCGTTCGGCGACATCGGCCTGAAGCGGCTGAAGGGCTTTGAAACCGTGTTCGCCGGCGGCGAGGCCATGTCGGCGGTCGATGAAGGATATCATTAAGGAACGCTGAACGCCCCGACCACCGGCAGGGCGAAACGGAAATCTCCCGGACGGACAGCCCGGACTGCAAAGAACTCACGCAATGGAAGAATTAGACGTTACTCAATTGGCCGAAGAACGGCCTGCGGTCAGCGCCGATGATGATCTCAAAGCGATCATCGAAGCGATCGTGTACGTTACCGACGAGCCGCTCTCGGCGCAGCAGATGGCCGCCGCATTGGAGCGTCCGCTCGACCTCGTGCAGCGCATCTTGAACGATCTCACAGCTGATTACGCCCAGCCCCAACGAGGGCTCAGCATCCGCGAAGTGGCCGGCGGCTACAAGATGGCCACCAAAGCCGAATACCACGAATCGGTACGCGCTTTCGTCAAAAAGTTAACGCCGCCGCTGAAGCTATCGCTGGCAGCGCTCGAAACACTGGCCGTGATCGCCTACAAGCAACCAGTGACCGCGCCGGAGATCATGGAGATCCGCGGCGTGCAGGGCGCAGGCGTTTTGAAGACATTGCTCGACCGCAAGCTGATCGCCGAGGGAGGACGCAAGAAGGTAGTCGGGCAGCCGATCCTCTACAAAACCACGAAGGAATTCCTGGTCCAATTCGGACTGAAAGACCTGCGCGAACTGCCGACGCTCAAAGAATTCGAGGAGATCGGCAGAATGTCGATCGCCGACGACGAACAGGCGGAGCTGCCGCTGGCCGAAGGAACTGCCCCGATCGCGGAAGGCCAGGACGCAGACGAGCCGACAGACGAAGCGCAAGTCTCCGAAGCGGAGGCCACCGAGGCACTCTCCGAAGTACAGACGGAAGCGATCCACGAAGCAAACCAGGAAGCAGCAGTGGAAGCTCCGGCGGAAAACTCGACCGAAACCTCGGGCGAAGTGCTGACCGATGCAGTGCCCGAGCCAGAATCGACGGAAAATGCCTGAAGAACGGCTGCAAAAACTTCTTTCGCAAACAGGCATCGCCAGCCGCCGCAAAGCGGAGGAGATGATTCTCGAAGGCCGTGTCACGTTGAACGGAAAGACTATTCTGGAACTCGGCACCAAAGCCGACCTCGAGCGCGATCACATCAAAGTGGATGGCAAGCTGATCCACGCGCCCAAGCGCCTCGTTTATTTCGCATTGAATAAGCCGAAAGGTTGCGTCACCACGTCATCGGATCCCGAAGGCCGCCAGACGGTGATTCATCTAATGCGCGGCGTGCGGGAGCGCGTGTATCCGGTGGGCCGGCTCGATTATCAGAGTGAAGGCCTGCTTCTGATGACCAACGATGGCGAATTCGCGCACCGCATCACGGCGCCGAAGAGCCACGTTATCAAAACGTACGTCGTGAAAGTCAACGGACCCCTCACCGAGGCGCAGGAAAACGCGTTTCGCGAAGGCGTGAGACTCGAAGGCCGCAAGACAGCGCCCGCGCAGCTCAAGTTGATTAAGCCAGGCACCGCGCCTTGGTATGAAGTGAAGATCGCCGAGGGCCGACAGAATCAGATCCGCATGATGTTCCGGACGTTCGGCCGCCTTGTGGAGAAGCTCAGGCGCGTGAAGATCGCATTCCTCGATCTAGACGTCGCCCCGGGCCGCTACCGTTCGCTGACTCCAAAAGAAATTCAGCGTTTCAAAAAGATCCTGAAACTGGACGATGAAACCGCAAAGAACGATGAAGACGGTGAGTAGTCGGCGCTCCTAATCCCGGGGAACCAGCCGGATCATACTTATGTTCACGGTCAGCACGCGATCATCGCCATCGGCCGACCACGCGGGTCCCGAGTGAATTTCAATCTCGTAATCCGGAGCCTCTGGCACATCGGCTTCCAGCACAAATAATCCGGGCCGATCCTGAATCCAGCGACCCGCCTCGACGCCGTTCACGCGTACGCTGAGTTGCACGGGCAGGTTGCGCTCCACTGCAAATCCGCGAATCCGCAACCGCTGCGGACCGGACTTCACGCGGGCCAGCCGCGCCACAGCTTTTTCGCCGATCCAGCGGTACTTTGCCCCGAAGCTTCCTTCCAGGCCATACCACTCGCCAACAAGATGCCGTTCGTGGCCGGGCAGCGTAAAATCCGCGATGTCGTCGCGATCGCCCGGATAGAGTTCCGCTTTGTCGCGGGAACCCAACAAATTGTACACACCGCCTTCGAACGCAGCGCGATACACGCACGAAGTGCAACCGAGCGATTCATCGGCGTATCGGACCATACCCATCCCACAATCCGGACAAGCAAGAAGATCTTCAAAGGCCGCCATGGAAGCAGGTTCCGTGGGCGTTCCTTCTTTCCGGCAAAACGCCGCAAGCGTTCCGCCAAGCAACTTTGCGGCGGTCCAGGTCGAGTGATAGGGATCCACCGCGACAGCCAACTGCTTGACCAGCTTTTCGCACCACCCACGCTCAGGAACAAAAATCTCGTAACGATGCTCCCCGAAGTGCCGCTTCACCAGGGTGTCCCATTCCTTGACACCCATGGTGTGGTTCTGACGGATGCCGAAGTTTTCTTCTTGCAGAGCGCCGATCACATCGCTGACAAAAAATCCAAGCACGCCCCAGTCAAAGAGCTTGCGCTCCCAAGACTTCATCGTGTCGTAGTAAGGCGCTCGATACAGCCGCAAGGAAAGCTTCCGCAGTAGCGGCTCCTCTGAGAAAAGGAATACGCCGCCCGGCGCGAGCACACGATTCACTTCGCGCACCACCGCGTCGATGTCCATGAACTGTGAAAGCGTCTGGTGCGTCATCACAAACCGCAGCGAGTTATCCCGAAACGGCAAGCGCAGCGCATCGCCCGCCACTCGGACCGGAGCTTCCGGATAATTCCAAGCTTCCTGCAACGCGATCCCGTGACGCAGAGAATCAGCCGAGATATCCAGGGCAAAGCCCGACGCTCCGAATTCGTTCGCGAGCAAATAGCTGGTATGACCCGCGTTCGCACCCACTTCGAGAAACGGCGTCATGGGACCGATGAAGTCCAGATGCTTGCGGATTAATCCGCCGCGGCGAACGTTCTGCTCGCCGTAATGGCGCATGACACGCTCAGGCTCGCCCAAGGACGCGAAGTTGTGAAACTCCACCTCGGCGCGTTTGACAGATAGGGATTGGGCTTCGCTCACGATAAGCCTAGAAGCCTCTCAGGCCTCGTATTTCTCCAACTCCAACTGATCTCCTACCTGCGTCGTCGATTTTTCGATGACACCCACTGGCAGTTCAATCGTCGAATGCGCGCTCAGGCTCAACGCGAGGCGGCTCTTCACCATGTTCGGGCGCAACTTGGTCACCACTTTCTTCTTATTGATAAACACCACGTCAATCGCAAACTTCATGAAGAACGTGTGAACACCCTCGCATGGAACAATCCACAGACCCTCGCCCTCGGCGAGCCCAGTGTGCTTCAAAAGGCCGGTCTGCCGCGCGGCCGACGTATCGGCGATATCGGCGCGATCGGCCAGTTCTGTCCCCTTGGTGACGTTGCGGATGCGGAGTTTCAAGTAGACCATTGTAGCGAGTCCGGCAGGCGAAAATCGGCGGCTCGCGGCCCGTCCGCTACAATGGAGGTTATGGAGTCCGAGGCCAATCTCGAGAAAGCCACTTTTGGGGCAGGCTGTTTCTGGGGCGTGGAAGCCACGTTCCGCAAACTGGCGGGCGTGAAAGCGACCGCGGTAGGGTATTCAGGCGGCGCCGTGAACTATCCGACCTACGAACAGGTCTGCACCGACCGCACCGGTCATGCCGAGGTGGTGGAGGTCACATTCGATCCCGCGGCGATCCCTTATGCGGATCTGCTCGAAGTCTTCTGGGCGAATCACAACCCGACGACGTTAAACCGCCAGGGACCCGACGTCGGCACGCAGTATCGCTCCGCGATTTACTTTCATTCGCCCGGGCAGGAAGCCGAAGCCCGCCGGTCTCGCGATGCCGCGCAGGCGCGTTTCCCGCGGCCCATCGTTACCGAAATTACGCCGGCGTCCGAGTTCTGGCGCGCGGAGGAGTACCATCAGCAGTACCTCGAAAAACGGGGGTTGAGCCACTGCCACTACTAGGCGGAGGGTGCCGTGATTCCTTGAACCGCGGCAACACCGGCTCGGTTTGTTCCTTACTATGAAAATTGGATTCGTCAGCTTAGGATGCCCGAAGAACCTCGTCGATACCGAGGTCATGATGGGCCAGCTCACGCATGCGGGCCACGAGCTGACGCCGCATCCGTCTGACGCCGACGTCATCGTCGTCAACACGTGCAGCTTCATTGACCCCGCCAAACAGGAGTCCGTCGACACGATCCTCGAAATGGCCGAGTACAAAAAGGCCGGCCGAGCGCAGCGGTTGATTGTCGCCGGTTGTCTGGTGGAACGGTATCGCGGAGAGATCAAAGACAAACTCCCCGAGGTGGATGCCGTCATCGGCACCAACGAACTGGAGCAGATCACCGCGCTGTGTGAAGGCGTGGAGCCCAAAGCGAACCCGTTGGATGCCTACCTCTATCACGACCTCACGCCTCGCGTTCTCACTACGCCGAAGCACTTCGCCTATATCAAAATCGCCGAAGGCTGCGATCATCCCTGCACGTTTTGCGTGATTCCGCAGTACCGCGGGGCGTTTCGCAGCCGCCGCTTTGAATCGGTGATCTCGGAAGCTACCCGGCTGTTTGCACAGGGCGTTAAGGAAATCAATCTGATCGGGCAGGATACCACCTGCTATGGCGAGGACTTCGGCATGAAGGATGGGCTTGCCACCCTACTCGCCCGCCTCGCGCAAATTGAAACGGGATCACCGAAGTGGGTGCGCTTTCTGTACGCCTATCCGAACAAGGTCACCCAAAAGCTGCTGGATACCATCGCCGAACATGAATCGCTGGTGAAATACATCGACATGCCTCTGCAGCATGCCAGCGCCTCCGTGCTCAAGCGCATGAAGCGCGGCGCGAACGGCGATATCTTCCTGAGGCTTTTGGAGCGCATCCGCAAAACGATCCCCGACGTGGCGATTCGAACCAGCATGATCGTCGGTTTCCCCGGTGAACGCGAAAAAGATTTCGATGAGATGTGCGATTTCGTAAAAGCCGCGCAATTTGAACGCCTCGGTGTCTTTTCCTACTCCGACGAGGACACCAACAAGAGCTTCCACTTGGATGAAAAAGTGGATGCCCGCACCATCTACAATCGCAAGCGCCACCTGATGGCATTGCAGCGCAAGATTTCGCGAGCCAAGAATCGTGAACTCGTTGGCCGGGAGTTCCGTGTTTTGGTCGACGGCCCCACACAGGATTCCGAACTGGTTTGGGAAGCGCGCCTTTCGACGCAAGCGCCCGATATCGACGGCGTCTGCTACATCGCGCATCCCGGCGAAAGCCCTCTGCGCGCCGGCGATTTCCGCACCATGCGCATCGTCAAAGCGCACGATTACGAACTGACGGGTGATTTGATCGACGAACCAAGCGACTCGTTGCATCTGGTTCAACCAATTGCGGCGCACAGCTTGGTTGGCATCTCGAACGCACGTTAAGATAACGGTTGGCCATGAAATGCCCCATCTGCAACGCGGACGTTTCTCACTCTAATCCTGAGATGCCTTTCTGCAGCGAACGCTGCCGCACCATCGATCTCGGCAACTGGGCGATGGAAAAGTACGTGTTTTCGACTCCCATGGAATCGACCATCGACGGCGAATCCGTTCGAGCACCGCAGGAAGTAGACGAGGAAGCCGAGTGAGCGAGCGCAGGTCCGGTTACGCGCGCACGTCACTCCGCATCGCCAAACCGCTGGCAACATGGTTCGGCTGCGGATATGTCCCTAAAGGTCCCGGCACCGCTGGGTCCATCGGCGCGGTCATCGTCGGCGTTCTCCTGGCACACTATGTGGGCGCCGAACCGATGACATTTTTCTGGCTGGCGGCACTGTTCTTACGACCTGCCGTCTGGGCCGCCGACAAGCTTGCCGAGGAATCCGGCAATACCGACCCGCAAATCGTTGTCATCGACGAAGTCATCGGTCTTTGGGTCACTGTAATTGGTGCCACTTCGCTCAATTGGAAGAGTTGGTTGCTTGCGCTGCTTCTCTTCCGCATCTTCGATATATGGAAACCGTTCCCCGTGCGGCGACTGGAAAAACTGCACGGCGGTCTGGGGATTGTCATGGATGACGTCATGGCCGGTGTGTACGGCGCACTTGTGTTGCGTGCTGCCGGATGGTTCAATCTGTATTAGCGGTATCTTTTCCCGCATTCCTTTCCCCATGGCATTTCGTAAATCCGACCCGCGTCCTCAGATTCTGGAAGTTGCTCCGGCGGCAGCGATTCCCGGCGGCGAATTTCAGGTTCGAGGCAAAGGCTTCGCCAGTTCCGGCCAGCCCCAGGCACGTTTTGGGGATACTCCCGCGCCGCTGGTGGTCGGCTCAGATTCCTATTTGATTGTGAAAGTTCCCGCGGGAACCACCGGCGATTTGATCGTCGGCCACAACGGCGAATCCAGTCCCCCGCGTGAGTGCGCCGTTGGCGTCGAAATTGCCGAAGGGCTGCACCCCGTCGCGAATCCTGTTGTGGACCGTCAGGGGAACGTTTACTCCACATTCAGCGGTTCTCCTGGACAGAAGACGCCGGTTTCCATTTACCGTGTCGATCCCACGGGCCAGTCGATTCCGTATGTGACCGACCTGATGAACGCCACCGGCCTCGCGCTGGACCAGGACGATATTCTCTACGCCTCCAGCCGAAACAGCGGTATTGTGTACCGCATCACGTCGGCTGGAAACATGGTCACCTACATCGAGGGCATGGGTGTCGCCACGGGTATGGTGTTCGATAACGAAGACAATCTATTCGTCGGCGACCGCAGCGGGACCATCTTCAAGGTTAGCCGCCAGCGCCAAATTTATGTCTTCGCGACGCTGGAGCCGTCGATCGCCGCCTATCACATCGCTTTTGGACCCGATGGGCATTTGTACGTGACAGGCCCTACCACGTCGAGCTACGATTCCATCCACCGCATCGCGCCCGATGGCCGTGTGGAGTTGTTCTATCGCGGTCTTGGCCGTCCGCAGGGGCTCGCCTTCGATAGCCGCGGCAATCTTTACGTCGCCGCGTCCTACGGCGGGCGCCGCGGCATTGTCCGCTTGACACCGGACGCCAAGCCGGAGCTTTTCCTTTCCGGCCCGTCCATTGTCGGGCTTGCGTTCACGCCGGACCGGCACATGATTCTTGCCACCAACAGCTCCCTCTACCGCGTAAACGTCGGTATTGAAGGGCGACGCATTCCTTAGACTCTTGTGATCGCAGAAATTATCGCCGTTGGGTCGGAGCTATTGACACCGGAGCGTGTGGACACAAACTCGCTCTACCTCACCGATCAGTTGAACGCGCTCGGCGTCGAGGTCTGCCGCAAGTCGATTATTGGCGACGATCGCGCGATGCTCTCCGCCGAAGTCCGCTCCGCTTTAACGCGCAGCGAAATCGTCATTCTAACGGGCGGCCTTGGACCTACCGAGGACGACGTTACGCGCGACTCCGTCGCCGATGCATTAGGCCGCACACTCGTCTTCCGGGAAGATCTCTTAGTTGCTCTTACGGAACGGTTTCACCGATTGAACCGCAAGATGGCGGATATCAATCGCCGCCAGACGTTCATCGTAGACGGCGCCGAACCGCTCCCCAATCCTCGCGGCACCGCACCCGGCCAGTGGATAGCCACCAATGGCAGGGTCATTATGCTGTTGCCGGGTCCTCCCAGCGAACTGAAGGGCATGTTCAGCGAGCAGTGCCTGCCGCGGCTAAGGGCTCTCCTGCCACCGCAAGTGATTGGAACCAGGTTTTATCGCGTTGCGTGTATGGGCGAATCGGATCTCGATCAGCTCATCTCACCGGCTTACAAGCCGTTCACCAATCCGGTGACAACGATCCTCGCGGGTCCAGGCGATATCCAGATCCATCTACGCGCCCACGGACAAAGCGGGCAGGAAACCGAGCAACTCCTTTCCGCCGTTGCTCCGAAGATTGAAGAATTACTGGGCGATCGCATTTATTCCAACGATGGCGCGCCGCTCGAAGCCGTCGTCGGACGGATGCTTCGCGAGCGCAACGCCACCTTGGCTATTGCCGAAAGTTGCACGGGCGGGATCCTCGGTGAGCGCATCACGTCGGTGCCAGGAAGCTCGGATTATTTCCTGGGCGGGTTTCTTGTGTACTCGAACGCGATGAAATCCAACCTTTTGGGCGTCGATAGTGAACTCATCCGGCTGCATACGGCCGTGAGTGAGGAAGTGGCCAAAGCGATGGCAGCGGGCGTACTGGCCCGCACCGGGGCCACCTACTCCATCTCCATCACGGGCGAAGCCGGACCGGAAAGCAACACGGGCGCACCTCCCGGAACCGTCATCATTGGGCTGGCCGCTCAAGGCATGGAACCGAAGGGGGAACGCTTCACGCTTTTCGGGGGCCGCGACGGCGTCCGCGCCCGAGCCGCGCAATGGGCTCTCGATCAGCTCCGGCGGCTCTTCCTGTCTCTGTAAGTACTGGAAAGCTCGGTAAAAGCTCTGCTATTACTGGCAGCGCTGGAGCCGATATGCATTTCCGTGGTCCCTCTCACTCATCCAACCGGCGCGACATCATCGCTGGCCGGACCCAAGCTTCCCGACGAATCCGCCCATGAAACGGCCTGGCGCAGCAGGACGGCGAAAGAGACGGCGCTCAAAGCCATCTCCGCGCTGCCGCCGTTCTCGCCCATTTTGAACAAGTTGATGGCAACGCTGGCGGACGAAAACGTTTCCTTCACGCAGGTTGCGGCGCTGATCGAAAAGGATACGGTTGTTGCGGGCAATATCCTGCATCTGGTGAACTCGGCGCTATACGCCCGCAGGGGGACCATCAACTCGGTGGGGCACGCGCTTTCGATCCTGGGCATAGTAAAGCTGCGCAACGCCGTGCTCGGCATGTCCATCTCCAAGATGTGGACCCAGGTACGGACGCCCGCATCCTGGTCGATGGCGCGGTTCAACATGCACTCGGTGGCCACGGCGATTCTTTGCGACCTGCTCGCACAGCGCGTTCCGGTGGAATATCCCGAGGGCGCCTTCATTGCCGGCCTGATGCACGACATCGGCCGGCTACTCATCGCCATCGGACTACCGGCGGAATCAAACACCATTGCGAACATATGTCCTTATGACAGCGTTTCGTACGAAACCGAGCAACAGGTGCTGGGCTTCACCCACACCGAACTCTCCGCCGATGCATTGCGTGTGTGGAAGCTCCCGGAGCCAATCCAAATCGCCGTTCGGGACCATCACACGGCAGTGTCTCGTGAACCAAACGGAGCCATCCCGCTCAGCGAACTGGTAATGGCGGCAAGCGCGTATGTAAACGGCAAAGGAATCGGCATCTCTCTCCGGAACTCCCCGCCCCCGGAAGATCCGTTCGGCCACTTAAGCCTATCGGCGCGGCAGCAGGAAACGACAATAGCCGAGTTCGCCACCGAGTACGAGGCGATCCTGCCATTTTTCAAGTAGTTGTCCCGTCAGCCTGTCCTCCACAGAAGGACACCGCCCGGATCGCAAATACGCACGAGCCATCGCCAGCGTTTGCTAAACTTGAAGATCCTGCGGTCTACGCATCCAGTGAGGGACAAAGAGTGAAGCGGAACCTGAAAAGCGGATGTTTGTGTGTTTGTTTGTTGGCGGTGGCACTGCCTGGAATGGCGCAGGATCAGCCATCGTCGACGACCGCGCCTAATGCCGCAGCCGCCCCGGCGCCTCCGCGGGAAGTGCCGTCCGATGTCAACTCGGGTCGCGGCCTTTCCGTCGAACCCATTTATTGGATGACCACGGCGCGTGGCGGTATCCGCAAAGGCGCAAAGTCGGCCAGCAGTGCACCCGGAGACCTGGATTACAACAGCTCTCCGAAAGAAATGGTGGGCGCAGTGGTCACGGTTCCGGCCGGCAAGACAAACGCCGTGCGGGTTACGTATCTGGCCACACGTAACTTTACGACTGCCGCTGGAAGCATCGCCCCAACCGCCCTAAGCCTGTTCGGTACGGACATAGGAAACGGCGATCCTATCGCGGTTTCCTACAAGCTGCAGAATGTGAAGCTCTCCTACGACTTCCTCACCTACTTTTTCAAAAAGGGCAACACAGACTTCCGGATTAAGACGCTGTGGGAGATTCAGTATTTCAGCATCAACAACTCCATCGTCGACTTCATTCCGCTTTCTGACGGAACGTTCGCGCCCACGCCTTTCACCAAAGACCGCAGCATCATCACCCCCACCTTTGGGATCGGGCTGGAGCATACCATCTCACGTCACTTTCGCTGGGAAGCCAAAGCATCCGCGTTCGCGCTGCCGCACCGCAGCACTTTGATTGACTCTGAGGCGTCGCTGGCGCTTCGCTTCGGCCGGCTTGAACTTCTCGGCGGCGGCAAGCTGTATCATTTCAAGTCAAACGTACAGAACGACAACTACGTGAGCGGCGACGTCTACGGGCCTTATGCGGGCATCCGCTTTTACTGGAAAAAACAGTAGCCATTTCCTGGGCTTCAGCGCAAGTGTACGAACGTCAACGCGCGCTCCCACCACTTGGGCGCTGGTAATTCCTGCGAACGCTCCCCGCTGGCGGACTTTACCGTGCTGATGGGAGTCATGTTCTGGGGCCGTTGAAATGGCGTCTTCGAGATCATCTTCACGCGGCGTCCGGCAAAGGAGTAAGTCCGCTTGGTTGTCTGCCCGTCCTTGTCGGTAACGATTAGAGAAAAGCCCTTCTCCTTCTCCCCGGGGACATCGAAGCGTTCCACCGGATAGTAGCCCATCAGGTTTCGCTCCACGTGTGCCGTCTCGTAACGATGGCGCTTCACGTTCCACACGAAAGTGCGGAAGCTATCGAACTCGGCATCGCGCAGTCCGGGAGCGGCGGTGGTCCACAACCAGCTTGGCTTACTCTCCCCGTCATCGGAGAATTCATCCAAAGCCATGAATGCAGTGATTCGCTGGCGCTCGGCGTACTGCGCCACTTCGTCGGGAACGGTCATGAAAAGCATCCGGGACAGCACCCAGCCAACTTTTCCGTCGGGTGCCCGCACCAGGCTCCAGTCGTCGGTCGGCGCCAACGGAGGCGCGCCGGGCGCCTTGTAGCCAGGCAGATCGGACGCGCGCGGTCGTGAGAGATCCTGCACGTTCTCAGGAGCCTTCGGCGGCGGCGGTGGGGGCAGCAACGACTCCACTTTGGCACCCTTGCCCTTCCTCTTCACAGCCTTCGTCGAGACGGGCCTTGGGATGGTCACCCGAGTGACCGGCTGGTTTCTTGGCGTAACGCGATGGCCAACCACATCCACGGTGCCGCCTTCTTCAATCTGGAAGAAACTGGGCGATTGCCGGTTCGCCTCCGTATGCACGTTCAGTTGATCGAAGACCGAGGCCCGCCCCTGTGAAGGAAACCCTTTGGCCGCCTCACCGAGCTTCGCAAGATCGTCCATCTGTTCGGCGCTGAGCAAAGTGCTCGCGTCGGTCCATCCCTGAGTACCTTCTTCAGTACGCACACGGACAAACTTGCGGCGGGTCTCCAAAATATCGACGCGGTCGCCGTGCGAAACCGTAATGCGCTCCGGCGAACGGACCGTGAGATCGGTGCGGAGAATCAGTTTCGCCGGTCCGACGTAGGCAACCCCCAGCGATGGCTCCTCGGGCGTCTTCGGAGAACACGACGCCAGAACCGCCGCCAGTGCCGGGATCAACCAGACCGGCGAAAGAGCGGACCTTCCCCGCTTCCCGATTATTCCCCTCATGTGCGATTCCGGCGAGTGCGCTAAGCTCAAAGTCTCAAACACGCCTTCCGAACGCTAGTCTAGCAATATGACCCAAATTTTGAATACGGATTCCGCATCCGCCGAGTTCTATTGCCCGCAATGCCAGCGCCCTGTCGCTGACCCCTTAGCCTGCGGAGATTGCGGATCGCTCATCTGCCGGCAATGCGGAACGCCGCTCGAACGGATTGACGATTTGGGTATCGGGTAAAGCGTCGTGCCAAACCCGCCGCACAAAAAAGAAAATGCGCCGCCGGTTCCGTTCCGGCAGCGCATTCGCTAAATCGTCAAAGGATGCTTAGAAGTTCAAGCCCGAGCGATGGCGGTAACCCATGTAGAAGCCCACCAGCGTCAAACCGGCAATCGTCAACCAGACCGATGCGGGCACCGGCACACCAGGCACATTCGGAGTCGCCGTCGCGGACGAGAACTGCACGATGAACGCCGTGGGGTCACCAGCATTATTCACCGTAACGTGGATCGTATTCAAACCAGCCACAAATCCACTATTCAGCGTAAACGCGTGCATCGAGCCGAAGGCGGCACCGCTGTTCGTGGCCACGGGGTTATCGGAATTGAGGTAGATCGATCCCTCGTTGTCTGTGCTAAACGTACCTGAAATGGAAGCCGTTGCCGGATCAAACCCGGTCAGGTCCACGCTCAGATCGTAGGTATAAACGCCGCCCACGCCCGCGGTTCCGTCGGAGCCGGGAGAAACCCATGCAGCCGCCACGGTATCCGAGGCGTACGCGCCATTGAAATAGCGGAACGGATTGGAGCCGATCGCTTGGCTAGCCCCGCCTGGCTTCGATGAAAGCGTCCAAAACGCGGTTGAGGCACCCGAAGAGACCAGGGTATTTGAAACATTCACGCCCGTGTTGCGAACCAGCAAATTCGCAGCTGACCCGAGAGTCGCGGAAGCCGCCATCAATACAGCTAATCCAACTACCCTAAGTCCCGTGATTTGGGAACATCATTTTCTCCTATGTTGTTGATTCAATTTCGACGGCTGAAAAAATAGTTCGCTTGGCCTCAGCCTTTTCGCCTGGTCTATCAGATACGTCTTACGGCAGATAGTGCAAGTGGGATATCGTCACCGAGAATCGTCTGTGCCAACGGCCGCAGTACTCATCGCCAACGCCTCCCGCGCTTTTTGGAACACATCGTACTGGCTGATGACGTCGCGGTAAACCGCATCGGCCAGCAACCGGTAGCCTTGGGCGGTGAAGTGGACGTGATCGTTCTGCGCCATGCCCGCCTGCACCCACTGGTGCATGGCTCCCTTGCCGCCCATCTTGGCTCGCGTGTCCCAGAAAGCGCACCCTTCCAAGGCCGCGGCTTGGCGTTGCGCTTCCGCAATCATGTCGATGTTGTCCATCACCACCCAGCCGCGCCGGGTTCGCACGTAGCGATCCGGAGGCCCCATGATGAGAATAGAGGCGGCCGGGGCCGCGTCGCGCATCCTTCGAATCAACTGCACGTACATGTCCCGGTAGGTATCTAAAGTCCAGTCCTTGCGGCCCGCTTCGTTGGTGCCGTATTCCAACACAATCAACGCCGGATCGCGCCGCTCGATATTGGAGCGCAACACGTCTTCATTCCAATCGAGAACAATCGACGCGGAGGCGCCGTTGATGCCCAGTGGCTCATACGTGACGCCGGCAGTCTTTTCCGCCACCCATCCAAACAAGCGTACGGGAGCGCGATCGAGAGTCTCCAGCTCAAACCGGTGCGGCCCGGGTTCGGTCTCGTAGCGATAGTAGCCAGGTGCCGGATCGCCGTCTGTGGTGATTTGATCGACGGGATTTCCGTTGTCATAGAGTTGCAGGGATCCGCCGCCCGGCTGTTTCAAGTAAAAGAGTTCAAATGCCTGACATTCCGCCTGCAGGTAAACGGATTCATGCGCGGACTTCGCGGTCATACTGACGCCGCCCAATCCATAAATGCCGTCGCCCGAGCGACCCACCAGCCCATCGGTGTGCCAGCCGCGCGTCGAGCCGGTGCGGATATCCTGATGCCGGTAACCGCGCCATGGACTGCCGGTGAAGGAATACCCACTGCCGCCGTCGCCGAAAGTTTGCTGGAAACGGTTGCGCAAATCGCCGGTCAATTCGTCCGCCGCGGTGTGGGAATCGCCGTAATGCAAGACGCGGAGCGGTCCGGACATTTCACCGTGCTGGTGGCGGTAGAGTTGCTCGAAAAACGGAATCAGGGCCGATGCGTTCTCCACCGGAATGGCCGCGGCGTCGGTGATCTTTGCGTTGACGCCTTCGTTTGCCTCGGCTCGGGTACTGGCGCTCACGCCGGACTTCTTGGGCTTGGAAACGGCTGCAGGCTTCACCTGCGACGAGGATTTTCGAGACGCGGGGGCGCTCCACTGCACACGCTTCTTGATCGTGGGCTTCGGAGCTACAGGCTTTTTCGCGACAGGCTTCTTCGGCGCGGATGCGGAAGTTTGCGCGAAGGCAAAGCAAACGAACGCGGCACTGGCGAGAATCCACCGCGAAAGCCTCATGGCTGCGACGTCTCCTCTTTCTTTGGACTCGCCGTTTCCGCCATCCGTTGTTTTAGCGTTTGTAACTTGTACTGCTGAAGGCCATCGTGCAACGCCGAATACAAAAGTTCGCCTACGATCTTCGCGCCGGCCGGCATCGGATGGATGTAATCAGCGCCCACAAGCCGCGGCTCTGATGTATACCACCGCGCCATCGTTCCCTGGCCGCCCATCGCTTCAAACGTGTTAAAAAACGCCACGCCGGTATCCAGTGCGATCCTGGATTCAGTATTGACCAACCGTGGCAGCGCCGCAATCGTATCGATCTCGCCCGTGGCCTTCAACTCGCCGCGATCCATCGGACTCATCAAAAGAATCGACGTCCCGGGCAGAGCCTCCCGCAAGCGCGTCACCGCAAGGCGTAGTTCCCTACCCCAAGTGCCGTCCACGAAGTTCGGGAACCCACTCTCGTTCGTTCCGTAGTTGATGATCACGAGATCCGGATTATAGTGGCGAAGTTCTTCTGCCCAATGTTTGAGATCGAGAGCGCGAGAAAGCAGCGTCACATTGGCGCCGTTCACGCCAATACTGCTGTAAACAACACCTGGGCCGTCCTTGCGGAAATCAGCGCCATAGGCCCGCACGTTACCGTCCGTGACCTTTAAGGTGAAGTGCGAGGAGCCGGGCGGAATATCGAAATGCGCAAACCCGGGAGCGCGCGTCTCCGCTTTTGTGTCCACCATGCCCAGCTCTTTGCCCTCGGCCTCCAGAACAAACGCGCCGCCTTCGGGATCGCTCAAATAGTAAACCTCAACGCTTGTGTGCGCCGTATCCCGCAGGTTCCAATGCGCAACAGCTCCGGGCTGGCCGCGAAAGCTCACCGCGCCCAGGCCATAGAGTCCGTCCTTCAGTTCGGCATTGCCCGCGATATCGATATGCCAATTCGACGCCTCCATACTCACGCCGCGGTGGTTGTACCAGGCCCATGGGCGAGCGATCAGGACAAACCCGGAACCGGCGCTACCAAATTCCTTTTGCAGCGAAGTGCGCGCATCGGCCGTGATCAGATCGGCGGTAGTGGGCGAATCGCCATAATGGATGATGCGTGTGACTTCGTTCTTGAGCAACGCGTCATAGAAGTGATCCAGGGCGTGACTGGGATCGACCAGCTTCTTGCCGGATACACCCATCATCCGCTTCGCTTTCAAAGCATCCACGGAAGCGGGCGACGCGAGCGGATTCGCCACTTCTTCCTCGGCGCTCTTGCGCATCGGAAAATCGAGTACGGCAAGCAAGCCTTTCGGATCAAGCGGCCGGTAATCGCGGATCACCGGGATCGGCAAGAAATAGGGGACTCCAGCCATCACCGCAAAGGTGACTACCGCGAGCGATGTTTTGCGGGGAATCGGCATCAGAATTTTGTGTAAATAAACGGAGCCGCGCCGCTCTGCAGAGCGTTCTGCATTCCCACCACCAGAGCCAGCATCGCAAAAGCCTGCGCGTAAAATGGCGACCTCGCGTAGAGCGAAAGGCTCCAGTCATACCATTTTTTCGGAACATAGTGCGCGGCAACAGCGAGCACAAGAATGAAAATCAGGCCCGTTGAAAGGTTGGCAAAGGAAACCGTCATCGATCCGATCCGAGAGAGAATCGCGAGGGCGGTTTCGAGATTTGGCGCGCGGAAGAAAATCCAGGCGAACGTCACAAAATGGAACGTGAGCAGAATGTTCACATAGCGCCACACGCCCGTGGATTTCTCCGGCCGCAGTGTTTGCCACAGACGCACGAGCGCGAGTCCCGCACCATGTAGCGCGCCCCAGATAATGAAGTTCCAGCTTGCGCCATGCCAGAAGCCGCCGATCACCATCGTCAGGAAAAGATTGATGTACGTGAACGCCTTGATGCGCTTGCCGGGCAGCGAGAAGTAGAGATAATCGCGGAGCCAGTTGGAAAGCGAGATATGCCAACGCCGCCAAAAGTCGGCGATGTTCTCGGCGGAGTATGGAGCATTAAAGTTCGCAGGAAGCTTGATCCCAAGCAAAAGCGCCGAACCAAGCGCGATGTCCGTGTATCCGGAAAAATCGAAATACAGCTGGAAGGAGTAGGCGTACACGGCAGCTAGCGTTTCGGTTCCCGTATAGAGATTGGGGAAATCGAACACACGATTGATCAGGTTCGCCGAAAGGTAGTCGGCGATCAGCAGTTTCTTGATCAGTCCGGTGCCGATGAGAAACATTGCGCGTCCACCGTCGATTGCATCGAGCGGTTTGCGCTTTTCGAATTGGTCGATCAGCGTCGAAACGCGGGTGATGGGCCCGGCCAGCGTGGTCGGGAAGAACGAAACAGCGGCCAAGTGAGACAGGTAACTTTGCGTACCCTTCGCGTCACCGCGGTACAAATCGATGGTGTAAGTCAGCGCCTGAAATACGTAAAAGGAAAGGCTCAACGGCAGCGCCAGATTCCAGGCTGCGGCTGGCCGGCCGGTGACGTGAGAAATATTCTCCAGGAAGAAGGGCATGTACTTGAACAAAGCCAAAAGTCCGATGTTCATGCCGATACTTGCGCTCACCAGAGCTTTGCGCGTGCCGGAATTCTTCGAACGCTGCAATCCCAGGCCGATGAAGTAATCACACGAGGCCGCTGCGGGAATCAGGATCAGGTAGTAAAGATCCCACTTGGCGTAGAAGAAGTAGTTCGCAAAAAGGATCACCGCCAGCGCCATGGTCCTCTTCCCGGCCAGAGGCCAGTAAAAAAAGAAGATGGCAACCAGAAAAACGAAATAATTGGCGGAAGAGAGAAGCAACTACCAGGATACCGTGACTGGCCTAACTACTTCGCCGCGTACACCTTCGTGTACTTATTGCGCCTGTTGAACACCGTGAAGGAGCCATCCTCGGACGCCGACACCTTGATGTAGTCGCCGGGGCATTCGCGCTCGTTCAAATTGGCGATCTTCGCATCGGGCACGTTGTGTTCGGCGCCACCGGCGATCGCGTAGTGCAGCTGCCACAGGTCTTCGATGCCGGGCGATTGGCTGATCTGGCTCCAGGCCTGCGGATCGCCGCCTTTGCGCGGGCCATTGTTCATGACAACCACGCGAGGCGCGAGCCCCCACTGCGACTTGGGCGGAACGTGCGTCGCGTGATGGGTGGTGATGAGCACATCCACCTTGCCTGCTTTGTTTTCCGGGCATTCCAGCGCCATTTCGCCGTTGTGCATCACGTCCCCCAGATCGGCGAATCGAAACTTGCCGAATTGCAGCAAGACACCAAGCGACTGCGCATTCTCGCCACCTTCGCCGGCAACCGGAGTGAGTCCGGCACAATGCGGATTCGGCTCCCCTTTGCGGCTGATTTGCTGCCCCGCGCCCGTCAAAACGGTGGCGTCCACACCCTTCAGCAACAGCTTGTCACCTGGCTTGACTGCATGATGTTCGCCCGTAGCGAAAGCATCGGCGTAGTCGTTTGGGTACTTTCCGTTATTCTCCACGCTGGGCCCGTAATCGACAAACGAACCAACCGGCAAACGCTTGATCAGACTGGCCACTCCGCCGACATGATCGTCGTGATAGTGCGTCGTGAGCAACGTGTCAATTTTTTTCACGCCCGCCGCCTTCGCCGCAGCAGCGATGCGGATCGCGTCGCGCCCACTGTTGCCCGGCCAGCCGGAGTCGATCATCAGCGTCTGCCCCGATGGCGCAACAATGAGCGTTGCCTGACCGCCCTCCGTGTCGATGAAGTAAATGTCCATCGTCTTGGCGGCACTCAGAGAAAGCGCACTCCATGCGACAAGAACGGACAAGCGCGCGATGAACCAGCGAGTGTTGGGAACGGACCGCATGAGGGTATCGTACTCTAATGTAGAACCCTGCGGAATAGGGTCAAAACGATGCCTTACTGTTGTCAGTGCGGAAAATCCGTGGAACCGGCAGACCGCTATTGCGGCAGCTGCGGCGCTGCGCAGGTGATGCCTCCCGGCGGCTGGCCGGCGGCGTCCAGTGCACCGAAAGCAGAACAGGATCCGTTTCACAGCGTCAGCCCGCGAACCGTTTCCATCCTTTGCTATGTACCTTGGCTGGGATGGATCGGCGCCATCGTCGCCCTCGCGAGTGACCGCTTTAAGCGCGACATGGAAGTGCGCTTCCACGCGTTTCAAGGTCTATACCTGTTCGTCGCGTGGCTGATTGTCGATTGGGTGGTTTCGCCGGTGCTCAATTTTGAGTGGAACGACGGCCCCGGGCTCGGCTTTGGCCATCCCTTCGCACGGGCCGGCAGTGGGATTTTGGGCCTGCTGATCATCGCCGCTTGGATCGTGATGATGATCAAAGCCGGCCGCAACGAACACTACCGCCTGCCCATCATCGGCGACCTGGCGGAACGCAGCGTGGCCGAGCAAAGGGCTTAACCGCGGGGCGGAGAAAAATTCCGCGCGGGGTTGGCAATCCCACCTTTTCAAGCATGCAGATCGCAAGAACGAACGGAGTGCCTCTCCGCCACGGATTCCATCCGTCCCAGCAGGAATCTGCTATTGAGTGAGAATTTTCTCCAGCATCTCCGGAATCTCAAACACCGCTCGATTTTCGATCTTCGCGACGCTGGCGCGGTAGGTTTCGAGATTCTCCAGTAGCTGGTCCACAGCTTCGCGGATGCCACGGAAGTTGCTCACCACCAAGCCGACACCACGCTGCGTCACCCAATCAGCGTTGAAGCGTTCCTGGGGCAGCGTCCACGCGTTGCGCTCGACGATGACGGGGAGCTTCATTGCGATCGCTTCGCTGATGGAGCCGGGGCCGGGCTTACCGATGAAGAAGTCGCTCAGATGCATGTAGGTGGGGATTTCCTGCGTGAAACCTTCCACGAAATGCGGCGATTGTGATCCTCGCGCACGAAGCTGCTTGGCCAATTTTTCATTGCGCCCGCAAATCAGGATCAATTGCGTGTCGTTTAGGCGCTCGGCGATTTCCAGCATCACGCGGGAGCCTTGGCCGCCAAACAGAACCAAACCAACGGGCTTTGCGGGATCAAGCCCCAGTTTGCGGAGTCCCTCGGCGCGATCGACAGTCACCGGCTCATAAAACTTCGGCCGCAGGATCATGCCGGATGCAGGGAGGATGCGATCCTTGCCATATCCCATCGCATTCGCCTGCTGGACAGCGTGCTCCGTTCCGCAGACAAAGTATTGATCCTGCTTGGGTTCCATCCAAAAATGCGGAGGGAAATCGGCCATATCGGTCAGAATAGTGACATAGGGAACTTTGGGCGATGAGTTTCGTAAACCCTCATACATGGCTCGATTAAAGTTCGGAACAAGAGAAACCACCATGTCGGGTTTTGTATCTAACCAGTAGCGGGACAAAAGGCGAACGGTTGGGCCATGGTACATTCGGATCACCGCGTGCATAAGAACAAGACCCTGCGCCGAACCGAGCGTCCAGCCTTTGGCCAGCATTTTGTTATAGATATCTTCCAGGCGGATGCCGGTGACCTTCTTGAAAACGTCGAGCGAATCGAGCACTTCCTGAAGATTCACCAGGCGGATTTCCCAGCCCCTGGGGCCTGCCTTTTCCTGGGCTTCGACAACCGCCTTCAGCGCCGTGGCCGCCGAACGATGTCCGCCGCCGGCGTCGAAGAAGATGAAATCAATTTTCGTCACGATTGTTTTATACCAGCTTCACACGGCTGTCACGCCAGAGCACTAAAAAGATAACATGGCGGCATCAATTCTCCATTGGATTACAGCGGGCGACCACCGGCTTATGCACCGCGTGAACCGTTGGACTCCGCCCAAATGGATGCGGTTGTGGATGGTGGCGGCCACGCGCGGCGGCGATGGATGGCTGTGGTACACCACCGGACTGCTGATCGCTCTTGCCGGCGGCCCATTACGCTTCCACGCGATTCTGGCGGCATTCACCGCGGTAGCCGTTGGCATCGGGTTGTTCATCTCCATCAAGAAGGCTTGCGGCCGCAAACGTCCGTGCGCATTGGAACCGCATTGCTGGGCAACGCTACTGCCTCCGGATCAGTTCTCCTTCCCATCGGGACACACGATCACTGCATTTGCGATGGCGAGCTCGGTGGGGGTGTTTTATCCCGCGCTGCTCGGCATATTGATGTTTTGCGCCGTGAGCATCGCGCTCTCGCGCATCCTGCTGGGCATGCACTTCCTGACGGACGTACTGGCAGGAGCGGTCATTGGAACGGGACTGGGACTGGTGGCGGCGAATCTGCTGCTATAGCTTATCCCCGCCTCACGGCGGGGGGCCGAATACCACCGATTAGTTTGGCGAGTAGGATCCAAGAGCCTGTTTCAGCACCGCTGCGAAATTCGCTCCACTTTCCGACCACAGGCTGCGCTTTTCCACGGCCAGACCTTGCTCCAATTCACTCGTGAGGTGCAGCAGACTCTTGAGGTTGGATTGGCCCATGCGGAGACCACCTTCCACCTCGGCGGCGGGCAGGAATTGCGTATCGTTGCCAAATTCAATGCGCAGCTGATCGTCCTGTTCGTCTTCGAATTCTTTTCCGAAACAAGAAAGCGTGACTCGCGCCGGAGACAGCTTCCATTCGCCCGCGAACTGCCACAGATCCCAGGCGGCTTCGAGTTCGCAGGCGGTATCCTCCTGCATAAATTCGCGGGCGGCGGCGAGTACGGCTGCAATCAGTGTCTGGTTGTCTTCAAAGTGTTCGAACTCGCGTTCGAGCAACGGCGGTTCGGCGTGGCTAACCGCGTAAATCCGCAGCACCGGGCCGCGCTTGGCGAGCTTTGAAAAAGGGAATCGCACCAGCATTTTCTCGAATTGGTAGAGTAACGGCTGCGTGCGAGTATTCTTCACCCAGCAGGAAAAATAAAGACGGTCGGGCACGCTGTGATTGTAACCTGGAGATAGCACTCATGAATATCGTTACCGACCTGGTACAAATCCGCCGCATGGGCGAGCAGAAGCGCGCCGAAAACCTGCGTTTCCGCAAATACATGAAATCGCGTGTGTTCGTGGAGCGCCAGTTCCGCAAGGCCGCCGAAGAGGTTCACGACGCGATCGATTGCCGCGAGTGCGCCGAATGCTGCCGCGTGACCGAAGTGCAGATTACCGAGCGCGATGCCGAAAAGCTGATGAAGTTCCTGGGCCTTTCGCACCGCGAGTTCGTCGCCAAGCACGTGGCCGAAGATTCCGACGGCAATCCGATTCTGAAGCGCGTGAAGGCATCGGAGAAGGGGCCCGAAGCCTGCGAATTTCTGATTGGAAACGAGTGCTCCGTCTACGAAGCGCGTCCAGCGAACTGCGAACGCTTCCCGCATATTCTGCGCGGAGCAGGGTCGCTCGAAAGCCGTATGTGGGATCTGGTGGACCGCGCGACCTACTGCCCGATTGTCTACAACTGGCTGGAAACGGTAAAGGGACTGACGAAGTTCAAACCCTAGACGAGGCATCCAAACGCAATGTGGGGTGAACGGAAACCCTGGGCTCGACGGTCATCGAGCAGACCAGAACGTTCACCCCACAAGAGCGTCTGACAAGGAACTGAAAGTGATTTAGCGGCGCGGACGGAAGCCAGGCCCACCTGGCCCGCCGGGTCCGCCCGGACCACCAGGGCCGCCTAAAATGCCGCGCAACTTATCGCCAACCGTCGTTTTCTGCGTAGCGTCCAGCAGCGCGTAAATCGAAGCCGCCGTCTTGGCCCGGATTGCGTTCTGTTGGCCTTCCACGTTCGCAATCTTCGAGGTCAGCACGTCGATCTGGCCGGAATTGTTCGCTTTGATCGCATCGAGCAAGGCCGCACGATCGGTCTGGAGCGTTGGCGCATTGACCGCGAGCGCCGCAGCTTCATTGGCAAGCAGCGTCGTGATCTGTGTTTGCTGGCTGGATGTGAGATTCAGCATCCGGGTCAGCATCTGTACGCGGCGCGCGATGATATCGGCCGCAGTCGGCGCGGTGGCCGTACCCGCGTTCGCCTGTCCGCGGCGGAATCCGCCGCCCGGAGGCTGCGCCAGAACGACGCTGGCAAGAAGCAATGGAAGCAGTAATAGTCTTTTTTTCATTTTAGGAACTGCATCTCCTTCGCCTTCTATGACGAGGCCCGCCGCCCTAGGATTACATGGAAAACTGCTACCCTCGCCGAGAATAGGAACTGACGGTCTAGAGTAGTCTTTCCACCGCTTTTTCTAAGCGTTGGGGACGACGGAGAACCCCAGCGAACAAATCGCCGGTCCGGTCAAATCGGGCCAGCGCGTTGCCCAGATGGAATTGTTCGGGCCGCAAACGGGGGGTCACTTCCTTCCATTCGAGCGGCGTCGCCACCGGAGCGCCTGGGTACGCGCGCAGAACGTAGGGCGCCGAGATCGTCTTCCCTTCGCCGATCTGCATCCAATCGAAATAGACTTTGCCGTTTTCGCGCCGGGCCACCGAGCGCGGCGTAGTGAACAAGTCCGGCCGCTCGGCCGCGCCCAACGTTGCTAACGCCTCGGCGAAGGCCTTGGCCTGATCGTAGCTGTAGACGGGTTCGAGTGGAATAAAGATGTGCATGCCGTCGCCGCCCGTGGTTTTGGGATAGCTTTCAAGTCCGGCTTTTTCGAGGCGCGCGCGAACCCACAGCGCGGCTTCGACGATCCGGTCGTAGCTGCAGTGCTGGGGGTCGAGGTCAATGAGTACGTAATCGGGATGCTCGATGGACTCGACTCGCGACATCCAAGGATTGTGATCGATGCAACCGAGATTGACCAAGTAGAGCAGCGTCGATCGGTCATCGCACACCGGCATCTGGTTTTCTTCGAGCATCACGGTGCGCACCCATTTCGGCGTCGATTCCGGCATGTTCTTTTGAAAGAAGTGCTGTTTTTCGATGCCATCGGGATAACGCTTGAGTGAGAGTGGCCTGTCTTTGAGATGCGGAAGAAGCAGCGGCGCCACGGCGTCGTAGTAATTGAGAACGTCGCGCTTGGTGTAGCCGTCTTTGGGATAGTACGGCTTTGAGAGATTCGTGAACTTGAGACGACGCCCATCGATGGTGAGCGAGATTTCAGCTTTGCCCTCCTCAAGCAGCGGCACGTGAACACGCGATGGCGGTTCCACGTCTTCGCGAAGGCGCACGAACACGGGAGCGCGCAGGCGGCCGTCGCTGGTGCGATTCGAGAAGCGAATCTCACAGCCGAGACGCGGCTCCACCCAAGTGGCGTCCTTGGGCAAACCCTTTTCTTTTTTCAAAGGACATTCGGTCACCGCAAGCGGCTGCAGGATGCTCTTCAGTTCGGCAACGCCCTGCGCATCGAAACCCGTGCCCACGTTGCCCGCCCAACGCAGCCCGTCTTCTTCTGGTTCGCCCAGCACGAGCGCACCGAAGCCGTCGCGCTCCCCGGCCGTGAATCCGCAGATGACGAAATCGGCGGTATCGGCGACTTTCCACTTCTGCCACGCGGAGGAGCGGCGCGGCTCGTACGTGCTGGAGGCGCGCTTGCCGACGACGCCTTCGAGCCCTTGGGCTTTGGCGGCCTCCATGAGTTCGACGCCAGCTCCGGGAAAGTGGTCCGAGTAGCGAATCGTATCCGTAGGAGTGAGCATCTGCTCCAAAAGCTTCTTGCGTTCGATCAGTGGCACGCCGCGCAGATCGTGGCCGTCGAGGTACAGGAGATCGAAGAGAAATAGCGTTACCGGCTGGCTGCGGCCCATGCGCGCGATCACCGCTGCGTCGGCCAAGTGCATCCGGCGCTGCAGGAGTTCGAAGCTTGGGCGTCCTTTTTCGTCGAGCGCGGCGATTTCGCCATCGACAATCGCTTGAGCAGCCTGAAGTTGATGCGGCAAAATCGCAAGCTCCGGATACTGCTTCTCAATCGCGTTGCCGTTGCGCGAGGTGATGCGCAGCGCGCCGTCTTCGATGGAGCAAAGCGCGCGGACGCCATCCCACTTAATTTCGTAGAGCCAGTCTTCGCTCGCGGGCGGCGGGTTCTTCGCGATCTCCGCGAGCATCGGCGTGACGATTTTGGGCATCTCGCTTTTGCGGGCGGATTTCGGCAGCGCAATCTTTCGACGCGCGGCCTCGGGTGCAGGATTTCTCTCCACATGAAGCGGCGTCATCTCCTGCGCGATCTCTTCCTGCCCGCGGCCGGTGAGGACACTGGTGGCGTGATCCTCGGGGTCCCAACCGGGAGTCGCAAAAGCGTCGCGTTTCTTGAGCAGCAGCCACTCGTTGCCCTTGCCGCGCTTCATGCGGACGATGGCGAACTCTCCCGAGAGCTTTTCTCCGTGCAAGATGAATTTGAAATCACCGCGCTCTAATTGTTCTTCGGGCGACGCGGTGCCCAACATCTCATAGGTGCCGCGATCCCACAGCATCACGCTGCCCGCGCCGTAGTTGCCTTTGGGGATGTTACCTTCAAACGTTCCGTACTCGATGGGGTGATCCTCCACCATCATCGCGAGGCGCTTTTGATCGGGATCAAGCGTCGGCCCTTTCGGCACGGCCCATGATTTAAGCGCGCCTGCAATTTCCAAACGGAAATCGTAATGCAGATGCGACGCGTGATGACGCTGGATGCAGAAGCGCAGAGGACCTATGGATCGCGCAGGCTCGGACGCGGGCGGCTCCGGCGTTTTGTCGAACCGCCGTTTCTCGACGTACTTCTTTAGCGACATACGCGCCTCGCGAAGCGGTCCGGACTGCGATCCCAACAAAACATAAGACTAATGTTTGGAGTATAGTCAATACTGGGGAGGTTTCGCCGATGGCTTCAACTGTTTGGAAGGGTCATTTGACGTTCGGACTGGTGTCGTTTCCCGTCAAATTGTTCAGCGCCGCGCGCAGCGAGAGTATCAGTTTTAACCAACTTCATAAGGCCGATGGCTCGCGCGTCCGGCAGGTGCTGTTCTGCGCCGCCGAAGACAAACCGATCCCGCGCACCGAAATCGTGAAGGGCTATGAATACGAGAAGGACCGCTACGTCGTCATTGAAGATGAGGACGTAAAAAAGGTCGCCCCCAAGACCGCGAAGGTGATGGAGATCCAGGAATTTGTTAAGGCCGATCAGGTGGATCCCATTTTCTTTGAGACGTCCTACTACATGGCTCCCGAAGAAGCCGGCGAAAAGCCGTATGCGCTGTTATTCGATGCGTTGAAGCGCTCCAGTTACGTTGGCATCGCGAAGGTGGCCATGCATAACCGCGAGCACGTCGTGATTCTCCGCCCGGGCGAAAACGGCGTTCTGCTGCACACCATGTATTACAACCATGAGATTCGCAAGGTGGACGAGTTCCGCACCGATCTCAGCCTTGTGAAAGAAAAAGAACTCGCGCTGGCGCAAAGCCTGGTGGAAGCCCTGGCGGCGGACTTCCAGCCGGAGAAATACAAGGACAGCTACCGCGAGAACCTGCTGCAGTTGATCGAAGCAAAAAAGGAAGGCAAGGAAGTAATGGCCACGCCTGAACCCAGGCAGGAGAAGGTGGTGGATATCCTCGAAGCCCTGAAGGCAAGCCTGGCTGTGGTGAAAAAGCCTGCCGCGGCAGCGCAGACGATCACGCCGATCACCGAAAAAGCCGAGCCCAAACGCAAACGCGCGCGCGGCTAGACGCTAACTTTTCACCGCAGCCAGCAACTCTTCCGCATAAAAGGCTCCGGCGGGCGTTTCTTCATGTTTGAAGAACGCATAAACATCGCGCCCGGCGGCCAGTTGCTCTTTGGCTCGCACCACGATTTCCTGGCGCTCTTCCGGCGTGTACTCGCCCATTCGCAAACGCGCGTAAACGAAATCCGCCGTCACCACTTGCGGGACTTCGAACTTGGGCGATTCCGCCAAGCACAGCGCCACGTTGTGTTTTTCCAGTAGCCGGTACGTTTCCTCCATCAGCCAGGACGCGTTGCGGAACTCAAACGCGTAGCGAACATCCTCAGGCAGCTTCGCAAGAAACGCCCCTAACAATTCAACATTGGCTTTGAAGTTTGGCGGCAATTGGAACAACACTGGGCCCAATCGGCGGGAGGCGCGCAGCGGCTCAATTGCTTTGAAGAAGAGCTCGTTGAACTCGGATTCCTTCAGGCGATTGATGTGCGTGATGCGCTGGTGCGCTTTGCAAACAAAGACGAAACCCTCGGGCACCATGCTCACCCAATTTTCGAGCGTCGTGGCCTTCGGCAACTGGCGGAAGGTGTAGTTCACCTCCACCGCGTTCAGGCGCGTGGCGTAGTACTCCAGGAATTTCTTCGACGCGAGCTTTTGCGGATAAAAATCGGGCTTCCATGCCGGATAGGCGAAGCCGGACGTGCCGGAAAAAAGTTGAGCCATTTTCGTTCCTTGGAACATCCACCACTGTAGCCCAGTTACACTGGAAATCAGGTGGGACCACACTCTTTCGAAAGATCACCGGGCGGCAAGCACGCCCGCGACAAGGCTCCGACGCCGAAACGCTCGCAGAGCGAACGCATCCGCGCGGTTTGGCCGGATCTGCGCGAAATGATCCTGCCTCGGCGGAAGTTGCTGGCGCTGGGTTTCGGGCTGATGGTGATCAACCGCCTCAGCGGCTTGGTACTTCCCTACTCCACGAAATTCTTGATTGACGACATCATCGGCAAGCACCGTACGGAAGTATTGACGCCGCTGGTGCTGGCCGTGCTGTTCGCCACGCTGATTCAAGGCGTGACTTCGTTTACGCTCACGCAGTTGCTGTCGAAAGCCGGACAGCGGCTGATCGCGGAACTGCGCCAAAAAGTCCAGCAGCACGTGGGCCGCTTGCCGGTCAGCTATTACGATGCCAACAAGAGCGGCGTGCTTGTTTCGCGCATCATGACAGACGTTGAAGGTGTGCGAAACCTGATTGGCACGGGATTGGTGGAATTCGCCGGCGGATTGATGACAGCCGCGGTGGCGCTTGTCGTGCTGGTGCGCATCAGTCCGCTGATGACCGGCCTCACGGCCCTGTTCGTCGCATCGTTTGCGTTCGCGCTCAAACTGGCGTTCACAAAGATCCGTCCGATCTTCCGCGAACGAGGCAAGATTAACGCCGAAGTGACTGGGCGCTTGACGGAATCACTCGGCGGCGTCCGCGTCGTCAAGGGATATCACGCGGAGCAACGCGAGGCCAGAGTTTTTTCTGGCGGCGTGCAGCGGTTGCTCGACAACGTCCTGCAGTCGTTGACCGCAATGTCCTTCATGAGCCTTTCGGCAACGGTTTTGATGGGCATAGTCGGTGCCATCGTCATGTTCGTTGGATCGCGACAGATCTTCGCGGGTACGCTGACGCTGGGCGAGTTCATGACGTTCACCGCGTTTCTCGCTTTCCTTGTCGCGCCCGTGTTTCAGGTGGTGGGCATCGGCACGCAGTTAACCGAAGCCTTCGCGGGACTCGACCGCACGCGCGAAGTGTTGGGTGAGCGGCCGGAAGACCGCGATCCCAAGCGCATTGCCGATCTTGGAACAATAAACGGCGATGTCGAGTTCGATCACGTTGGTTTCTCGTATGAGGCCGGCAAACCGGTACTCTTCGACGTCAGCTTCGACGCGAAGCCCGGCACCGTGACGGCGCTGGTGGGGCCGTCGGGCTCTGGCAAATCGACCATCATCAGCTTGATTGCCGCCTTCCATGTCCCGAGCGAAGGCGTCGTCCGCGTGGATGGCATGGATCTCTCCACAGTGAAGCTTGCCCAGTTCCGCACGCAGTTGGGTGTGGTGCTGCAGGACACGTTCCTGTTCGACGGCAGCATCGAGGAAAATATCGCTTTTGCGCGGCCCGATGCCACGAAGGAACAGATCATGGAAGCCTGCCGCATCGCCCGCGTCGACGAGTTCGCCGAGAAGTTCGAAAAGGGCTACGATACGGTCGTTGGCGAACGCGGTGTGAAGCTTTCCGGCGGCCAGCGGCAACGCGTATCCATCGCGCGCGCGATCCTGGCGAACCCGCGCATCCTGATCTTGGACGAAGCCACATCGAGCCTCGATTCAGAATCGGAGGCGCTCATTCAGGAAGGCCTCAACCACCTGATGAAAGGCCGCACGACGTTCGTCATCGCGCACCGTCTTTCCACCATTCGCCGCGCCGATCAGATTTTAGTGGTCGAAGATGGCCGCATCGTGGAGCGCGGAAATCACGAAACTCTCTACGAACTGGGCAGACGCTATTGGGATCTCTACACGCGCCAACATGGCCTTGAAGCCAATCTGTTCCTTGCTCCCGGCGAAGGCGACTCGATTTCAGAAAACGAGTCCGGCATGGGAAAGCCCGCGCGCGAAGGCATGGGTGACGCCATGCGCCTGATCAGCGGGCGATAGCGGAACCGTTCTTGTAAGCCTCAAATTCGACCCTCCCGGGTGGTATACTTAGAGTTCCATGCAGTCGGCCAACGCCAACTCGTTTCGATTTAGCTTTTGGTGGTACTTTACCGTCTAAATCGCGACGAGTGGGATTGCAGCAACGTTTTCCAGAAAGGACCCACTCGAAAGAGTGGGTTTTTGATTTTTAGGCACAAGCTTTCAGGCACCTGCTCTTCGAGGGATACAAATGATCATTTCCATGAGACCCCATGCGACCAAAGAAGAAATCGATAACGTCCGGGCTCGTATCGAAGAGTTCGGGTATAAGGTGCATTCCATCACCGGAGAGGAGCGCGTCGTCATCGGCGCTGTCGGCGTCGGCGATGTAACACCGTGCCTGGAATCGCTCGAAGCCATGCAGGGCGTTGAGCGGGCCATGCGCATTTCGGCGCCGTACAAATTCGTCAGCAGAGAGTTCCGCTCCGAAAAAACGCGCATTCAGGCGCACGGCGTGACCATCGGAGGCGATGAGTTCGTCGTGATGGCAGGTCCGTGTTCGGTCGAAAGTGAAAAGCAGATTTTGGAAAGCGCCGAGCTCGCCGCAAAGCACGGAGCCCAGTTCCTGCGCGGCGGGGCGTTCAAGCCGCGGACATCGCCTTACGATTTCCAGGGGCTCGAACTCGAAGGGCTGAAGCTTCTCGATAAAGCCCGCCGTGTCACGGGTCTCGGCATCATCACCGAAGTGATGAGTGATCGCGACGTGGCGATGGTTGCCGAATACGCCGATATTCTCCAGATCGGCGCGCGCAATATGCAGAACTTCTCGCTGCTCAAGACCCTCGGCCAATGCGGACGGCCGATTCTGCTCAAGCGCGGCCTCAGCGCGACGATCAAGGAACTGCTGATGTCGGCCGAGTATGTCGTTGCGCACGGTAATCCGGACGTCATGCTGTGCGAGCGCGGCATCCGGACGTTTGAAACCGCCACCCGTAACACGTGCGATATTTCGGCGATTCCTGTGTTGAATGAACTGACACACCTGCCAGTAATCCTCGACCCCAGCCACGCCGTGGGCAAGCGCAGTTTGGTGCCGCCCCTGGCACGCGCGGGCGTGGCGATTGGCGCGGACGGCATCATTGTGGAGATTCACCCGCAGCCGGAAAAGGCGGTTAGCGACGGTGCGCAGTCGCTCGATCCCAAGCAATGGGCAGCAATGATGGCGGATCTGCAGCCCTATATCGCGCTCTGGAAGAAATCGCGGACAGCTGCGACCGTCACGGTGTAACCTACGGACAGTGCGCTTTCGATTTCAGCCGTGGCAGCTTGCCATCCTTGTCATCGCGTTGTGCGCGGGGGCGATTGTCTTCGCGCGCTGGCATTCTCTCGCAAGGCCGTATGATGCTTCGCAACTCCTTTCGGCCCTGCCGGTGGACCGTGGAACACTCTTGTTTCTCGATGTTGATCAACTGCGGCAAGGCGGCATTCTGGACGTTCTGGCTGGTTCCAAGGCCGCGGAAGAACCCGACTACAGAAACTTTGTCGACCAAACCGGCTTCGACTACCGGAGCGATTTAAATGCGGTTGCCGCGGTATTCGATTCCGGCCGAATATTTGCGGCCATCCGAGGGCGCTTCGATTGGAAACAGTTGGCCGCCTACGCACGTTCCCAGGGCGGGGTTTGCCAGTACACCATCTGCACCATGCCGGCCAGCGCTCCGGACCGCAACATTTCGTTCTACCCGATCCGGCGGGACGTGCTGGCGCTCGCGGTCACCAGCGAAGAGCGCGGGGTGACGTCGATTTCTCCGGGACAAGGCAAACCCAAGATCCTGCCCGAAGACCCGGTGTGGCTCTGGGCGCCACGCCAATCGCTCCAAAAGACGGACGGGCTGCCGGGTGGCGTCCAAGTACTGCTGACGCCGCTCAACGATGCCCAGAGCATCGCGTTATCGGCTGGCCCGGGCAAAAATGGGCTGCGGCTGCGCGCCGATGTGACCTTTTCTACGCCAAATGCCGCTGCCTCCGTCAAACAACAGTTTCAGTCCCTGTCGGCATCCCTGCGGCAGCTTGCGCCCGCCGGCGGTGGCTCCGGGGACCTGACAGGATTGCTGGCGAATGGATTGATCGAGCAAAAAGGAGCCTCCGTCGTAGCAGAATGGCCCCTGGCACCGGACTTTCTCAAGTCGCTTGCGGCCGAACGTCCGCAGTAATTCCGACCGAACCGATCCGTTTTCCTGGTAGTACCTTATAAGAAAAATCATTGAACCGGATGATTGCTTCTGGCCGCGTGGTCCTGCAAAAATAAAACTAAGATGCAGGTACGCGTGCTCGCGTTTGTGCTCGCCGGAGGAAAAGGCACCCGGCTCTATCCGCTCACCAAGGAGCGGGCGAAGCCAGCCGTGCCCTTCGGCGGACGATATCGCATTGTCGATTTCGTACTCAGCAACCTGCTGAATTCGGAAATCTATTCCACTTACGTACTCATCCAGTTCAAAAGCCAGTCGCTTTTGCAACACCTGCGTGATGGATGGGAAGTGAGCGGACTTCTCAAACAACAGTTCATCATTCCGGTTCCAGCGCAAATGCGTACGCCTGGCGACAGCTGGTATCGCGGCACCGCGGATGCGATTTACCAAAACATCAACCTGATCGAGCAGGCCGCCCCGCACTACGTTGTCATCTTCGGCGCCGATCACATTTACCGTATGAACATTCGCGAGATGTTGGAGTATCACATCCACAAACACTCGCAAGTGACGATCGCAGCGATTCCGGTAAGTAAGGATCTGTCATTTGAATTCGGCGTAATTGAAACGGGAGCCGAGGGCCAAATCACTGGATTTCACGAAAAGCGCGCCGATGCCCCAACGATTCCAGGCGATCCCTCGCGTGTTTATGCGTCGATGGGCAACTATATTTTCTCCACCAACGTTCTCCTTCGCGAACTGTACGCCGACGCGCAGAGGGAAGACAGCACTCACGATTTCGGACGCGACATTTTGCCGGGCCTGATCGGCCGATCAGAAATGTTCGCCTATGATTTCCAAACCAATACCATTCCCGGCGATCCCCCAGCACAAAAGCCTTATTGGCGCGATGTAGGAACCATCGATGCGTACTACGACGCCAGCATGGACCTGCGCCGCGCAACACCCGAACTCAACCTTTACAACCGTCAGTGGCCTCTGCGCACGGCAGGTTACTTCGATGCCCCGGCGAAGCTGATTCATGACGAACAGGGAAAGGCCGGCGAGGCCTACGATACGATCATTTCCGGCGGAACCATTGTTTCCGGCGGCATCGTGCGCAACTCCGTCGTGGGCCGCGGCGTACGCGTGTTATCGGGAGCCGTGGTGGAGGATTCCATCATTTTCGATAACTGCGTCATCGGCCGCGGGGCCAAGATCCGCCGCGCGATTCTCGATAAGAACGTCCGTGTGCCGGAAGACGCGATGATTGGCTACGACTTGGAACAAGACAAGCTTCTTTACCACGTGACCGAAAGCGGCATTGTGGTGGTGGAAGGCCACCGTTCGTCCGTCGATATCGCAACGATGCTCGTCTAGAGCATTCCGCGAACTATTCCAACTGTGCTTTCGCGCGCGCCGCACGATGGTTGCTAACGGTTCGCCCGAACCAATTCCCGAATCCAAACGCGGGCCAGCCAATCAGGAACGAGAACGGCAGAAACGGCGGCGAGATCGCGACAAGGAACACGAGTCCGGAGATGATCCACGCCCCTTTGTAGCGGAAAATTCTTTCCTGAATCCTCCGGAAGCCGTTGCCGTATACTTCGCGCACGTAACCTATGGCACCCGCTAAGACAGCAGCGGCAATCGCCAACCCCCAAGTCGAAGAAGAACCCATCTTGCGCCAGCGTCTATTGCAGAATCGTGATGGCGCCCGCTTCGTAGACGCCGTCCCTGGTGACTCCACCCACACGAATGCTTTCGATGCGGTTCGCCTGTCTCGGCCTGGCCAACGCCACCTTCACGAAGTTATCGCTGAGTGCTTCGCCACTCGATAGTGTGACCACCGAAAGCGTCTTCCCGACTAGCGACTGCCGGAACTCCAGGCCCTTGCGAGCGCCCAAATCGCGCAAAATGCGGGTCCGATCCTTGCGCACGGACTGTGGAACCTGTGTCAAAGACTCCGCCGCGGGCGTGCCTGGCCGTTCCGAATACGTGAACACGTGCAGATACGTGAACGGCAGGCTTTCAATGAACGCGCGGCTTTCTTCGAACTCCGCATCGGTTTCCCCCGGGAAACCGGTCATCACGTCAGCCCCCACCGCACACTCCGGCATCAGCGCGCGGGCCTTGGCGATGCGATCCGCATAATGGCGCGGGCGATACTTGCGATGCATCCGGCGAAGCACGGCATCCGATCCCGATTGCAGCGGTGCGTGCACATGTTTGGCGACGCGGGCAGATTCGGCCATCAGCACCAGCAGGTCATCCGAAAAATCCATCGGCTCCACGGAACTCAAACGCAATCGCTCTACTGGAGTCTCCGCCAACAGCTTCCGCACCAAATCGACCAGACGGACCTTGCTCTTCGCATCGGCCGCTGCAAGGTCACGCCCCCACCGCCCCAGGTTGATGCCGCTTAAAACCACTTCCCGGTAATTCGTGCCGAGTGTCCGCACCTGCTCCATCACCTTCTCCAGCGGAGCGCTGCGCGATCGTCCGCGAACGTACGGAATAATGCAGAACGAGCAACGGTTGTTGCAGCCATCCTGGATCTTTAAATTCGGACGAGTACGATCCCCCGCCGCATCTTCCACGGGAGCGGAGAGAAAATCAGTCTGCGCAAAGATATCGCCAATCGCGATCTGTCCGTGATAATCCGGCTGCTGAAAATCGTCTGCCGTCGCCAACTCGGCGATCTGCGTTTTGTGTGAGTTCCCCACCACCAGGGAAACGCCATCAAGCCTTGCGATTTCTTCCGGAGCCCGCTGTGCGTAGCAACCTGTCACCAAGATGCGCGCTTCGGGCCTTTCCCTGCGGATGCGCCGCACGGTTTGGCGTACTTCGTCGTCCGCGGTCGCCGTGACCGTGCAGGTATTCAAAACAACCAGATCTGCTTCGCCAAGCTCACTGGCGGCCAGACCTTTGGACGCTAGTCCGGCCTCAATCGCCGCGCCATCGGCCTGAGATGCCCTGCACCCGAAATTCTTGACCCAAAACCGCTCCACCCTTTGATTTTCGCATGGGTCGCAGCAGCCGGCGCGGATTAATCCTGCCTTGAGTTTCGGCCGCCTTCGCCGATGGATACTTATGGCGGACCGCGTCCTCTCACAACAGGAAATCGATGATGTATTCAAGAAGTTGCGAGAAGCATCGGCGGCGGATACGGCTTCGAAGAAAGCTCAGTCTTACGACTTCCGTCGTCCCGACCGCATCGCCAAAGACCAGCTTCGTTCCGTTCACCTTTTGCACGAAAACTTCGTGCGAAACCTCGCATCCAGTCTGTCCGCCTATTTGCGCGCTTACGTGACCGTCAACCTGGTTTCCGTCGAGCAGCTCTCTTTCCTCGAATTTACGCAGGTTCTCCCATCGCCAACT